>NZ_REFO01000011.1 GCF_003688665.1 Hydrogenothermus marinus
TTTAGCATAGCTAAATTCCTAATTTTATATTTTCAAATATTATACAGAAAGTAAAGTTTTAATAAAACTTTATATATTTTTCTATATGTAAAAAAAGTCTTTTTCAGTAAACCTGTATAAAACCTTGATTTTGTTTTTAAAAACAAAAATTTAAAAAGAATATTTAAGGTTAACTTATAGAGCTTTTGGTTATTTAGTATCTTAAATATAACTAGGGTTGTATAGGATCTCTTGCAATTACCCAACTTTCTGAAGGTATTGCGACTTTCTAAATTCAACAATGAACTTATTTTTAAATGATTACCAATGTTCTTTATAATCTCCTTTAATTTTTAGTTTTTTCATTTTGGAAATATATATTTTGATAGTTTTAAAAGTGATATTTTATAAAAAAATTTCATTTTGTATTTTTTGACAATTTTTAGTAATCATCATCCCAACTATTATTCCAAGTATCATCCCAATCATTATTCAAAAAATCATCATTCCAAAGATCATCATCGTAGCAAATATCATGATATATATTGGAAGCAAGATGGCAATAAGCAGGATCGGTAAGATAATCATCATAATCATCATCAGAAAAATAAGAGGTTGAAGATAAAAAATCATCATCAGCATAGGTTGCATTTTGATTATATAGATATTCATCTTCATCTTCATCTTGATAATAAGTTTCATTTTGGTAATCTGTTTCATCTTGATAATCTGTGTTTTCTTCTGAATCTTGACTGAATAAAGATAAAATAAATAAGGCACCTATAAAACCTAAAAATATTAACCAAAAAGTATCCATACTAAAAGAACCTCTCTCAGAAGGTATCTAATATCTATAAACTACAGAAATAGATAAATTCTGACAATATTACTCTTGCTTTTGTTTAACAAAAGTTATTTATTTAGTATAAATCTAATCCAAATTAGTATTAAATTTTAAGAACAGATAAAAATTTTAATTTTAAGATGATAAAATTTTGGATATTTTTTGAAAGAGACAAATATGCAAGAAGCTAAATTTTTAAGAAGATTTATAGAAAGAGAATCAAAATATGCATCTTATAAGTTTGCATTATTAAGAGGAATTATTGAAATAATCCAAGAGTATGATCATTTAAAATTAGAAACAGAGGAAGAAGTATCCTTTCCTTTAGGTTTACTAATTGAAAAATGGATATTTTATTACTACCCGTTAATAGAAAATAATATTCCTCAAATCTATGGAAAAAAAGCTTTAACCTTTAGAAAAGAATTAGAATATTTCATTGAAAAATACAAAAATAATGGTGGATTTTTACAGTTTTATAATGATTATAGACATTCAAAAGTTAATTTCAAAGAAATAAAGAAACTATTCACTAAAATAAAAACTGCTATTTATACTGGTCCAATGAAACATTTAGGATATACCACCAATAAAACAAAATATTCAATATTTAGATATGAAAATCCTAACTTAAAGGTAAAAAGTAAGGATTTAAACATTAAAGAATATCTAATAAATAATTATGGTTATATAAAATTTGATAAAAATCTATATATTTTATTAAAAGAATTTGGGTCTTTTATAAATGGAACAGAGTCTATAATTTTTAAATGGGCAAAATTTTCAAAAAATATAGATAATTCATTAAATCAAGAAGAAATAATATCATTACTACTTAAGAGTAAAGAAGAAATAGAAAGAGATGTTTATGATGCTAAAAAAGTTTATGACAAGTATATAAAAAATTTAAGATGTGTATGGACAAATAAAAAACTAACAAAGAAAAATTACGAAGTTGACCATGCTTTACCTTATTCTATTACATATATTAATGATTTATGGAATTTACTACCTGCCCATTCGCAAATAAATAGAAAAAAAAGTGATATGGTTCCAACGCCATCATTAATAGAATCTAGAAAAAATCAAATAAAATACTACTGGAATTTACTTTTAAAAGAATATAAAGATAGATTTAAAAAAGAAGTGGAAATAGGTTTAACAGGAAGAATAAATATTCCAACATCAGAAAAAAGTCTTTTTAATAATGCAATAGATAAATTAAAACAAAGGGCAGAATTTCTAATAGATAGAGGTTATGAACCATGGAAACCATAAATGAAAAATGTCCTTTTTGTAATATGTCAAATGAAAATATAATCATTCAAAATAAGCATTGTTATGCAATATTTGATAAATATCCTGTTAATAAAGGACATATGCTTATTATTCCATTTAGGCATTTTGATAATTATTTTGATGCTACTAAGGAAGAAAAAGTAAGTATATTAGATTTGATAGATGAAGCAAAGGAATTTTTAGATAAAAAATTTAAACCAGATGGATATAACATAGGAGTTAATATAGGGAAATATGCAGGTCAGACAATTTTTCATGTACATATTCATCTTATTCCAAGATATAAAGGAGATATGGAAAATCCTAAAGGTGGAGTAAGAGGAGTTATTCCAGGTAAAATGGCTTATTGATTTCAATTTTATAAATAAGGTTTTAAATCGTTTATTTCTAAACCAAAGAGATACAAACATTTTTTACATATAAAACCAGACTATAAAAGAAAACGAACCTACTACTCCTTTATCCGCCTTTTTAACCCACATAGTTCAGATAAAACACTTCTATTCTTGTTTATGTAATCTTCTCATCAGTAGCTTTTTACCCCACATAGTTCAGATAAAACAATGTGTATCATTTAAAAGAAATTACAAAATTTAAGGCTTTTTAACCCACATAGTTCAGATAAAACTCCAAAGCTGTTATATAAAAACTATTTTGATTTATCTTTTTAACCCACATAGTTCAGATAAAACCAGATAGAAGGAAAAGATAATATAAGGACTTCAATACACTTTTTAACCCACATAGTTCAGATAAAACGAACCGTTCTTAGGAAAATGGAACTTAGTAGATGAAACTACTTTTTAACCCACATAGTTCAGATAAAACTCCAAAGCTGTTATATAAAAACTATTTTGATTTATCTTTTTAACCCACATAGTTCAGATAAAACAACATGATAGGAAGGAAAGATTAAAAAGTATTTTAGAACTTTTTAACCCACATAGTTCAGATAAAACTTATTTTAAAGAAATTAAAAGACACATTGGTAGAACAAACTTTTTAACCCACATAGTTCAGATAAAACCTGGATATTTCTTACAAAGCTCTATTAAAGATGAACTTTTTAACCCACATAGTTCAGATAAAACGTTGCTGGTGCAAATACTGCTATTTTTTTAACTGGCTTTTTAACCCACATAGTTCAGATAAAACCCGTTAATTTAGGTTAATAAAAAAAATTGCTCTTGTCAAGTAGTTTTGCACTTTTCAGAGGATTTAAAAATTTTTAAAAATCCTCGCAAATGATAGTAAGTTGCATCAAACCTCCAGTAATGCAAATATATTTTCTATTATATTCTCGCAAGTTATTATAAAAAGCCAGCTTACACAAAAATATATTTTCTATTCAAAATGCAACTACATATCAAAATTTGTTATGTATTTTCATAAAAAGTTAATAAAAAAACAAAATCTGAACTAAATGGGACTACTTATTCTATTTCCAAGTAGCCAATGAATATCTAAAAAACTTGCAATTTAATTTTTTATATAGTATAACAAATTAAAAAAGAAAATAAAAGAATAAAGTCAGAAATAAAAATAAAATTCGTTTATAAATAGTAGAAAATATTAGTGGAGTGGGATATGAAAGAAATAACATTAACAGTAAAAACAATAACTCCAACATTGATGGGAGGAGCTTTTTCTCAAAATGATGGCATTCGTCCTTCCGAAATAAAAGCAATAATGAGATTTGCCTTTAGACTTGTCGCAGGAAAATATATAGAACATAATAAAGAAGGTTTAATAAAATTAAAAGAAAAAGAAAGCTTAATTTTCGGTAGTACAAATCAAAAAAGTATTTTTTCATTAATAGTAAAAAATCAATCTTTAGATATTAAAAAAATTGCTTTACTTCCACATAAAAATGGATTTAAAAATAAAAGAGATATGATAAGTCCAAATAGTAAATTTGATTTAAAAATTCAAGTTAAAAGGCCAATAAACAAAGATATATCTATACAAGAAAGTTTAGATTTTTTTAAAGCATTATTAAATGTAGCTTCTTTAATAGGTATAGGTTATAGAAAAAATAGATTCAATGGTAATCTTGAATTAGAAAAATTTTCTCTATCAGAAGAAGTAGAAAAAATAGATAATATTTGTAAAGCTTTATTTAACGAAAGTGAAAAGGATATAGACGTACCTTTATTCCCAGTTTTAGCTAAAAAGCCTAAAAAAGTTTATAAGGTTTTTAGTATTCCTTTAAAAAAACCTTTTAGACAATCATTAAATTATGAAGAATTTTTAAAAAAAGTTTATGAGAATGTAATTCACGAAATAGAAAGTAAAAGTGATTATTCTTGTTTGCTTGGTTCTGCAAAAAAAAGACAAGGTTCACTTATAAATTTTTCTATATATAACAATAAAATTTTTATATTTTCCTTTTTTTATAAAGATAAGAACTGTTTTGGAAGGTTTAATGAAGATAAAGATAAATTTTATAAAAATTGGCAAAAAGGGACAGAAGAAGTAATAGAAAAATTAAAAGATAATTTTGGGGTAAAAAATGAAAACAGATAAATACCTTTTCCAAATAACAATACCATCTGTTCAAAAATTGGTAGAAGCTTCAAGGAAAACTGCAGATTTATGGGCCGGAAGTTTTTTAATTTCATATATTTTGAAAAATACATTAAAAGATTTGGCAGGAAAATATAGCTCTACTAAATTTATTATCCCTCATGAAGATTTAATAAAAAAAGATATTGAAAACAGTTTTACTGCAGACATCACTAATATTGTCATATTTACAATAGATATTCAAGATAAAAATCAAATAAAAGATGTAATAGGTTGTATACAAAATTCTTTTAAAAAGCATTTAATAAAAGTTCTTCTTGGAAATAATAATCAAAAAAATAAAGGCATTAGTGAAGTATATGAGAAGTTAGAAGAAAAAAATTATCTAACTGAAAACATTAAAAATTTAGCAGAATTTCAAATAGAAAATTCTTTAAATCTAATAATAGGTGCAACAAAATTAACAAATTATTCAGAAAGTAGAAAAGAATTATCAAAATATATAGCTACATTAAAAGGTTTTAAATTTAAAGAGTTAGATAAAATTGAAAGTTTTGAGTTAATAAGCAAAGAAAATAACCTATTTCCTGATAATAAAAATTATAAAGATTATATGCAGATAACAAATGAAATAAAACCTGCATTAATTAGAGGAGCTTATAAATGCTCTATCTGTGGTGAAAGATTCATTCTTGGAGCTACAGAAAAAGATTTTACAGGAAAAGAATTTTGGGAATTTTTAAATAAAAAATATTCCATCTTAATAGAAGAAAATGAAAGGCTTTGCGGCTTTTGTCTTGGAAAAAGATTTTTAAAAGATACTCTCAATAAAACTGATAATATACCATCTACAAGTGATATTTCTATGAAATTTGTTAAAGAAATAGTTAAGAAAAATTATCAAGAAGAAATACTTAACATATTAGATTTGGGAAAAGATTTATATGAAGATAATCAAAATATAACTTCTGCCATCAAAAATAAAGATATATCCAAATTAGATGGTGAATGGCTAATGCCAATTACTTGGGAAAACTACATAAAGCAGGAACAAGATGAAAATAAAAAGAATATATTAAAAGAAATTAAGAAACGATTAGAAGAGTTCTATAAAGATAAAGATTTTAAACCTATATATCATTATGCAGTCTTACTTATGGATGGCGATAATATGGGTAAAAAAATTTCCAAATTAGAAACAGAAGAAAAACAAAAAGAACTTAGTAAATATCTTTCAGAATTTACTAAAAAAGTAAAAGGTATAGTTGAAAAAAATCATAAAGGTTTTCTTGTTTATGCAGGTGGAGATGATGTTTTAGCTTTATTGCCAGTTCAGTCAGCTTTAGATTGTGCTAATGAAATTCAAAAAGAATTTAATCAAGATTTAAATAAAAAGATAAAAGATAAATATTTTCCAAATGAAAAGGATTTAGATTATCATTTTACAATGAGCGCAGGACTTATATTAGCTCATCATAGGCTTCCACTTAATTATGTATTATCAGAAGTGCGAAATGCAGAATCAAAAGCTAAAAAAGATGGCAAAAATCAGATACATATTAAATATATAAAACATTCTTATTCTTTTGCAGAAACTTCTTTAAAATGGGATCAAATAGAAACATTTAATAATCTTGTAGAAAAAGCAGAAAAAATACCAGCTACTTTAGCAACTCAATATTATGAGTTGGTAAGTTCTTTTGATGATAAAAGTTATGATAAAAATTTAGTAATGGAACTTGCTACATACTTAATGAAGAAGAAAAATTTAAAAGATGAAATAAAGCAGTTATTAATTGATTTAACAGATTATGAAACAACTATAAAAGATTTTTCATACAGAATAAAAATGGCAAAATTCATAAAATCAAATACAGTAAAGGAAGTAAGCCATGCTACAGCTTAAACCATACGATTTATTAATTTTTGGAGATGGAAAACCTTTTAATGCCTCACAGCAAAATTTTAGACAGGGAAGATTCTTTTTAAATCCTATTCCTGTAGTATCTGCAGTTAATAAAATATTAACTTTTAAAGAAAATTCAGAATTTTCAGAAAGTAGCATAGAATTTTTAGCTTTTAAAAAGAATGGAGAAGTATTTTTTAAAACACCGGCAGATATATTAAAAGTAAAAAATACAGGCGAAATAAAATTTCCAAAACTGAAAAAATTAGAAGGAGAGTTTTACTCAAACTTAGACCAAGATATAGAATATATTTTAGATTATGAAGAAGAAAGAAAAACAGAATCTATAAACGAATATATATCTTTAAAAGATTTATTATCTTACTTATTAAAAGATGAAAACAAAGATAATAATAAAAATGATAAAGGAAAGCAAAATAAAAAATTAACATTTGCAAAATTATATGATGTTGAGTCAAGAGTAGGAATAGCATTAGATAGAAAAACAAGAAATACAAAAGAAGGATTCTTATACTTTCAAGATTTTATTAGATTTAAAGAAGATGTTTCATTAGTAGTAAAGCTAAAAAATGATAAATATAAAGAAAAAATAAAAAGTATAGAATTTTTAACCTTAGGGGGAGAAAGTAAAATATCTATAGTTGATGAGGATATTGACTATAGAGAAGAATTTGAAAAAGAAAAAAATAAGATAATGGAAAAAATCAATGAAACAGGATTTTTTAAAATAGTTTTATTAACACCTACCAATGCTATTCCTGAAATAGAAGGAGCTAAACTTATCTTACAGGTTTCATATCCAGTAATAAATTACAGCAGTTGGATAAATATTTACAAAGATAAAAGAGATAAATATCCAAGTAGAATGTTTAAAATTATTCCAGAAGGTTCTGTCTTTTATTATAAATTAGAAGATAAAAATAATTTAGGTGAGATATTTAATAAATATTGGCTAAAACCATCATTTTTTGTAAATGAATATCCATTTTTTGATAAAAAATTTCCAATAGGATTTGGATTATCTATTATATTAGCAGTAAACTTGGAGGGAAAAAATGAGTAAAAAAATAGCTTTTTACCACTGCCATACACCATTACATATTGGAAGTGGAACAACCTTAGATGTTATTGATTTGCCAATTCAAAGAGAAGCACATACTGATTATCCAGTAATGCCATCAACAGCTATTAAAGGGGTAATAAGAGCGGAGTATGGATTGAAAGAATCAAATTTCACACCTGAAGAATTTCCAGAAAAACTTGAAGATTGTAAAAAGGAAAAAACAATATGTAAAGAATTTTTTGAGATTTTCGGAGATGGAGATCAAGAAGGAGATATCATCTTTACAGATGGAAAAATATTATTATTTCCGGTTAAATCAGTAAAAGGTGTTTTCGCTTGGATAACTTGTCCATTAGTTTTAAAAAGATTTTCAAGGGATATAGGCTTAGATAATTTTGGAGAAATTGATATTAAAAAAGATGAAGCAATAGCTATTGGGGATAAAATAACAATTGGAAATGGAAATAAAAAATATGTAGTTTTAGAAGAGCTTAGTTTTAAAGTTAAAAATAATAATGAAAATTCAGATGTAATAGAAAATATTCATAAAAATCTTCCTCAGGATTTACAAAAAGATATAGAAAAAGAAAAAATAATAATCCTTTCTGATGATAACTTTAAATATTTTGTAAAAAATCATACAGAAGTAAATGCAAGAACAAGAATAGATCAAACAACAGGAACAGTTAAGACAGGTAGTTTATGGTATGAAGAATTAGTACCGGCAGAAACTGTTTTTTATAATGCTATCTTTTCAAGAACAGAAAAAGAAAAAAATTTAAATAAAGTAAAGAATTTTATTGATAAAAAGGTTTTCCAATTTGGTGGAGATGAAACTTTAGGCAGAGGATTTACTAAGGTTTATATTAAGGAGGGATAAAATGAATACTAAAGAAAATCAAACATTAGAGCAAAAAAGAGCAAAATATGCATTTGATATGATAAATAAAATAAAAGGTAAAAATTATGAAAAGGATTTTAACTCTCTAATATCAAAAATGCCAACTTTAATATTAACTAATGGACTTGGTAATTCTTTTGCTTTTCTATTTTCTAAAGGAAAAGATCACCATTTGGCTACAATATATACAATTTCCAACTGGCTATTTAATGAATTTGATATAAAGATTTTCAATCAAGAAATTGAAGATATATCCTTAGATAATTTAGGAAAAATAAAAGAAAAAATAGATCAGATTTTAAATCCATTAGTATTACAAGCAGATACACAAACCTATATTTTTGCAACTGAAGAGAGTTTAAGACTTTTAAACTGGCTTAGAAGATTTGCAAGTTCAATGCTAAAGAGTGAGGAACAATAAGATGGAAACAAGAAAAGTAGTCCCTAAAGAAACCAGTCAAATTTTGAAAAATTTTAATCATATAGATAATATATCTTTATTGTTAAATAAATATTTAGATTTTTTAACTTTTAATAAAAATAAATTAAATGCAAATGAAATCTCATTTATAAAAGCAATAAATTACATAAGTTTTATAAAAGATGATGAAGTTTATAATGAGGCTTTGAAGAAGGTTTTTGAAATAAACTATAGAAGAAATAGATTTAAGATAAATAGTAAAAATTTTGAAAAGGAAGTTGTAGAAAACACAAAAGAAAGAGTTGAAAATTATAGAAATTATTTAATAAAAGGAAATGGGAATAAAAATTTAAATAAAATTTTGGAAAAAATTAAAGAAAGGCAAAAAAATTCATCTGATTGTTCTTATCAGTTAACAACTAAATCAAGACTAATAATTGGTCTTGGTATATCTTCTGTTTTAGAAACCTCTATAAAACTTCATCATATTTATGGAATTCCTTATATTCCATCGTCAGCTATAAAAGGAGTTCTGAGAGCTTACAGAATTTGGAAATTAGCAAATTGGGATGAAGAAAAATATAAGGAAATAGAAACCAGAATTGATGATTATAAAGGTAAACCAGAGGAAAATATATCAGAAGAAGAAAAGAAAATTATTGAAATTTTTGGAAACCAAAATCAAAAAGGAAAATTAATAATCTTAGATGCATATCCGGAGAAATTTGAAGGATTTGATGTAGATATTATGAACCCCCATTATCCTAATTATTATACAAATGATAAAAATCCAGAGCCACCAGCAGACTGGCAAAATCCAACACCAATAACATTTTTAGCTATTCCAGAAGGAACAACTTTTAATTTTTACTTTAAAAATGCTGAAAGTTATGATAGAGATTTAGAAAAATTAAGAATAGACCTACAAGAAGCTTTTGAAAAAATAGGAATAGGAGCAAAAACATCCTTAGGATATGGAATATTAGAATAAACAAAAAAGTCAGAAATTAAGATTTTTTTCGTTAATAGAACATAGATAAAATCTAAAGAGGGGTTCAATGAGAATAAAAATAACTATTCAAACTAATAAACTTCCTATAATTTATCGTCATAGGATAATATCTCTTATTAAAGAAGCTTTAAAAAAATCAGATAAAGATTACAAAGAATTTTTATACAACAATAAAATAACAAAGCCTTTCTGTTTTAACCTTGTAATTCCAAAGAAAAAAGAAATAAAAAAAGAAACAATCCAAATAGATGAAAAATTCCAGATAGAAGATTTAGTTTTTTATTTTGATAATCAACCATTAAATTTATATATTTCAGCATATGATTATAGATTTATAATAAGCTTATTTAATGGATTGAAAAGATTAAAAACTTTTGATTTTAGTTATGGAAATTATAGTTTAGTAAATGGAGAAAAAATCAAGTTTTACATAAAAAATGTTTACTCTTTAAATGAAAGACCTATCAAAAACGATGTAATTATTTTTAAAACTAATTCACCAATAATAATAGAAGACAAAGAAGATAATCCAGTTCTTTTTGATGATAAAAATTTTGAATCTCATTTAAATGAAATATCAAACAGAATCTTAAAATCACCACATATAAAAGGAAAAGGATTAGAAAAACCTTTAAGATTTGAGCCAATAAAAATGCAAAAACAAGTAGTAAAACATACTTTAAAAGATTTTAGAGAAAAAACAGGAAAACCAATAATGTATCTAACAGGAAATTCAGGAATATTCAAGCTCTCCGGACATCCAAAAGATTTAGAAATTTTATACAAAATAGGTATAGGAAATAGAACAGGACAAGGCTTTGGAATGGTGGAGGTATTAGGATAATGGAGAGGGTTTATTTAGGAGATTGGCTTTATAATGCAGGAATTATAGGATTTTTAAAGATAAATTCTCATTTATGGGATGTTAAAAATCACGAATTAAAATCTAAAGATGAAAATTTATTAAAGATAGGGGAAAACTATATAGAGTTTGATAGAAAAATATTTGATGGATTTGCAAAAAGATATTTTGATTATGCATTTAACCAATATGGAAGATATGATCATATAGTTTCATTATTTAATGAATATTTAAAAGATTTAGAAAGTCTTGAAAATCCAAAAGAGGAAATAATATCTGAAATACATACAAGACTAAATAAAATACTATCAGGCTTTAGCCTCTTGAAGAAAAAATTAGGGAAATTACCTTCTAAAAACATAGTTAAAAAAGATTTAACTCAACTTACAAACTTTCTGAAAAATGCTTTAAAAATTTTAAAAGAAGATAAAGAAGAATTTTGGGAAACTGATGTGCAAATATACTTAAGAGGGATTTATGGACAAAAAAGTTTTTTAAATTTATCAGTAAATAAAAATAGATTTCAAAAATTCCAAAAAGATTTTGAAGAAACTTTATTAGAAAACAAAAATAAGAAAGACAAAAAATATAAATGTATAAACTGCTCAATAAGACAGGCAAAAAAAGATACTATATTTGATACAGGAATTTCAAAATTTTATGGATTAAACCCAGATAGTATAAATTTTGTATGGAATTTTAATTCAAAACTTCCTTTATGTGAGATATGTGAAATTATATACTTTTCATATTTTGCAGGTTTAACACCTTTTAGAAAGGATAATAAACCTGTATATTATTTTGTAAATTCAGATACTTCAATAGAAAATTTATTAAAAGAAAATTTAATATTAGAACAGAAATTAACAACTGATATTTCAGAAAATAAATTTATAGATTTCTTTACAGAACTTGTTTTAATGTCTCAATCAGAAAAAGCAAGATACTTTTTAGCAAATACAGTAGTTATAGAACTTGATCTAAACAGTGATACTATGCCAAAAATTTATTCTTTTAATATTTCAAAAGAAAAAGCAGAATATTTACAAAAAAATAAAGAAGATTTAAAAAAGTTATCTAAAACCTTTTATGAAATAAAAAATGAAAGATTTTCAATACTTCCTCAAATATTAGAGAAAATTTTAGATAATAGTCTTTCTTATGAATTTTTGAATAATTTATTAAGAATTTACTTAAAAAAAGTTAATAATTCTGTGTATTACAAGACAAATATTAATCCTTATCAAATGCAGATTTTAAATCTTTTAATAAAGGATTTTTTAGAAAAAATTATATTTGGAGGAAGGAGTATGGATATTTCAAATAATGAACTTTGGTTTGTTTATAACAAAGGTGCACAGCTTGCTAAAAAGTTAAAAGATAAAAATGCAGAAAATAAAATCCAGTCTATAGCTTACAAACTTTTAAATGCATTAAGAGTAGGAAATACAAATCAGTTTATGGATATTTTAATAAGAACTTATATGGCTTTTGAAGAAGAAATACCATCAAGTTTTGTAAAAACAATATCAGATAAAAATTTATTATATCCACTTGGATATAGCTTTTTAAATGGATTTCTTGGAAAAGAATTAAATAAGGAGGGATTAAATAATGAGTAATTTAGCACCAAAAGGATTAACAGTTTCAATTATTTTTGATGCAATGAGCTTAAACTACGGAGAAGGAATAGGAAATATCTCAGAACTGAAAAAACTATCCAGAAGTGGACAGTTATACTCTTATGAATCAAGACAAGCTATAAGATACGATATTTACAGAATGTTAAAAGAGATATTTAATATTGATGACAAGGAAGACCCATTAACAGCTCAAAATGAAGTTGTTCAGTTTAAACCAGATGCAAATATTAAAGATTATATTGAAGCAGACCTTTTTGGATATATGAAAACAGAAAAAGATAAAGGCTCATTAACAAGACCAGCAGTTGTTAGAATATCCCCAGCAGTAGCATTAGAACCAATGAATTTGGATATTGAGTTTGGAACAAATCTGAATTTTGCCCAAAGAGCAGGAGCAAATCCAAATCCATTCCAGTTTGAACATCAATCATCTTTATATACATATACAATCACTGTAGAGCTTGATAGAGTTGGGAAAGATGAAAATGATGATATAGACTTAGAACCTCAAGAAAAAGCAAGAAGAGTAAATATGCTACTTGATGTTTTAAAAGTTTTAAACAGAAATATAAAAGGTAGAATGGAAAGCTTAAACCCTCTTTTTGCAATAGGTGGAGTTTATGATGTAAAAAATCCATTTTTCTTAGGAAGACTAAAAATAAATTACAACAAAGAAAGTAGAAAATACTCAGTAGAACCAACAATTATATCTTCAGTATTAAATATGAGCTTCAATGGTAAGTTTATTAAAGATAATACTTATATAGGTTTAATAGAAGGATATTTTGATAATGAGCAAGAAATAAAAAATCTTTTACCAGCAAATCAGATCTTTAATGTAAATGATTTCTTTGAAACTTTAAAACAAAAAGTTAATGAATATTATGGAGCTTAAAAAATGAAGCTTTTAAGAATAAAAGCTTATCAGCTTTTTGCAAATTATAGAAAACCTATGAGTTTTAACTACTGGGATACTTATCCCCTTCCCCCTCTTTCAACAATTAGAGGTTGGTTTCATTATATAGTTTGGAATAAAAATAAAGATGAAAATAGACATTACATTCCAATGGCTATGAGTATTCAAGGAGTATCTTCATCTGTAATTCAAGATTTACAAACCTTAATAAAGTTTGATAGAAAAAGCAACGCAAAAGGAAAACCTATTTTAGAAGGCTTTAATAAAGTATTATCTAAATCACCAACCTATGTAGCAAATATTTTTGATGTAAAGCTTAATATCTATATAAAAGCAGAAGAAAAATTTCTAAATAGATTTATTGAAAATATTTTTAAATTAGACTACCCATCCTTAGGTAGATATGAAGATTTATTAAGAATTGATGAATTAAAAATTATAGAGCCTGAAATAATTGATTTTTACGATGACGAACATTCTATAAAATATGGAATTTATCTTAATAAAGATACAGCAGAAAATTTTAAATTAGATGGTATCCATTACAGAATGAACTTTAAATATGATAAAGAACTTTTAGAAAAAACAGGTATTAGATATTTTGAAAAAAAAGATGTTGTTTATGTAGATAATGGAACCTTAGAAGAAGGTGAGGCATTATTTGATAAAGAAGAAAATAGAATTATAGATTTAATAGGTGATAAAGTTGAATGAAGTATATGCAAAGATATACTTCCAAGAAGGAAAACCAATTCCTGAAACCTTAAAAGAACATACTGAAAACCTTTTAAATGAACTTAAAAGATTAAGAAAACTATATGAAAAAGATATAAACACAGATGAAAAATTTTGGGAAAGTTTAAAACTTGCTTGTTTATTTCACGATATAGGAAAAATATCATCATTATTTCAAAATAAAATAAAGAAAATTTTAAAAGAAAAACAAGAAATCCCAAAAGATTTAAAAAAGGAAATTCCACATAACTATTTATCAGGAATAGTTTTCTATTCAGATGATATAAAAAAACTACTAAAAGAACTTGGCTTAAAAGACTATCGCAAGTCTATATTTTATGCAGTAGTATTCCACCACGATAGAAACATAGATTTTACAGAAGATTATTTAAAAGAAGTTTTAGAAAAAGATATATCTAAAAAAATTGGATTTTTAAACTGGTTAAAAAATTACGGAATAAAAATTGAAAATATAAATGTAGAAAAAGCAGATATACTTTTTAGCAAAATAACAGAGTATAAGAATAATTCAAATTCTAAAGTAAAAGATTTAAAAAAAGATAAATTTTTCATTTTATTAAAAGGTTTATTACACAGAATAGACCATAGTGCATCAGCCCATTTACCAGTAGAAGAAGAAAGAATATACAATGTAGAACAAAATCTACACTTTTTTATAAAAAATAAGAAAAATTCCACTTTAAAACCATTCCAAGAAAAAGCAAAAGATTTAAGAGATAAAAATGTCTTACTAACAGCCTCAACAGGAATGGGAAAAACAGAGTTTGCTATTAATTGGATAGGAGATAATAAAGCATTTTATACCCTTCCAGTTAGAGTTTCTGTAAACGCTATGTATGAAAGATTTAAAGAAGTTTTTGAAGAAGATAAAGAAAAAATAGGACTTTTACATTCTGACTCAATTTTTTATGGACTTAAATCCTTAGAAAAAGAAGAAAAAGATTTAGAAATAGAAGAACATATTATAAGAACTCAAACAACTCGTCAGTTTTCAATGCCTATTACAATTTCTACAGCAGACCAGTTATTTACTTCTGTTTTAAAATA
This sequence comes from Hydrogenothermus marinus, assembly GCF_003688665.1. NCBI lineage: Bacteria > Pseudomonadati > Aquificota > Aquificia > Aquificales > Hydrogenothermaceae > Hydrogenothermus > Hydrogenothermus marinus. Next base: position 15,197 of record NZ_REFO01000011.1, read on the forward strand.
TCCAGGATTTGAAAAAATATATGCTACTTTAAGCTACTCTAAAATAGTTTTAGATGAGCCTCAAAGCTATTCACCAGATACATTAGCAATAATAATAAAAGGACTTCAAGAAATATCAAAGCTTGGTGGTAAATTTTGCTTAATGAGTGCTACAATACACCCATTTATAAAAGAGTATTTAAAAGATATTGATAATTTAATACAGCTTGAAGCTGTATTTGATAAAAGAAAAAAACATAAAATTAAATTGCTTGATACAAGTATAGATGATGAAAAGATTTTAAATAAAATATTAGATTTATACAATGAAGGAAAGAAAGTTTTAATTATTTCAAATACAGTAAAAAAATCCCAAGAGATTTACAAAAGATTAAAAGAAATATCTATGGATAATGCAAATATAAAACTACTTCATTCATTATTTATAAAAAAAGACAGAGCAGAAAAAGAAAAACAGATAAAAGCAGATTTTGAAAAAGACCAGCCTGTAATATGGATAACAACACAGCTTGTAGAAGCATCTCTTGATATTGATTATGATGTTTTATTTACAGAAATAGCAACTCTTGACTCATTAATACAAAGAATAGGAAGAATTTATAGAAAAGAAGGGAGAACTATAACAGAAGAAGATAAACCTAATATTTATATCCTAACAGAAAACCCTTCAGACAAAGGAAAAATTTACAATAAAGATATAGTAAATCTAACAAAAGATGCTTTACAAAAATATAATGAAAAAATACTATCAGATGAAGAAAAACAAAATCTTATAGAGGAAGTATTTGATATAAAAAAGATTAAAGATACAAACTTTTATAAAACCTTTGAAAAAAACTTAAAACTTTTAGAATATGGTTATGAGTCAGAAAGCAAATCAGAAGCTCAAAGAATTTTTAGAGAAATATTAAATGTAGATGTTATACCAGAAAAAGTATATCAGGAAAATCTTGACTTAATAGAAAATTTAATTGAAAAAATATTAGATAAAAGCACAAACAAAATAGAAAAACTTTTAAATATACAAAAATTAAACTCTTTTACTTTAAGTGTGCCTTTCTTTAGAATAAAAGAAAAACCTACATTGATAACATCTTCCAAAATAAGACAAAAAATATTTTCAGTAAATATTGATTACGATAATGAACTTGGACTTAGAATAGACAAAGAAAAAGCAGAACTTGGAGAGATTTTATAATGGAAGATATAAATTTTGAAGAACTTAAAACAAATGGAATAAAAATTAATTATTACTATGTTTGTAAAAGAAAGCTTTGGCTTTTTGATAGAAAAATATCTATGGAACTTTCAGATAGAATGATATTAGGTCAAATTGTTCATCAAGAAAGTTATAAAAGAGACAAACCAAAAGAAGTTTTAATAGATAATCTTATATCTATTGATATAGTTGATAATTTAAACATTAGAGAAGTAAAATTGTCAGACAAAATGGCATTAGCAGATAAAATGCAGATTTTATATTATCTTTATTACTTAAAAAAACTTGGAATAAATAAAAAAGGAATAATAAACTATCCAAGATTAAGAAAAAGAGAATTTTTAGAATTAACAGAAAAAGATGAAAAAGAAATTGAGAAAACATTAATTGAAATAAATAAAATTTTAAAATCAGAAAAACCACCACCAGTAATTAATTCACCTATATGCAAAAAATGCTCATATTTTGAATTTTGTTATGCATAGAGGTTTTAAATGGCAAGAAGATTTTATATAAACTCAAATGGTAGAATAAGAAGAAAAGAAAACACATTATACTTTGAAAGAGAAATAGATGGAGAAATAGAGAAAAAAGCATTACCAATAAATGATATAGATTCAATCTATATTTTTGGAGAAATTAATATAAACACAAAAGCATTAAACTTTTTAGCTCAAAATGATATACCTCTTCATATATTTAATTATTATGGATATTATTCAGGTTCTTTTTTACCTCGTAAAAAAAATGTATCAGGAAGTCTTATAGTAGAACAAGTAAAACATCATATAGATAATCAAAAAAGGCAATATTTAGCAATTTCTTTTATAGAAGGGGCAGTCTATCATATTTTAAGAAATTTAAGAAAAAATGGAATTAATAAAGATGATTATCAAGATATAGAAAAAGAGCTATTTCCAAAAATATTTAAAACAAAAACACCAGAAGAACTAATGGCAATTGAAGGTAATATAAGAGATAAATATTATCAGCTTTTTAACAAAATAATAGAAAATGAAAATTTTTATATAGAAAAAAGAGATAAAAGACCACCATCAAATCCGATAAATGCATTAATTAGTTTTGGAAATACATTAATGTATAACACAGTATTAACAGAGATTTACAGAACCCAGTTAGAACCAACAATTAGCTATTTACATTCACCACAAGAAAAAAGATTTTCATTATCCTTAGATTTAGCAGAAATTTTCAAACCATTTATAGTTGATCCTATAATATTTTCTTTGATAAATAATCAAGTTATTTCTTTAAATGATTTTGATACTGATTTAAACTATGCATACCTAAATGAAGAAGGAAGAAAAAAATTTCTTAAAGCTTATGAAGAAAAGCTTGCAAAAACTATAAAACATAGAAAACTAAAAAGAAAAGTATCGTATAAACAGTTAATAAGACTTGAATGCTATAAGCTTATAAAACATTTTATTGAAGATGAAGATTACAAACCTTTTAAAGCTTGGTGGTAATAATGTATGTAATTGTCACTTATGATATTACAGATGATAAAAGATTGAACAAAGTAAGAAAAGTTTTAAAGAAATATCTTTATTGGTGTCAGCTTTCTACTTTTGAAGGGGAAATATCAGAAGGAAAACTTGAAAAGTGCAAATCAGAAATTTTTGATATAATAAATTTTGAAGAGGATAGCATATATTTTTTTGAAGTTAAAAATCCGAAAAATATAGTAAAGAAAGTAATAGGAATAGAAAAAAATTATATGGATAATATTCTTTAAGGTATAATTAATTTGCAAGGCTACTTGGAAATAGAATAGGTAGGGGTCCCATTTAGTTCAGATTTTGTTTTTTTATAACTTTTTATGAAAATACATAACAAATTTTGATATGTAGTTGCATTTTGAATAGAAAATATATTTCTGTGTAAGTTGGCTTTTTGTAATAATTTGCGAGAATATAACAGAAAATATATTTGCATTACTGGAGGTTTGATGCAACTTACTATCATTTGCGAGGATTTTTAAAAATTTTTAAATCCTCTGAAAAGTGCAAAATTACTTGACAAGAGCAATTTTTTTTATTAACTTAAATTAACGGGTTTTATCTGAACTATGTGGGGTAAAAAGTCCTTTTTTAATATTCTAATCAAACCACTTAACACTTGTTTTATCTGAACTATGTGGGGTAAAAAGTCGCACACGGTTGAGTTGAGAGTATTCAGAGGGACTTGTTTTATCTGAACTATGTGGGGTAAAAAGGTCAATTAAGATTTAAGAGTATTTTATCTTAAATATTAGTTTTATCTGAACTATGTGGGGTAAAAAGTATCTTCATCATAATCATATGTATATTCTTTTCTTTCAGTTTTATCTGAACTATGTGGGGTAAAAAGTCTTTTTCGATAGCTTCTTTTGAAACTTTTCTTTCTTTGTTTTATCTGAACTATGTGGGGTAAAAAGCTTATACACAACTGAGCCAAGACCAACTGGCAGTAGTTTTATCTGAACTATGTGGGGTAAAAAGTTTTGTGAGTGAATATTTCTATTAATCTTGAAGTTAGGTTTTATCTGAACTATGTGGGGTAAAAAGACTTTTTAAATATATCTTCTGGAACATCTTCTAATGTTTTATCTGAACTATGTGGGGTAAAAAGTATTGTTTTCAGCATTAACATTCAGCCCAAGCTCAAGTTTTATCTGAACTATGTGGGGTAAAAAGTCTTTATGAAAGGAGCTGTCTTATCTGGTGGAAAAGATAGTTTTATCTGAACTATGTGGGGTAAAAAGTTGTATTGTTCTCTTTTTTTGAATTTGTTTTCAAACTGTTTTATCTGAACTATGTGGGGTAAAAAGTATTTCCTTAAATTAATCTTTTTCAATTCTTCCTCTAAGTTTTATCTGAACTATGTGGGGTAAAAAGATCCTTCTTTTACTTCTTTTACTAAATTTTTCATAACTAAGTTTTATCTGAACTATGTGGGGTAAAAAGTTTCTTTTCAGTTTTTCTATTATCTTTTCGTTATCCAAGTTTTATCTGAACTATGTGGGGTAAAAAGTCTTGCTTTATTTTTTCTTTTTAAAAATATTGACAAACAGTTTTATCTGAACTATGTGGGGTAAAAAGTATTTTTGGTCATTTGTTATTTATTTTATGTTTTTTCATGTTTTATCTGAACTATGTGGGGTAAAAAGGAGACAGAGCAATTTATAGCTTTAGCTACTTTATCCCAAGTTTTATCTGAACTATGTGGGGTAAAAAGATAAGGATATTCAAATCTTGTTCCATTTGTTATTCTTTCTACGTTTTATCTGAACTATGTGGGGTAAAAAGAAGTTTCTTCTTAAACGATTGCTTAAAAGCTTCTATGTTTTATCTGAACTATGTGGGGTAAAAAGAGTTCCAGCATTTGATAATGAATCAATTGGTGATTGTGTTTTATCTGAACTATGTGGGGTAAAAAGTAGGAGATAGTTTATTTTGTGATTAATTAAATAACAGGAGGTTTTATCTGAACTATGTGGGGTAAAAAGAGTAAGATTTACATAGATGAGAAATACATCAATATACTAGTTTTATCTGAACTATGTGGGGTAAAAAGTAATCTTCCCCTTTCACATTTACATCTTTCTTCTTAAGAGTTTTATCTGAACTATGTGGGGTAAAAAGACCTATACATTAGCTACGGATATGCCTATTGTAAAAGATGTTTTATCTGAACTATGTGGGGTAAAAATATTGCGGAAAACAAGCTGAAAAGTGTATAAGCTTTTAGAGAAATTTGAGTTATAATTAAACTCTATAATTCTTTGGAGAAATTAAAAAAAATGTCAAAATATAAAGTTCTTCTTGTTAATGATGATGGATATTTATCTCCTGGTATAAATGCAATTAGAGATGTTCTTCTTGAAAATAATTTTGAAGTTATCACCATTGCTCCAGATAGAAATATGTCTGGAACAAGCCATTCTCTAACTTTCACAAGACCTTTAAAAATAGAAAAATATAAAGAGAATTTTTATTATGTGATAGATGGGACACCTGCAGATTGTGTACACTTAGGCTATTACGTAATTTTAAAGGAAGAAAAACCTGATATTTTAGTTTCTGGAATAAATACAGGTCCAAACTTAGGAAATGATATTTTCTATTCTGGAACTGTAGGAGCTGCAAGAGAAGGAACATCTTTTGGAATACCTTCAATTGCTTTATCTCCAGCATCTTCAAAGAATGTAGATTTTAAAAAAATAGCAAATATATCTTTAAAAATAATTAACAAAGTTTTAGAAAAATCTCTTCCAAAAGGAACATTTCTTAATATAAATTTCCCAGTTTCAGATATAAAAGGTTTTAGAATAACAAAACAAGGAAGAGGTGCTTATCAAGAAAAAATTCAAAAGTATATATCTCCATCTAAGGAAACTTATTACTGGATTGGTGGTGAAGAATCTCTATGTGAAATATGTGAAAAAGATTCAGATTATACAGCAGTACAACAAGGATATGTATCTATAACTCCTATTAAGCTTGATTTAACAGATTACAATTCTATAAAAACTTTAGAAAGTAAAGGTTTTATTGATTTTTAAGTCAATTTTAAATAATTTAATATGAAAAAATTATGGAGGAAAAATATGGACAAAGAAAAACTACAGTATTTTAGAAATCTTTTACTTGAAAAAAAGAAAGGAATTTTAAGTAGGTACTTAGAGAATGAAGAAATAATAAGAAAAATGAAAGAAGAAGAGCTTACAATACCAGAACAACTTGAAGATTATGCCAATTTTAATATTTCAGAAATATTACTTGGAGAAATGGAAGATGTTGAAATTAAGATTATTCGTGAGATAGATAAAGCATTAGAAAGAATCAACGATGGTACTTACGGATATTGTGAAGTTTGTGGAAAACCTATAGAAGAAAAAAGATTAGAAGCTATTCCTTGGACTACACTCTGCATTGAGCATGCAAAAGAAGCAGAGAAATATCAATTAACTCCAGATTCTGTTTATAAAGATTATTTAGAAGAAAGCCTTATACCTTATGATGAAGAATTAGATAAAGAAATAAAAGAAGAAGGATTTGATAAATGAAAAAAGGGCTTTAAAGCCCTTTTTTATTAATCTTCACAGAAAGGTCTAAGGAATTTAGCTCTGTGAGGATGTCTTAATTTTCTTAATGCTTTTGATTCTATTTGTCTAATTCTTTCTCTTGTAACACCAAACTTTTTACCTACTTGTTCTAATGTATATTCAGTATCATCTTCAAGTCCAAATCTGCATCTTAATACTTCTTCCTCTCTTTCTGATAATGTAGATAAAACTTCTTCAAGTTGTTGTCTTAATGCTTTTTTAAGTACATAATCTTCTGGAGATACAACTGTTTTATCTTCTAAGAAATCAACAAGATGTGATTCATCATCATCTCCAACAGGTTTTTCAAGTGATATAGGTTCTTGAGATGTTCTTAATATTTTTCTAACTTTATCTGCTGGCATTCCTACTTTTTTAGCTATCTCTTCAGGAGTTGGTTCTCTACCAAGTTCTTGGAACATAGCCCTTGATACTCTTGTTAATTTATTAATTGTTTCTATCATATGAACAGGAATTCTTATTGTTCTTGCTTGATCTGCTATTGCTCTTGTAATTGCTTGTCTAATCCACCATGTTGCATAAGTTGAAAATTTATATCCTTTTTTATAATCAAATTTATCAACAGCTTTCATTAAACCAATATTTCCTTCTTGAATTAAATCTAAGAATTGAAGACCTCTATTTGTGTATTTTTTAGCTATTGATACAACAAGTCTTAAGTTAGATTGAACAATAAATTGTTTTGTATCATTAACTTCTTTTCTACCTTCATTTATGATCTGCATTACATGATCAAACTCTGTAGGTACTGTTCCTATTTTTTCTTTTAATTGCTCTATTTCTTCTTTTAGTTTTAAAGTTTCTGATTTTAATATTTCAAATCTTCCGAAAGAAAGACCATTTTCTTCAATTTTCTTTAAAAATTCATCATTATATTCTTGAATTTCAAGAATTTTGAGAGTTGGATCTATTTTCTTTAATCTTCTAATTCTCTTTTCATAATCTCTTTGTTTAGTTTTTAACTGTTTATAAAGGTTTCTAAGTTCGTCAGCTATTTTATCAATTTTTGTAAATTTAATATTTAATGATTTTATAAATCTATTAGTTTTTGCATGATTTTTTAAAAATTCTTTTTTAAGATTTTCATCATCTGGATTTTGGATTATTTTTTCTTCAAGTTTTCTTAAATTTTTATACATTTTAGCAAGTTGAATACCTTTATCGATAAAATCTCTTGTAATTTCATCAATAATAATTTCTTCATCTACATCTTCATTATCATCATAATCTGATGTATCAAGATTTATAAGATCTTTAACTTTCATTTTTCCATCAGCTATTTTTGCCCAGTCATCAAGCAGTCTTTCAATTAAAAAGGAAGTTCTTAAAAGGCCTCTAAATACTTTTTTTCTTCCTCTTTCTATATCCATAGATAGTTGTATTTCTTGCTCTCTTGTAAGAAGAGGGATTTTACCCATTTCTTTTAAATAAAGTTTTACAGGGTCATCTGTTTTTGCCCATACATCATCTGATAATTCCATTCCTAAACCCGTAGATTCTTCATTTTCATCTTCAGAAAATTCAGATTTTTCTTCTGGCTTTGGATTATCAACTACATCAATATTTAATTCATTAAGGTATTCTATTAAATCTTCAAGCTCATCTGAAAGAAGTAAATCTTCATCAATAATATCGCTTAATTCTTTGTAAGTAACATATCCTTTTTCCTTGGCTAAGATAATTACTTTTCTAACATCATCTCTTTCATACATCATTCCCAAGGTCTTTCCTCCTGTTAAAGGTTTTTAAATTTTGGATCTAATTGTTTCAAAGCTTTTATTTCTTCCAATCTCTTTTTAAAAGCTTCTTCTGGATCTATTTCTGATATTAAGGAGCTTATCTTAATTTCCTCTTTTTTCTTTTCAATTAGAAGTTTTTCAATAGCTTCATGGAGAGATCTGGTGTCTATAGGTATATTTTCAAGACCTTTTATACTTTCATATTCAACTTCATTATTTGCTAAATAATCTAATAAATATTTAAAATAATCAGAGCCTAAAATTTTATCATATTTACCTAAAATATTCAAGGTTTCTTCTTTATTTAAAAGCAAACTCTTTAATATAATTTTTTCATTAAAACTAAGATTTTCTAAATTTAAAACTTCTTCTGAATTTTCTTCCATATAATCTGATATTTCCTTAGGTTTAACTTCTAAGAAGTTTTTATCTATTCCTGTAGTTTTTGAAAGTAGATTTATATATTCGCCAATCAATACTTTATCCTTACTATATGAAATAACATCTAAAAATATATCTATAAGTTTTTTCCTTTTTCTTAAATCCTGTGTTAATTTAATTCTTTCTATTAAAAAGTCAAGAAAGTTTTGTGATTTTTCTAATTGCTCTTTAAAAGCTTTATATCCTTCTTTGGCAAGTTCGTCTGGGTCTTTTTGAGATATAGGATTGTAAAAAACTTCTATGCCTTCATATAAAAATATTTTTGCCGCTCTTATTGCCGCTTTCTTACCTGCTTCGTCAGAATCAAATAGTAAAATTACTTTATTTATAAATTTTTTTAATTGTTTTGCATGATTTAAAGTTAAAGCTGTTCCTAGGGTTGCTACTATATTTTTTATACCTATCTGATATGGAGATATTACATCAAAATATCCTTCTACTAAAATAGCTTCTTTTTCTTCTCTAATTGCATCTTTTGATTCATAAAGGCCATATAAAATTTTGCTTTTTTTATAAAGTGTTGAATCTGGAGAATTTATATATTTAGCACCTTTATTATTAATAGTTCTACCACCAAAACCAACTACTCTTCCTTGTATATCTTTTATTGGAAATATTATTCTTCCTGAAAATCTATCTTTTTTATTATCTATAGATGATATAACCCCTGCTTTCACAAGAAACTCTTTATTTATTCCTTCTTTTTCAATCCAATTTAAGAACGAGTTATCTTCAGGAGAGTATCCAATATCAAATTTATCTATTGTTGAAGGTAATATATTTCTTTCTGTAAGATATTTTCTAGCTTCTGGATATTTTTTTAGATTTTCTTTATAAAAGTTTAGAACTTTATTTAAAATTTCATAAAGATTTTTATATTCTTTTGTTCTATCTTTTCCTACAAATTTAAGGTTAATATTATATTTTTCTGCTAATTTTTTTATTGCCTGTGAATAAGATATTCCTTCATACTCTATAAGAAAAGAAATAGCATTTCCACTTTTTCCACAACCAAAACATTTCCATATATTTTTTTGAGGAGAAACATAAAAAGAAGGGGTTTTTTCTGAATGGAAAGGACATAAAGCTCTATATGAGCTACCAACTCTTTCTAAATCAAGATATTCAGATATAACATCATAAACATTTGCTACTGATTTAACTTCTTCAATACTATCTGGGGATATAGCCATTAAATCCTCAAAACTTGAAAAGGAAATTTTTTAGAATATAAATATAAACTTAAAAAAATTTTTAGCAATACAAAATGATAAAATTTATATTTATAAAATTTTAAAAGGTGTAAAAGAAAATGAAAATTTTAATGATTGATAATTATGATTCTTTTACATATAACATTGTTCAATATTTTTACGAACTTGGTGCAGAAGTAGATGTAAGAAGGAATGATAAAATCACTATAGAGGAAATAAAAAACATAAAAGATCTTGATGCTATTGTAATATCCCCGGGCCCGTGTAGTCCTAATGAAGCTGGAATTTCTGTAGATGTGATAAAAGAGTTTAAAGATAAGTATCCTATACTTGGAGTATGTCTTGGTCATCAATCAATTGGAGTAGCATTTGGAGCTAAAATAATAAAAGCTAAATGCTTAATGCATGGAAAAACTTCTATGATTTATCATAATGGAAAAGATTTATTTGAAAATATACCAAATCCTTTTGAAGCAGTAAGGTATCATTCTCTTGTTATAGATAAATCAAGTTTACCTGAAGATATAGAAATTACAGCTTGGACTAAAGAAGATGACGAGATAATGGGAATAAAACATAAAAAATATCCTATTTATGGTATTCAGTTTCATCCAGAGTCTGTACTGACAAAATATGGCATAGAATTACTTAAAAACTTTTTAAATATTATTGAAAAAACTAAAAGTCAAAAGGTAAGCTAAATATAATATTCAATTCATTTTGATTATTTTCATATTTTTTCCCAACTAAGGAAATATACTCTGTAAGCTTTATACCAACTTCATACCATCCTATTATATCTGTTTGTTGCCCTTCATATATAGGTCTTGAAATTGCTAAAAATAATCTTCTTGTTAAACTTTTTTTGGCATAAATAGAAGCTACAATTCCTTGAGTTGGAGAATATTTTGGAGCTATACTAACCTCAAAACCTGTACCTAAGAACCCTGCAGAATCATCATAAGAAGGAAGTATTTTTTGTAAAGGAAGAATAGAATAAATTAGTTTTCCAAGGGCACCAAATACAGGAAAATTTTCTAAAGTTCCTGGTGTATTTTTTAATAATAGTATTGTCATTAACTCTTCTTTTGATTTTGGTGGATTTGAACTAAAATTAAGTTGAATATCATCTGGTAAACTACCTGTAATATTTACAAATATATATACATTTGAAACAACTGTAGAAAGTCTTGCATTTATATATGGGATATTATCTATTATTTTGATATTAGCAAAATCTATATTGTAATTATTTTTAAAATAAGATATTTTCCCATAAATTATATCTATTTCTCCATTAAAAACTGGATTTTTTAATGTTCCTGTAAGCTTTCCCTTTAGTTCTGCATATGCTTTTCCCCAATTTCCATATATATAAATAGGTATATATGAACTTAATTCTATATTAAGATAGATTGGTTTTTCTAAATTTTCTTTCGTTTCTTTATTTTCTTTTTTACTAAATATAGAGGAATCTTTTTCAAGATTGGCTTGTCCTGATAACTCAACTTTTCCTTCTATTTTTCTTTTATCTTTAAGGTTAATAAAAATATCTGTATTAATATTTCCTTTAAATATATTTAAATACTTAACAGGAAGAAATTGAGTTTTAAAAACACCTTCTAAATACCCTTTTAATGGATAGCTTGTAAAATCAGCATTAATTTTATTTTCATTAAAAGTAAAATAAGAGTTTTTCCCTGATAAATGTAATTTTAATTTTCCATTATTATAAATACCAAAAAGTTCTTTTACTTTTATATAACCAAATATATAATTACTTTTTAGTTTTAAATCTTTAGATTGGATTTTTATCTGTGCATTTTCTAAAAATTTCTTAACATTTCCTTTATAAAAGAGAGTGTAATTTATATTTCCATATATTGAAGCAACTTGAATAAGTTTAGATAATACATCTTTATTTAAACTTCCTTTAGAATAAATATCTAAATTTTGAGTATTAAAATTATAAACAGCATAATCTATTGTTCCTTTAGCAAAACCGTTAAAGTATGTTTTATATATATAAATTTCATTATTATCTATCTTAGATAAAAATCCATCTATATTAATGATTTTGTTTTTACTAAAAAATGCAAAAATTTTATCTACATATAAATAACTATCAAATTTACTATTTTTTATATTTATATCATAATTTAGATTTTGTAAATATATTTTTATTTTATTTTGAAATTCAGCAGGTATAATTTGGGCTGTTAAGTTTATTAAATGAGAATTTAATGCTTTTTTATAATTCAAGTTTACTGTAGATTTAGATATAATTTTTTTACCTTTAAACTCATAATCTATAGTTCCTGAAAAATCATCATATTTACCAGAAATTTTATCTTTTAATAATAAAGAGTATATATCTTTTTCTAAATAAGCATATCCTGTTCCTTGTATATTTTTGTTTTTTAGGTTTAGATTTATGGAATAATCTAAGGAAAAATCATTTAGATTTTTTGATTTTTCTCCTTTTAAATCTATAGATAGATTAGAATCTATAAGCTCAATCTTTGCAACTACATTTTTAATATTAAAATTTTTGTAAATAAAATCATCCTTTTTAGCAACTATATATAATTTTCTTTGATTTGAAGATATATAACCTTTTATTTTTGCAAAAAATACATTATTTATTAAATTTATATTTACATAAGCTTTTGGAATATCAATATCTACAAAATAGTTATTATCTCTATATACAGCTCGTATATTACCACTAACTTTTTCAGGTTTAAAGTTCTCAAATATTTCTTTTTGAATACTTTTTAAGTAAGAATATACTGTATTTCCATCAAAATCTTTAAGATTTAAGCGTAAATCTATAAAGAACTCGTTAATTCCTACTATTGCTTTCGTATATATATCTTTTCTTTTTGCATCTATATTCATAACAAAATTTTTATAATTAAAATCAAAATCAAGATTTTTTAAGGTTATTGTTTTATATTTAAATAAATGAGTTTTACCGGAAATATTAACCTTTGGATTAGTTAAACTACCATATATTTTTCCTGTTCCTGATAGAACTGCTGAAAGATTTTTACCTTTTAAATAAACAAGATTTGAGATATCAAGATTTTTAAAATCTACAGAAGACTGGATAATATTATCATCCTCAAGGCTTCCATTTAGCTTTAAGAAACCAATATTATTAAATAGATTATAACTATAATAAGCATTTTTAGTATCTAAATCTATCTGTAAAAAGCCATTACCCTTATTATATTTTATTCCAAATAAATCTATATTTTCTAAGTTTTGATTAGCTATTAATACTTTATTTTTTAAATCAATATTTAGGTTTAATGCTAAATCTGCATTAATATACTTAAGATTTTTGTCTACTTTTCTTTTTATAAAGCTTAAAACCTTTGATAGTTTAAATTTATCAGTAGATATATTTAGATTATCTTCTTTAAAACTAAATTTTCCTATAATTCCATCTATGGAAAAATTACCTTCTGATGATATTTTATTATCATAATTAAAAGAAAAGTCTGAATTTATACTAGGAATAGAAAAATCGGCCGAACCTAAATTATTAGCTTTTAGGTTATTTTTTGTATAAATACTTTTTGATTTTAAATCTATATTATAATCTGTATTTAGACTCAAATCAGTTAACCGATATTTATCAAAGCTATTTTTTTTAGAAGAAAGTGCTAAATAACCTGTTAGATTTTTATTGAGATTTCCTTTTGTATTTATTTTTATATTTTTTACTAAAATATTATTTTTCTTACTAACAATCTCTTTAAGAGTTGAATTTATAACAAAAAATATTTTTGCAGTTGATATGTTGTTTATATCTAAATTGGATATTTTAATATCTGTATTTCCTTTTAGATTATCTAAAGAAATATCATTTTTTGTATATAATCCTTTCTCAAGATCAAAATCTGTATTTAATGATAGATTTTTATAAATATTTCCAGTTATATTTGTTTCTGTTTTAAGATTTTTAACATTTATATTTTCATAAGTATAATTTTTAGTATCTGTTTTAGTTTTTAAGTTAATCTTTCCATTAAGAGCTATAGAACCTAATATAGTAAAATCAGTATTAAATCCTTTAAATTTTAAGCTATTTATATTTAGTAGATTTTCATTTGGATCAATAGATGCAGAAAGCTTTTTAACTATAAATTTTTGTTTATTGTATATTATCTCAAAAGTTTTTAATGAATAAATATTATTACTTTTATTTTGGATAGAAAAGTTCTTAATCTGAAAAAGTTTATTATTTTTACTAACAAGATTTAAGTTTTTAATAGTTATTTCAGATCTTGAAATAAGAAAAAAAGCATATTTTAAGTATTTTTTTAATTTTTGTATATTAAAATTTTTTTGCTTTTTAGAAAGTTTTTCTTTTTTAATAGAAATATCAATATTTCCAGCATTTAGAAAAATAAATTTTTCATCTGAAAAAAACTTTCTTAAATAAATTTCCAAAGATAGATTTTTTATATTAACTTTAGCCCTTTTAGTAGTAATATTTATATAATCACAAACAAGTTTTTTATTTTCATATTTACAATTATCAACAATATCTATTCCCAATGAGGACAATACTTTTTTATAGTTTTTTGTAATAAAAATCCCTGTTAGAATTAATAAAGAAATAAAACTTATAAATATGAAAACCGGTACAGATTTATTTACTATTCTTCTCATAATGATAAAATTATAACAGTTTAGATAAGGAGGGTTAAAATGGATGCTAAAGAAGTAAAAGAAAGATTAAACAAAGTCGTAAGCTTATACAACTCTAAAAATTATGAAATGGCTCTTGTTGAGCTTGATGATTTAGCAAACACTGTTCCTGATATGCCAGAAGTTTATTTTTGGAGGGGGAAAACATTAGCAACAGACCTAAATGAAGAAAATTTAAAAGCGGCTAAAGAAGAGTTTACAGAAGCTATAAGATTAAAAGAAGATTTTTCTGATGCTTATTTTGAAAGAGGGTTAGTAAATCTACAACTTGGAGATTTAAAAGAATCAGAAAAAGATTTTTTAAAGGCTGTTGAACTTAATCCAAAATTAAAAGAATCTTATGTATATTTAGCTCAAATTAAACTATCAGAAGGTAAAGATGAAGAAGCTTTAAAATATCTACAAAAAGCTGCAGGTAGTAGTGAAGACTATAAATACTTTTTTTATTTTGGGAAAATCTATTTTAATAATAAAGACTATGAAAAAGCTATTGAGTATTTATCAAAAGCTATAGAAAAAAATCCATATCTTGTTGATGCTTATGATTTAAGAGGACAAGCTTTAAAAGAAATAAGAAGATACGAAGAAGCAGTAAAAGATTTTAAAAAAGCTTATACTTTAATGCCTGAAGAAAAAAGATTTTTTGTTGAAATATCTTCAGTATATTTTCTTTTAGCAGAAGAAAGTTATGAAAAAGGTAATGTAGAAAAAGCTGCAGATTATACAGTAAAAGGTTTAGAAATAAATTATGATTTAAAACTAAATGAGAAATTTAAAGATATATTAATACAGGCTGGTAAAATGAATATAGATAAAAATCCTCAGAAAGCTATTTTATATTTTGATTTTGCTCTTAGATTAGTAAATAATGATGATTATATTCAATATGAAAAAGAAAAAAATGAGATAAATATATTAAGAAAAAAAGCAATTAATAATTTACCTCTAAAAGAAAGAATTGTTAAAATTATTAGCGATATATATAGCTAAAAAGGAGAGCAAATGTTAGATATAAAATTAATCAGAGAGAAACCAGAATATGTTAAAGAAAGATTAAAAACAAGAGATGAATCTTTACCTTATCTTGTAGATGAGATTTTAGCAGTAGATAAAGAAAGAAGAAATCTAATAAAAGAACTTGAAAGCCTTAAAGCAGAAAAAAATAAATTATCAAAAGATATAGGAAAACTTTTCAAAGAAGGAAAAAAAGAAGAAGCAGAAAAAGCTAAACAAGAAGTAATTGCTAAAAATGAAAAAATAGATTTATTGGAAAAACAATTAAAAGAAGTAGAAGAAAGATTTAACAAACTGCTTTTATCTGTTCCAAATATACCTCATAAATCTGTACCAGTAGGAAAAGATGAAACTGAAAATGTAGAAATTAGAAGATGTGGAAAGCCAAGAAAGTTTGATTTTGAACCTTTACCCCATTGGGAAATTGGTGAAAAACTTGGAATACTTGATTTTGAAAGAGGAGCTAAATTAGCAGGTTCAAGATTTACTGTAATGTATGAAAAGGCGGCAAGACTTGAAAGAGCTTTAATAAACTTTATGCTTGATGTTCACACAAAACAACATG
Organism: Hydrogenothermus marinus; assembly: GCF_003688665.1. NCBI lineage: Bacteria > Pseudomonadati > Aquificota > Aquificia > Aquificales > Hydrogenothermaceae > Hydrogenothermus > Hydrogenothermus marinus. The sequence goes on from NZ_REFO01000011.1 coordinate 31,245, forward strand.
GATATAAAGAAGTATGGACACCAGTGCTTGTAAAATCAGAAATTTTACAAGGAACAGGACAGCTTCCAAAATTTGAAGAAGATTTATATAAAGTTTGTGATGAAGATTTATATTTACTTCCAACTGCAGAAGTTTCCCTTACAAATTTACATGCAGGAGAGATTTTAAAAGAAGAAGAACTTCCAAAATATTACACTGCTTATACACCTTGCTTTAGAAGAGAAGCCGGGTCCCATGGAAAAGATGTTAGAGGAATATTAAGACAACACCAGTTTGATAAAGTAGAGCTTGTAAAAATAGTAAAACCTGAAAATTCTTATGATGAACTTGAAAAACTTGTAAGAGAAGCAGAAAAAATACTTCAGCTTTTAGAAATACCATATAGAGTTGTAGAACTTTGCACAGGAGATTTAGGTTTTTCAGCAGCAAAAACTTATGATATTGAAGTATGGATACCATCTCAAAATATGTATAGAGAGATTTCTTCTTGTTCAAATACTGACGATTTCCAAGCAAGAAGAGCTAAAATAAGATTTAAAGATAAAAATGGAAAAAATAGATTTGTTCATACATTAAATGGTTCAGGACTTGCTGTAGGAAGAACGCTACTTGCAATTATGGAAAATTATCAAACTAAAGATGGAGATTTTGAAATTCCTACAGCATTAAAAAAATATATGGAAGGTTAAAAACCCTCCTCTTCTCTTTTATATTCAAAAATCATTTCCACTATTAATAACACTATAGAAATTACATTTGCTACTGCCGCACCAATAGCAAGTCCAATTGCAAGAGATACATGAATACCACTGAAATATAAAAATGTAGCTGGTATTAGATGTAAATCTGCAACTAAAGCTGTAGCAAGCATTTCTGCTGCCAATATTTTTTTTGCTCCAAATTTTAGTACAGTAGCAATTAAATTAACACCAATTGCAATTACAAGTTGGTAAGGATCATGACTAAAAATAAAACCTACATTACTTGTCAATGCAAGAACTATAAAAAAGTCTGCCCAAACTTTTCCCCAGTTAATCATCTTACTTCTTCTCCTTCTTTAATTTTTTCTAAATTTTCCATATTTTCTTCTTCAGATTCTATTTTTATATGCTTTTCAAAAAATTCTTCAGCTCTTCTTAATGCTTTGGGATGTCCTAAAATTAATAAAGAATCTCCTTCTTTAATTTCTGCATTACCAGAAGGCGCTATTTTCATTTTTCCATCTTTTCTTATTATTGCAACAATTGTTGCACCAGTTTCTTGTCTCATATGAATATCTTTTAATTTTTTACCAATCAAGTCTGAATTTTCAGGAATATGTATTTCTACAATATCTATATCTGTTCTTTCTCCATAAGCAATCTTTTCTAAGAATTTAGAAACTGTAGGTGAAGGTGGGTGAAGTATTAATGTTGATATTCTTCTTCCAATTGTTATACTTGGAACTATCACTTCATTAGCTCCAAGTAATTTCATTTTTTCAGCTGCACCTTCATTAGTAGCTGTTGCTATTATATAAAATTCATCTTTTTCAGGTCTTATAAGTCTTGCAGTAACAATTACAGATAGATCTTGAGTATTTTCCTCAAAAGCAGATACTAACCCTTTGGCTTTTTCTATTCCAACACCAAGCAAAACACTTCTTTTATATGGTTCATCAAATACATAATACTCAACACCAAAATCTCGGATATCTTTTTCTTTAGATTTATTAGGCTCTATTAAAACAACTTTTATACCTCTTTTTCTTAAGTTTTTTATAGTTTCCTTAGTTATTTCATTAAAATTACAAACAATATAATGCCCATATAGTTCTTCCATAGCCTTATACATCCTCCAATATCTATAAATATTTACTATATCACTTTGCAAAAATACTTGAACAGTTACAACAAGACCATATAGATAGGCAATAGGAAATGCTATTAATATAAATAAAATTGAAAAAAGTCTATTTAAATCTATATGATCTGTATATCCTTCAGTATATCCTACTGTGGATATTGTAATAACAATATGAAAAAGATAGTTTAAAACACTCTCTCCATCTGTTTTTCCATTAATTATCATTAAAAGTAAAACACCAACAGTTGTTGTAAAGATAACTGTCATTAAAGGCCAACGAAGTTTAAAAAGAACATTATAAAACTGTTCTTCATATATTGCTTTATAGTTTTTTGGTTTTACATTTCCATAATGAGGAGTTTTTTTCTTATTAGAATTCATTTAGAAGTTCCTCAAGTTTTTTATCTTTTAGCTTATTTATATCTACGCTATTAACAAACTTTAGTATATATTTACTAAATATATCAAACTCAATGTTTACTAACTCTCCTACTTTTTTATATTTAAGATTTGTATTTTCTAAAGTATGTGGAATGATATTAATATAAATTTTATTTGATTTTATATAGTTTATTGTTAAACTTATACCATCTATTGCTATTGACCCTTTTTCTATTACTAAAGATGTGTAATCTAAAGGTATTTCTATTATAAGCTCAGTATGCTCTCCTACCTTTGATTTTTGATATATTGTTCCTGTTGTATCTACATGTCCTTGGACAATATGTCCTCCAAGTCTATCTGAAGCTTTTAAAGCCCTTTCAAGATTAACAAAATCTCCAGTTTTTATATTTTTAAGATTTGATCTTTTTAAGGTTTCTTTTGATACTTCAAATGATACACTGCTATTATCAAAATCTACTGTAGTAAGACATACACCATTTACTGCTATACTATCTCCAAGCTTTATATCTTCTAAAATTTTTTTAGCATTTACTTTTAATAATATTCCATCTTGTTTTGGTATTATCTGATTAACTTTACCTACTTCTTCTATTAGACCGGTAAACATAACTTACTCCATTTAACTTTCTGTATATTACATAATTAGTATAAACTTTTTTAAGATAATCTCTTGTTTCATCAAAAGGATGTGTTTCTACAAATTCGGCTATATTCTTAGGTTTAAATCTTCGTAGGGTTCTTGACACATTTGTAGCTCCACCATTATAAGATGCTATTGCATAATATATATTTCCATTAAATTTATCTAAAAGATATTTTAAATACCATCTACCAAAATCTATAGATATATCTGGATTAAATAAATCTGTGATATCAAAATTTTTTATATCCCTTTTTTTAGCTACCCAGTAAGCAGTAGGTGGAATAAACTGCATTAAACCAACTGCATTTGAATAAGATATTGCTTTATAATAAAAAAGGCTTTCTTGTTTCATAACTGCATATATTAAATCTTTTAAGTTTCCAAAAGGCTTAATAAATCTTTCTTTTTTTGGAAGCTTTCTAACAACTACTTCTGGCATTGTACAGTATAAATTTTTAATTTTTCCTTTTTTTAGTAAATACTTACTTTCAATATAAGCAAGATTATAATCTACTTCTTTTATTTTTTCTATATATGGTATTCCTTTACAAATTCTTATATTTCTTCTTACTGATACATTTCCACCTGCTATTATTTTATAAAAATCATCAATTTTGGAATTTTTTACTCTCATAATGTAATGCTTATTTCCTGATGCTAAATAAAGCCAGTAATACAGTTTATTTTTATCTTTTATCCAGTTTGTATTTTTTAATAAATATGAATAAGCTTTTTTCTTTGAGTCAAAAAAGTATTTATACAAAAATGTATACCAAACTTTATCTTCTGATTTATCTAATTTTGATAGAAAATAATTAAAATAATTTAGCTTTTTATAATGAAAAGCTTTTTTAGTAAGTGGAATGCCAAGTTTGTTTATATATTTTTTATTTTTTGTTTCAACTAATTTATCAAAGTATCTTTTTCTTTCTTCCCAAGATTTTGAGTAATATCCAAGAATATAAAGAGCTACTGGATAATATTTTGATTTTTTATTTATTTTTTCTAAAAAGCTTTTTGCTTTTTCAAAATCTTCAGTTTTTACATACAAATATAAATAGTAGTATAAAACTTTATCATTAGTCTTTAATAAAGGCATTATCCCTAAGGCTCTTTCATACATTCTATAAGATATTAAAGTTTTTACTGCTTTTTCTAAATCTTTTTGGGATAAATTTTTATAAATTTCTAAGAATGTTTTATATCCATAATTTCTATCGTATATATACTCTGTAGCAAGCTGTTTTTTTATTGAAAAATCATTATATAAATTTGCTTTTAGATATAAATAAAAAGGTATATCATCTTTATCTAAAGCTTTTATATCTATCTTTTGGAAATAATTTTTGGATTTTTGAAATTCTTTTCTATAAAAACTATCTGCTGAAAGTTTTAAATAATCATAACTTTTAATAGCATAAGCTGAATCTTTTATTTTAAAATCTTCATTATATATCTGATTAATTAGCATTAAATAATGATTAATATAAGGCTTTAAATCTTTATCATTAACTGATAAAAAACATTTTTTTGCTTTTAAAAATCTTTCTTCTTTAAAAAGCTTATAACAATCTTTAAAACTTTCTGCTTTTGCAGAAAATATAAAAACTAAAATAGCTAAAATCAGTCTCATCTTGATTTATTAAACATTTTTAAATATTTTTTTGCAACATCTGAATCATCAAAATGATAAATATTTTCTCCTATTATCTGATACGTTTCATGTCCTTTCCCTGATATTAGAACTATATCTTCTGGCATAGCTATTTTTATAGCTTCTTTTATAGCTTCTTCTCTATCTACAATCTCAATTATATCTTTTTTCATTTCCATTCCTGTTTTTATATCTTCTATAATATCAACTGGATCTTCTGATCTTGGATTGTCAGAGGTTAGTATAATAATGTCTGCATATTTTTCTGCTATACTCCCCATTTTTGGCCTTTTTGTTTTATCTCTATCTCCTCCTGCTCCAAAAACTATAATTATTCTTCTTTTTTTTATTTTCAATAAACTTTTTAATATATTTTCAAGGGCATCAGGTGTATGTGCATAATCATTTACTACTAAAAAATCTTTTGCAGGAATTATCTCAAATCTTCCTTTTATTGGAATAAGCTTTCTTGTTGCCTCTTTCAAAAACTCAATATCAATTCCATATTCTGCCAAAAATGAGAAAGCTGCTGATATATTGTATATATTAAAATCTCCTCTTAATCTTGATTTTAACTTTAATATTTTCCCTTTATAATTTACTTCAAAATATAAACCTTCCATAGATGTTTCAAAATTTTTAATTTTAAACTGACTGCTTTCTTTCCCATAACTAATTATATTTTTATTTTTAAATTCTTCATAAATTCTTTTTCCATAATAGTTATCTACATTAGTTGATATTAATGCATCTTCTTTTTCTTGCAAAATATAATCAAAAAAGGATTTTTTAGTTTGAAAATAGCTTTCCATATCTTTATGATAATCAAGATGATCTTGTGTAAGATTTGTGAATATTCCACCTTCAAATTTAGTTCCATAAACTCTGTATTGATCTATAGCATGAGAAGAAATTTCTGCTGATATAAATTGAGCCCCTTGATTTTTCATTTTTCTTAGTAATTCATTCCATTTTATAGAATCTGGTGTAGTTCTTCCTGCATCATATATTTTATCTTTAAATCTATACCATATAGTCCCAATAATTCCAATTTCTTTTCCATACATAGATAAATATTGATATATTAGATTTGAAACAGTTGTTTTACCATTTGTCCCTGTTATTCCTATAACTTTTAAATCTTTTGAAGGATTACCATAAAATTTTTTTGCTACTAAAGCTTGTGCTTTTCTTGTATTATCTACTAATACAATTGTTGCATTTATATTTTTTAAATCTTTTATTTTAGATTTATCAGAAATAAATATTACTTTTGCGCCTTTAGAAACTGCCTTTTTTATAAATTGATGTCCATCAAATTTACTACCTTTAATAGCAAAAAATATAGAATTTGGTTTTATATCTTTTGTATTGTTAGTTATATGAATAATTTCTTCAGATTTAGAATCTTTTAAAATCTTAAAATCTTTATACAAAAGTTTATATTTATTCATTTAACATCTTTTCTATTGTTATTTTTGCGCTTTCTGCTAAAGCAGATAAGTTATATCCACCTTCAAGCATAAATATATAAGGTACATCTTTTGTTTTTAAAATGTTTTCAACTATTTTACCAATACCTTCAGTAGACACTTCCATATAAGCAAGTGGATCATCTTTGTGTAAATCATATCCTGCAGATACTAAAATAATATCCGGATTAAACTTATTTACAAGTTCAGGCAGTATTTCAGAATATATTTCTTCATATTCTTCATCTCCTGTTCCTGCAGGAAGTGGTACATTATATGTATATCCATATCCTTTTCCTGCTCCTTTTTCTTCTTTTGAACCTGTACCTGGATAAAATGGATATTCATGGGTAGAAAAATAAAAAACTGTATCATCTTCATAAAATGCTTTTTGGGTACCATTTCCATGGTGAACATCAAAATCAACAATAAATACTTTTTCATATCCTTGTTTTTGAGCATATCTTGCAGTAATAGCTATATTATTAAATATACAAAATCCCATTGCTTTTGAATATTCTGCATGATGTCCTGGTGGCCTAACATTACAAAAGGCTCTTTCTATAACTCCTTCTTTTATTTTGTCTACTGCTTCAAGCCCTGCTCCAACTGCATAAGTAGCCGCTTCATAAGACTTTATAGAGCAGTAAGTATCAGGATCAAGCTGTGTTCCTCCTGCTGAACATAAATCCATTATTTCTTGAGGATAATATGTATCATGTACCATGGCTATATCTGTAGCAGTAGCCCTTCTTGGTTGAAGATGAATTAATCCTTCTATATTAGAAACAGCATTATCTATAACTTCCACCCTTTCTGGCCTTTCTGGATGGCCTTCAGGTGTTCTATGTTGTAAATAAATTGGATTATAAAAATAACCTACTTTTTTCATTTCTTATTCCCCTTAATTATATTTTTTAATATCTCTTTTATTTTATCAACAAAGGTTATTTTAGGCTGTTTTTTCAGTTCAATCTGTTTATCTACATAAGTAAATAAATCAATATATTTATCAAGAATCATATATTTATCACATACATTTCTAAGCTCATAAGAGCTTGTTTTTTTAAAAGATACATTTTCAACTCTTTTTCCAAGTTGCTGAATTTCTTCAACAACAGGAATATAATCACTATCTCCACTTACTAAAATAGCAGTATCATAAGCATCTCTAAAAGCAAGACTTAACATATCTGTAGCAAGTAAAATATCAACTCCTTTTTCTATAAAACCTTCAGGTGTTTTTTTTAAAGGCATTGTTCTTACTTTAATTCCTATATTTTTTAGTTCATTTAAAAAACTTTTCTGTTTTTTCCATTGCTTTTTCATCTCTTCAGGAAAATCTCCTTGAGGAATTCCAGTATAAAAATAAGCTCTTAATAGCCATCTATCTTTTGCTAAAAAATTTACAAGTTTTCTATAATCAATTTTTATATTAATATAGTTTGAGGCATGAAACATATTTCCACCATCTATAAATATAGCTACTTTTTCATTTATATATCTTTTTTCTATTTTTTTATCTTTTTCTTTTGAAAAAAGTATACTCATTGCCTCTCCTTTATATATTTTTTATTATTTTTATACTTTTATGCTAAAATTTTTCAAATAAAAAAACAAGTGGTTAAAAATGCATGTAGTAATAATTGGTGGTGGTGTAATAGGCTTATCAATAGCAAGAGCTTTAATAAAACTTGATATAAAAGTCTCTCTTATTGAAAAAAACAGGGTAGGAAGAAGTGCTTCTTGGGTAGCTGGTGGAATGCTTGCTCCTCAATCAGAAGGATTAAAAGAAGGGTCATTTTTAGATTTTTGCCTTGAAAGTAGAAATTTATATAAAGATTTTGTTGAAAAACTTGAAAAAGATACAGGAATAGAAACAGGATATTGGCAATGTGGAATATTGAAACTTGCTTTTTCAGAAGAAGAGAAGAAAGAATTACAAGAAGATATAAATAGATACAAAAAATTAGGATTGAAAGCAAAGTGGCTTGATAGAGAAGAACTTGAAAAGATATACAAAAATCTTGGAGAAGAAGTTTTAGGTGGCGCTTTATATGAAGATGATGCACAGGTAGATAATAGAAAATTAGTTTTAGCTCTTGAAGAATTTGTAAAAAGAAATGCAGATGTTTATGAATTTGAAAAAGTAAAAGAGATAAAAACAGAGAATGGAAAGTTTAAAGCAGTAGTTGGAGAAAATGTTTATATAGAGGCAGATAAATGTGTAGTATCAGCAGGGGCTTGGAGTATGGATTTTGGAGTTGATGTTTTTCCATTAAAAGGAGAAATGGTAGCTTTAGATATAGAAAAAGAGGATATAGATAGAGTTTTATATAGTAGTAGAGCTTATCTAATACCAAGAAAAAATTACCATAGATTAGTAGTAGGTGCTACTCAAGAAGATGTTGGGTTTAAAGATGGAAATACATTAAAAGGAACTATGCAACTTTTAACAGGTGCAAGAGATACATTAAAAATTCTTGAAGATAAAAATATTCAAGAACTTTGGTTTGGATATAGGCCTGCTACAAAAGATGAACTTCCAATTCTTGGAGAGGCAGATATTGAAAATCTTATATATGCTACAGGCCATCACAGAAATGGTATTTTACTTGCACCAATAACTGCAAAAGTTATTTCTGAATATATTTATTCAGGAAAAGAAAGCAGGTATCTAAAAGAGTTTTCACCTCTTAGATTTAAATAAGAATTTTAAGAATTTTGCTTAAATTTAATATAAATATTTCTTAAATGATCCGGGAGTAAATTTTCAGGATATTTTTTTTCTGCTATTTCATCTAAATGCCACCACCATCTTTTTTGGTCTTTAGCTTCTTCTGGTTTTACTCTATATGCCATTCCACCATACTTAAATACTAATTTTAAGGCTTGTTTATCTAATTTTATTACTTCTGGAAGGTTATCTAATCCTAAATCGTGAATTTTATCTCTTGATGCTATCCATACATCATTTATATCTGTATTTAAAAGGTTAGGTAATCCCTTATCTCCATGGAAACTATAATTTATTACCCAATCCCAATCTTCTATAAGCTCTTTTATCTGATTTTGATTAAGCTCCAATCTAAATTTACTTTTTTTATAATCTCTAAATACAAAAACTTAAAGATTTAATTCCTTTTCTATCTTTTCAAGAATTTCTGGATTAGTATCAAAGAAATTTTTTACCTGATTAACATCTTTATCTCCTCTACCTGAAAGATTTATAACTACTACTGCATCTTTACCTAACTCTTTTGCTTTTTCTACACCTTTTATAACAGCATGAGAACTTTCTAATGCAGGGATAATTCCTTCTGTTCTTGAAAGTAAAAGAAAACCTTTAAGGGCTTCTTCATCTGTAGCAGTTATGTATTTAGCTCTACCTATCTCTTTAAGATGTGCATGCTCTGGGCCTACTCCCGGATAATCTAATCCTGCAGATATTGAATGAGTATCTTCTATTTGTCCCCATTCATCTTGGAGAAAATATGATTTCATACCATGCAGAATTCCTACTTCTCCACCGTTTATACTTGCCGCATGTTGTCCTGTTTCTAATCCATATCCTCCTGCTTCAACACCAATTAGCTCAACATCTTCATCTTCAATAAATGGATAAAACATTCCTATAGCATTACTACCACCACCAACACACGCAACAACTGCATTTGGAAGTTTTCCTTCTATTTCTAATATCTGTTCTTTTGTTTCTTTTCCTATAACAGATTGAAAATCTCTAACTATCATTGGAAAAGGATGAGGGCCAAGAGCTGAACCAATTACATAATGAGTTGTTCTAACATTTGTAACCCAATCTCTTAAAGCTTCATTTACTGCATCTTTTAATAATCTATTTCCTGATTTTACAATTTCTACTTTAGCCCCAAGAAGTTTCATTCTAAAAACATTTAAAGCTTGCCTTTCTGCATCTACTTCTCCCATATAAACAACACATTCTAATCCAAATAAAGCAGCAGCAGTTGCTGTTGAAACTCCATGCTGACCTGCACCTGTTTCTGCAATAATTCTTTTTTTACCAAGTCTTTTTGTTAGTAAAACTTGTCCTAAGGTATTATTTATTTTATGAGCTCCTGTATGAAGTAAATCTTCTCTTTTTAAATATATTTTTGCTCCACCAACAAACTCTGTTAATCTATGAGCATAATAAAGTACTGTAGGCCTTCCTGCATACTCATTAAGATAATAAACAAGCTCTCTTTGGAAATCTCCATCTTCTTTTATTTTAAGATAGTTTTCTTCAAGTTCTTGAAGGGCAGGAATTAAAGTTTCTGGTAAAAATTTTCCACCATATAAACCATAATATCCTTTTTCATCTGGAAATTTATAACTCATTATAGACTCCAACTTGTATTTTTGTATTTAATTATAATTATAACTTAAGTTTTTACCTATAGAAGAATGCTTTCTTTCTGCTTAACTTAAAAATTGAATATATAAAACAAAGGAAAAAAACTGTTAGAACCATAAGATTAATACAAATGATTATTATATTTGTATAACTTTACCTTCTTCTTAACCTCTCTATTTAAATCTATAAGAAATTTGATACCAAAAACTAAAATAGCAAGCAAAATGAAAACAAAAACAAAAAATAAAACAGTAAACACATATGGCAAAAGGAAAAATATAAAAGAAATAAGATATGAAAAAATAGAAACTATAAATTGCAAAGAAAAAGAAAGAAAAGCACCTATGGAAAATAAAATTAAAGGAGCAAAAGCAAAAAACAAACCTAAAGCCAAAATACTTTTTAAATGTCTCATATTGTAATTTTCAATTCTAATTAAAGTAAATTTAAAGCTTTAAAAATATTTTTCCACTTTTATTAAAAATTAAAAGCTACTCTTTAACTAATATATCAATTTTTATAGGATCTCAATTCCTTATAAGTAGGCTACAAACAAATCCCCTGGACGGCTTAAGCCGTCTTTTTTGTGTTTCAATTCCTTATAGGTAGGCTACAAACAGTTAGAACTTATTTATAGGGACTATCTTGACAGTTGTTTCAATTCCTTATAGGTAGGCTACAAACTATCTACTCACCCCAAGAAAATTGTAGATAGAGTTATGTTTCAATTCCTTATAGGTAGGCTACAAACTTTGCTCAAAGCACTTTTTTAAATGGTGGGATCCTAAGTTTCAATTCCTTATAGGTAGGCTACAAACTTGTAAATAGCTAAAAGTTCTTTCTTTTTATTTGGGGGGTTTCAATTCCTTATAGGTAGGCTACAAACAAGAATTAGAAGTAAAAGAACAAGAGGTGAAAACTTGTTTCAATTCCTTATAGGTAGGCTACAAACATAGATTTCCTGCAAATGTTATATTAGATGAAAAATCAGCGTTTCAATTCCTTATAGGTAGGCTACAAACCCTTTATTCTTTATTCATATTCTATTGCCAAGAAACCAGCATAAATATTAGCTATATTTAAAATTTACATTAAAAAATTTTTTTTGTCAAATTGAGTTTATTTTCTGTCGACCTTCAATCCTGTAAAAATCCTTGGGGATCGACAAATCAGCATCATTATTAGCTTAGAGTTAAATTTTGGCAAAATTTTAACATCTTAAAAGCACTAAAATTTCCCTAAAATTACCTGATCGACAAATTCTTAGAAAAATGGATCTTCATAAGAAGGCTTTGATAAATCTAAGGATTCTCTACATAAAGGGATCTAGTGCGTTTATTTAATTAAAGTAAATTTAAAGCTTTAAAAGTATTTTTTAGTTTTATTAAAAATCAAAAACTACTCTTTAACTAAATACTAATATCCTGTAATTATTGAAATTAGCTTCATAAGGTTTTATGATTTATAGATAGTAAGTTAAGCTTATTTATTTTAAAGGAGGTAGTTTTGGCAGATTTAAAAAATTTATCCCCAGAAGAACAACTTAAATATATCAAAAAAGGAACAATAGATATAATTTCAGAAGAAGAATTACTTGAAAAACTAAAAGAAGGAAGACCTTTAATAGTTAAAGCAGGTTTTGATCCTACTGCTCCTGATCTTCATTTAGGGCATACTGTATTACTTCAAAAATTAAGAACATTCCAACAGCTTGGACATACTGTATATTTTATAATTGGTGATTTTACTGCAATGATTGGAGATCCTTCAGGTAAAGATAAAACAAGGCCTCCATTAACAAGAGAACAAGTAGAAGAAAATGCAAAAACATATAAAGAACAAGTTTTTAAAGTTTTAGATCCTGAAAAAACAGTAGTTGTTTACAATAGTGAATGGCTTGGTAGTATGTCAGCTGAGGATTTAATAAGACTTACTGCAAAATATACAGTAGCAAGAATGCTTGAAAGAGATGATTTCAAAAAAAGATTTAAAGAAAATAGACCTATAGCTATACATGAATTTATATATCCTCTTCTTCAAGCTTATGATTCTGTTGCCATAAAAGCTGATGTTGAGCTTGGAGGTTCCGACCAAAGATTTAATCTTTTAATAGGAAGAGATATTCAAAAAGAGTATGGAATTGAAAAACCTCAAGTTGCTATTCTTCTTCCTCTTCTTGTTGGAACTGATGGCGTTAGAAAAATGAGTAAATCTTATGGAAACTATATTGGTATAACTGAAAAACCTGAAGATATGTTTGGAAAAATAATGTCTATTCCAGACGAATTAATGTGGAATTACTGGGAACTGTTAACTGATTTAACTGAAGAAGAAATAAACAAAATGAAACAAGATGTGGAAAAAGGAATTCTTCATCCAATGGAAGTTAAAAAGGAACTTGCTATGTATATTGTTGAAAGATTTCATTCAAAAGAAGATGCAATAAAAGCAAAAGAACATTTTGAAAAAGTACACTCTAAAAAAGAACTTCCAGAAGATTTACCTGAACCGGAAATAATTATTGCCTCTGAAAATAAAAAAATACCTCTTTATGAACTTGTTTATAAATTAGGATTTGCACCTTCAAAATCAGAAGCAAGAAGATTAATAAAAAGTGGTGCAGTCAAAATAGATAGTGAAAAATTCACTGATTTTAATTTTGAAGTTGATTTAACAAAAGAATTTGTTTTACAAGTTGGAAAGAGAAAATTTGCCAAAATCAAACCAGAAAATATAAAAATAGAAGGTTAATATATGTTTGAAACCTTAAAATCTTTTGCAGAGGAAATTGTTGCTGATTATGGATATATTGGTATTTTCTTAGTAGCATTTACAGAAAGTATAATCCAGCCTGTGCCTCCTGACCCATTTATTACAGGAGGTACTGCTTTTGGTTTAAATGTAATTACAGCAGCAATAATAGCCGCAATTGGTAGTGTTTTAGGTGGAATAGTTGGATATTTTTTAGGAAAATTTTTAGGAGAACCTTTTGTAAAAAAGTTTGTTAAAGAAAAACATTATGAAAAAGGTGAACTACTTTTTAGAAAGTATGGAATATGGGCAGTAATAATAGCAGGAATAACACCTATTCCTTTTAAAGTTATATGCTGGCTTGCTGGTATATTTGAGATGCCCTTAGGTGGATTTATATTAGGAGCATTCTTAGGAAGATTTCCTCGCTTTTTAGCAATGGCTTTTTTAGGACAATATTTAGGACATCTTTAAAATAAATTTTATTGTAAAATAAAATTATAAAAAAATTAGAGGTAAAATATTGGCAGTAAGGATAATATATGTAAGACATGCAGAAAGTTTATGGAATCCAATTGGAAGATATCAAGGAAAACTTGATCCTGAACTTTCAGAAAAAGGTCATAAACAAGCAGAAAGGTTAGCAGAAGCTTTAGAAAAATATAATCCTACTGCTTTATATTCAAGTCCACTTAAAAGAACTTATATGACGGCTGAATATATAAGCAAAAAATTAAACCTTCCTATAAATGTAGATGAAGATATTATAGAGATAGATCATGGTGATTGGTCAGGAATGTTAGTTGAAGAAGTAAAAGAAAAATATCCTGAAATGTTTCATGACTGGCTTTATCACCCTGAAACAGTAAAATTTCCAAATGGAGAATCTTTGTTAGATGTTTATGAAAGAGTAAAAAGATTCCAAGAAAGAATGCTTGAAAAACATGATGGAGAAACTATAATAGCCGTATCTCATACAGTACCTATAAGAGCTTCTTTAGTAGCAGGCCTTAATTTAGATTTAAAAAAATTCTGGTCTTTTGGATGTGATAATGCCTCTTACTCAATTTTAGATTTTGATAAAGTAAGACCTATTTTATATAAACTAAATAATACTTATTTTTTAGGAGATTTATTTATTCCAGCATTAGATGCTTTATAAAGGTTAAATAATGGATAAAACATTAATAATAGAAACATTACTTTTAATTTTTGGTATAGGAATTATGGTAATTCCAACTTTTTATAGAATAAAAAAACTTAAAGAGAAAGAAAGGTGAATATAGGACTTCCAAAAGGTGTAAAATCTTTTTCACCACAGGAAACTGTACAGATAGAATATATCCAAAAAAATATATCTGATACTATAGAAAAATGGGGATATGAAAAATTATATCTTCCTATTTTTGAGTATTATGAAGTTCATAAAAAAGGGATAGGAGATAATTTAAAAAATCTTACATTTAGATTTGTTGATAGAAATGAAGGAGATATTCTTACATTAAGAGCAGATTTTACAGCTCAGATAGCAAGATATGTTGCATCATTAAAAGAAAAAGAGTTTCCACTTAGATTTTATTACAATGATGATGTTTATAGATATACATATCCAAAAGCTGATAAACTTTGGCAGATAAGACAGTTAGGAATAGAACTAATTGGAAGTGATAGATACGAAGCAGATGCAGAAGTAATAGCAATAGCTGTAAACTCTTTAAAAAATTTAAATATAGAAAATTTTCAGATAGATATAAATAATGTTGCTATTTTCTATTCTCTAAAAGATTTACTTAATTTGACAGATAAAGAGTTTAAAACTTTTATGGAATTTATTAAAAAAAGAGAAATTTTTAATATAAAAAGATTTACCTCTGATAGAGATATAGATGAAGTTTTAAAGGAATTTGTCTTAAACTTACCAAAATATCAAGGAGATATAAATCTAATAATAGATTTAAAAGAAAAACTTTCAAAATTTAAAAGTATAAATAAAGCCCTTCAAAAATTAATTGATATTTATCAAATCTTAAAAGAGTACAATCTAACAGAAAATATTAGATTTGATCTTGGAGAACCAAAGGAATTTGATTATTATACAGGTTTAGTATTTGAAATATTTATAAAAGATTTTAAAAAGCCAATTGGAATTGGTGGTAGATATGATAACCTTTTAAGTAAATTTAATGGTAATATCCCAGCTACTGGTTTTGCTTTTGATATTATAAATTTATGGCAATATATGAAAGAAAAAGATTTAGTTTCAAAATCTGTTTTTAAAGATTATTTCATAATAGACCTTACAGATAATAAAAAGTTAGCTTATAAAATAGGAATAACATTAAGAAAAAAAGGATATAAAGTTGGGAGAGATATTGTAGATAGGCCTTTAGAAGAGTCTTTAAATTTTGCCTTTAAATCAGGATATAAAAATGTTATAGTAATAGGTATTGAAAAAAATACAGAAAGAATACATATTTATAAAAACAAAAAAGAGTTTGAAATTAAAAATATAGAAGAAATTCTAAAATAAAAAATTTTAATTAATATTTTAAAGGAGTTATATTATGACACAAGAAGTATCAAAAAACACAGTTGTATCTTTCAATTACACATTGAAAGACAAAGAAACAGGCCAAGTTCTTGATTCAAGCCAGATGCATGGGCAACCTCTTACTATTTTAGCAGGTAAAGGGGAAATAATACCAGGACTTGAAGAAAGAATGATGGGAATGAAAGTAGGAGAAACTAAGGAAATAGAAGTTCCAGCAGCAGAAGCATATGGTGAAAAAGATGAATCTTTAATACAGAAAGTACCAAGAGAGTATTTTAATGATATTCCTCTTGAAAAAGGAATGCCTTTACAAGCTCAAACACCAGAAGGCCAAATAATAAATATGGTAGTTGTTGATTTTGATGATAATGAAGTTACTGTTGATATGAATCATCCTCTTGCAGGAAAAGATTTAGTATTTGAAATAGAAGTTGTAAATGTAAGAGAAGCAACTCCTGATGAAATACTTCATGGACATGCTCATGGAGAAGGTGGCCATCAACATTAAATAAAGAAGGGACTTTTTAGTCCCTTTTATAATATTTCTACCTTTTCTTCAACAAATTGATTTTTATCTAAATCTAAAACATAGTTTCCAAAACTTTTATATTTTCCATTTTCAATTGACATTATTATATAAGACATATCTGGCTGAGCAAACATTAAATCAGTTTGAGAAGGCCTATCAGGATGGTCTGGATGGGTATGATAAATACCTACTATCTGCATTCCATTTTTATCTGCATATTCCTCTACCTTTAAATAATCCTTTGGATCTATCTCAAATCTATCATTTGCCCTTTCTTTATTTTGATTTTCAACTTGAAAAACTTCTAAAACTTCTCTTATATTATTTTCATAATCTATTTTTCCTATTAAAAATCCACATATTTCATAAGGATAACCTTTTTCGCCTTGTTTCTTTATCTGTTCAATATGTTCTTTTTTTATTTTTAGCATATTTCTCCTCTTTATGAGATAATTTTTTTATTATGTTAAATATTATAGACTTTCAAAAAGAAGATTACATCAAAATTTTAAAAAAACAGGAAAATTTTTTTAATAAGAAATTAGAAGGGCAACTAAAGGAAGATTTTGTTTTAGTTGGAGAACATTTTAATGTTTATACTTGTGGAAAAAGAACTAAGCCAGAACATATATATAAAAATCCAGAAAATATACCTGTTTTAAATATAGAAAGAGGTGGTAGTATAACCTTTCATGGAGAAGGCCAGATTGTAATTTATCCTATTTTAGATTTAAGACATTATAATCTATCTGTTAAAGATTATGTTTATACCCTTGAGGAAATAATTTTAGATACTTGCAGAAGATACGGAATTAATGCTTTTAGAAAAAAAGGATATCCGGGAGTTTTTACAAAAGAAGGAAAAATAGGATTTGTAGGTGTTAGAGTTTCAAGATATATAACAATTCATGGTGCATCTTTAAATGTAAATGTAGATAAAAAATATTTTAGCTATATAAATCCTTGTGGAATAAATACCCCTGTTGTCAATATATCTGATTATAAAAATATACATCTATCAGAAGTAAAAGAGGAGCTAAAAGAAAATATTTTAAAAACTTTTAGCATTTCTCATTAAGCATATAACTTACATCATCTTTGTCAAGAACTCTTATAATACTTGTAGAACCAGATATTCCCCCTAAAAATCCAACAAGTGCTACTAAAATATCTTCTTTATTAAAATCTTTTTCATAAGCTTGTTTTACAAATTTACATAAAAGTTCTTCAGAGTTTCCTTTTTCTATAATCATATAAGGATTAACTCCCCAAACAATATTTAATCTTCTAAAAGTTTTTAAATCATGGGTAATTGCAATAATTGGGGCTTTTGGTCTAAATTTTGATACATTTCTTGCTGTCCTTCCTGATTTTGTAAATGCAACAATAGCTTTTGCTTTTAACCTATCTGAAAGTTTTGTTGCTGAATAAGCTATAGATTGGGTTTTATCATCTATTGATTGATACTCTTTTATATAAGGATATATCTTTTCTGCTTCTATTATTGTTTTTTTCATAACATTTACTGCTTCTATAGGATATTTACCAACTGCAGTTTCATCTGAAAGCATTACTGCATCAGTACCATCTAGTACTGCATTTGCTATGTCAGAAACTTCTGCTCTTGTTGGTCTTGGTGAGTTCAACATTGAAGTAAGCATCTGGGTAGCTGTAATTACTGGTTTTCCTTTTTCATTACATTTCTTTATAACCATTTTTTGAATTACTGGCACTTTTTCCATCTCTATTTCAACTCCTAAATCTCCTCTTGCAACCATTATTCCATCTGATACTTCTATTATCTTATCTATATTCTCAACTGCTTCATGCTTTTCTATTTTTGCAAATAATGGCTGATCTCCACCATAAGACTGGATAATCTGTTTAGCTTTTAAAACATCTTCTGCTGTTTTTACAAAGGAAAGAGCTATAATATCTATTCCTTCTTTTACTCCAAATTCTATATCTTTTATATCTTTTTCTGTAAGAGCTGATATATCAAGCTTCACATTTGGAAAGTTTACTCCTTTTCTTGAAGATATAACTCCACCAACAATCACTTTTGCAACAATTCCTTCTTCATCTTTATCTATTACTTTTAGCCTTATTAAACCATCTGCTATGTAGATTCTATCTCCAATATTTAATTTATTTAGTATCTCTGGATGATTTATACTTATCTTCTCTTTTGTTCCAATAACTTCCTCTTTTACTATTTTTATTTCATCTCCATAATGAACAGTAAAAGGTTTTTCAACTTGTCCAATTCTGATTTTTGGTCCTGATAAATCTTGCAAAACTGCTACATGTTTATTTAGTTTTTCACTAATTTTTCTAACTTTTTCTAAATTTTCTTTATGGGTTTTATGGTCTCCATGGGAAAAATTAAATCTAAATACATCCACTCCTTCATTTATAAGTTTTTCTATCATTTCTTCTGCTGCTGTTGCAGGTCCAAGAGTAGCAACTATTTTTGTTTTTTTCATAAATTATCCCTCCATTGCTAAATTTTTTATTAGTTTGGCCGTTTTATCTAAAGCTCCTTTTTCTCCAAGTTTTGTTTTTACAGATTTTAAATCTTTTTTTATTTTATTATACTTGTTTTTATCAGAAAGAATTTCAATTGTATAGTTTGCTAAATTAATAGGATTACACTCTTCTTGTAAGAACTCTTTAATAATCTCTTTTCCTGCAATTATATTTGGAAGACCTAAATAATTAATATTTACAAGCCTTTTACCTATAGCAAAAGTAATTGGTGATACTTTATAAACAAGTGCAAAAGGCTTTCCAAATAAAGATGCTTCTAAGGTTGCAGTGCCTGATGCTATTAAAGAAAATATAGCTTTTTCCATAACTTCATAAGAAGAATATAGGAAATTTTTTCTTGTTATTACTTTTACTGGTAAATCTTTATATTCTTCTACTAAATTTTTTACTCTCTCTTCTTGATTTTCTGTTGCTGGAATTACAAAATAAAGATTTGGGTAAACTTTATGTAAAAGTTTTGCAGTTTCTAAAAGCGTAGGAAGGAGTGCTTTAACCTCGCTTTCTCTACTTCCTGCAAGAAGTCCAAATATTTTATACTCTTTTGGAATATTTAGTTTATATTTA
The DNA here is from genome assembly GCF_003688665.1 of Hydrogenothermus marinus. Classification (NCBI taxonomy): domain Bacteria; kingdom Pseudomonadati; phylum Aquificota; class Aquificia; order Aquificales; family Hydrogenothermaceae; genus Hydrogenothermus; species Hydrogenothermus marinus. The sequence goes on from NZ_REFO01000011.1 coordinate 50,584, forward strand.
AAACTTTCTTCTGTTTCTGTTGTTTTTATAATGTCTAAAAGAGGGTGTCCAACATATGCAAATTTAAAGTTTTTATTTATATATGGCTTATATAAACCTTCTTCAAATGGAAATATAGATATTAAAAGGTCTGTATTTTTTGCTATTTTAGGAATTCTCTTTTTTCCCCAAGCCCATACTTGCGGTGCTATAAAATAAACTGTTTTGATATTTCTTTTTTTAGCTTCTTCAAGAAGTTTTAGATTAAATCCAGGAAAATCAACAACTACTAATAAATCTATATTATCAAGCTGATTAACTACTTTTTTAAATGTTTCTTTTATTTTTGTATACTTAGTTAAAGCTTCTGTTAATCCAACGACAGAGATATTGTTTATATTTTCTATGCTTTTAACACCTGCTTTTTCCATTTTTGGACCAGTTATACCAATCCATTCAAACTCTGGTAATCTTTTTACAAGCTCAGATGCATAATTATCTCCTGAAATTTCTCCAACAGATATAAAAGCCTTTTTTTTCATAAAAATATCCTTTTCTATGTATTAGAAAGGGTATATAGTTTATAAAATATACCTTTTTTCTTTAAAAGCTCTTCTTTTGAACCTTCTTCTATAATCTTTCCATTATCCATTACTATTATTTTATTTACTATATCAAGCACTTTTAATCTGTGAGTTATCATTATTATTGTTTTGTCAGAAAATTCTTTTTTTATCTCCTCCATAATATACTCTTCTGTTTCTACATCTAAAGCAGAAGTTCCTTCATCTATTATTACTATATCTGGATTTTTTAAAAATATTCTTGCTATTGATATTCTTTGTCTTTCTCCACCTGAAAGCCTTGAACCTTTTTCCCCTAAATTTGTATCAAGACCTTTTTCTAATTTAAATACAAAATCTGCTTTTGCTTTCTTTAAAGCTTCATAAAGCTCTTCATCTGTAGCATCTGGTTTGGCAATTAAAAGATTATTTCTTAAAGTATCATTAAAAATAAAAACTTCCTGAGAAATCATTCCTATATGCTTTCTTAATGACGAAACTGAATACTTTCTTAACTCATTATTGTCTAAGAAAACTTTACCTTGATAATCTTTTATTAAAGCAGGTAGTATCTTAATTAATGTAGATTTTCCTGAACCTGTTGCCCCAACAATTCCTACTTTTTCTCCTTTTTTTATAATAAGATTTATATCTTTCAATATTTGATTTTTGTCTATTCTTAAAGAAACATTTTTATACTCTATTTTTTCTTTTAATCCTTTAAACTCTATTCCTTCATCTTTTTCTTCTGGAAAGTCTAACAAAAATTTAATTCTATCTATAACTGGTGATAAAGCTTTTAGATTTACAACTCCTCTTTGCAGAACTTGTAAAGAATTAACTAATATTAAAATACCGCCAAGAAATGAAAAAAAATCACCTGCGGTAATTTCCCCTTTGATTATTCTAACTCCACCATAAAAAATTATTCCTGCAGTAGCTGCATAGGCTATAATTTCTACTGAAGCTACATATAAGCTTTCATAAAGTTGATTCTTTTTTTCTCTTTTATAAAGCTCATTGTTTATTTTTTCAAATATTTTTTTAAAAATATTTCTATTAAAAATCTTAACAATCTCAAATCCTGATATTACTTGACTTATATGCTGGGTATAATCTGCAAGGCTTTCTTGCAGTTTTCGTGAATATTTTTTCCTTTTTTCTCCAAAATAATTCAAAGCTAAAGCTAAAAATGGAACAGAAATTACAAAAATTAAAAATAGTTTCCAATCTCTATATATCAAAACTCCTATTATAGCTATAATTGTTAGAACTTCTGTAATTACATTAATTCCTATCATTGAAGATATTTGCGAAAATCTTTCAAGATCATTAGTAAATCTACTTATAATATTACCTGTTGAAAGTTTCATTAAATAGGAAGGTTCTGTAGAAAGAAGTTTGTTATAAAAAGTTTCTCTTAAGTTTTTTAATGCTTTAAATATAATTAATGGATATAAAAAATCTTTTAATAAAAAACCTGTTTGTTTTATAATTGCAAGTATAATTAAAACAAATATTACAAATATTAGACTTTCATAACTTTTAGATATAAATACATCATCTATTACATTTTTTACAAGGTATGCCATTCCTGCTAAAGCACCAGATTCAAGTAAAGAACCAATAAAGGCAAACACAAATAAAAGCCAATATCTTTTATAGATATTAATTAAAAATTTCAAATTTTCCATTATCTTTCATAAAGTTTTATAATTTTTTTCTTAAATTTATAAGATTTAACAATTTTATACTGGGGTTTTTCTTCACAAGTTATTAAATATTTCCAATCTTTTGTATGACTTGATTTGAATATTGGTTTGTTTTTTATGAAATCTAAATAAAGACATATAGATTTTTCAGATGCACAGTCAAAAGCTATTTTTTGGCGTATATCTATTGTTTTAGCAATATCATATGCTATTTTCTTTCTTGACTCTTTATATTTCATCATTATAGGAAATCCAATAAAACCTACTAAAAATCTTATTATGATAAAACTTAAAGCAGTATATAAAAATATTTTAATGATTTTTTCTTTATTAAAAGAATAAATCAAATAAGCAAAAATAACTGCCAATATAGGAAATAAAGGTATTATATATCTCCCTCTACTTCCAACTGATATTAAGTATGGAATATAATTTATAAAAGCTATAAAAAGTAATAATTTTATTTCTGAAGGTATTCTTAAATTTTTTCTATAAATGAAAATTCCTATCAAAACAAATAAACTTGCAGGTAATATCTGCTTAAAGTTTAATACTGGATAAGATATTAAATGAATGAAAAATTTAGAAAAATCTTTAGATTGTTCAACTCTGTTAAAACTTTCAACAAATAATTTTTGTAAATATATATCTGGGTTTGCAGTATTAAATATCCATATTAAAGGTATAAAAAGAGAACATATACCACCTATCCATATATATGGATTAAATAACCCTTTCAAATCTTTATAATAAATAAGTAAAGCTAAATAAGATAATCCAAAAAAAGCATAAGCTGGAAATCCTTTCAATAAAAATGCTATACCTGTGATAATTCCTGCTAAAATTAAAAATATACCTTTTTTCTCTTTATAACCCCAAAATAGAAAGTAAAACATTAAAAATACAAAAAATGCTAAAGTAGCATCTATTTCTGCTAAATATCCATACCAAAATAAAATGTCAACAAATGTAATATAGATTAAAGAAGCCAAAATAGATATTTCTTTATTTTTTGTAAGTTTAAAACTAAATTTATAAATTAAAACTAATGTTAATATTACAAAAAATATACTAACAATCCTAGCAGTAAGCTCTGACCAAGGTATAAGATAAGAAGAAAAAATAATAAACCAGTTAAAAAGAGGTGGTTTATTGAAATATAAATCTCCTAAAAAGGTTGGTTGTAATAAATTATGGCTATAAGCCATTTCAAAGGCGACAATAGTTCTTAAAGATTCTTCATTTCTAAATTCGTAAAAATTTATGTTTGGAAAAAAAGAAAGTATAGCTAAAATTATAAGCAAGAAAGAAAACTTAAACTTATCTTTTAATAGATTTTCCACTTATTCCTCACTATAAAGTTCTTCTAAAACTTCCTTTGCACCTTTTTCTAAAAGATTTTTTGCAAGGTTTATTCCTAAATCTTCTGCTTCTTCTAAATTACCACTAATTTTATCTTTAAACACTCTTTTAGCTTCTAAATCTGATATAAAACCTGTTAAATATAATTTTCCATCTTTTATTTCTGAATATCCTGCAAGAGGTACTTGACATCCACCTTCAAGAGTTTTTAAAAATGCTCTTTCTGCTTTTGCCCTTATTTCACTTTCTTTATGGTTTAAGGTAGATATTATATTATTTGTTTTTTTATCTTCCAATCTTGTTTCAATTGCAAGAAAGCCTTGAGCAACTGCAGGAAGCATAATATCAATATCTAATATTTGTTTTACTTTATTTTCAAGGCCAAGTCTTTTTAATCCTGCATAAGCAAGTATTATTGCATCATATTGACCTTCTTCAAGTTTTCTTATTCTTGTATCAACATTCCCTCTTAAATCTTTTATATTTAAATCAGATCTTTTTAGTTTTAGTTGAACTTTTCTTCTTAAAGAAGAAGTGCCAACACTTGCTCCTTTAGGAAGTTCATTTAAAGAGTTATATTTAACAGATAAAAAGGCATCTCTTGGATCTTCTCTTTCCATAATAGCTGTTAGCCCAAGGCCATCAGGAAAGTAAGTTGGAACATCTTTTAAAGAATGGACTGCAATATCTATTTCATTTTTTAAAAGAGCATCTTCTATTTCTTTAACAAAAAGGCCTTTTCCTCCTATCTTTGCAAGAGGAACATCAAGAATTTTATCTCCTTTTGTTTTTATTTTTATAATTTCTATTTCAATTTCAGGAAAATGTTTCTTTAACTTGCTTGCAACAAAATTAGCTTGCCATAAAGCAAGTTTACTTCCTCTTGTTCCAATTCTTATTTTCAATAAAATATCTCCTGTAAAAAATAATGTTTTGAATATTTTAAAGGAAATTTAACCTAAATGGAATAAAAAAACTTCTTAAAATTTATATTGTTTCAGTCTCATAATAAAAATTTAAAATCAAGTTTTTTTAAGTAAAATTTAGAATAACATTGATTAAAAATTTTGTGGGAATTATAATCAAATTTAAAACTATATATTTATTATTGACAAAATTTATAAAGCATGTAGGATTATACCTGTTGGTGTTTTTCCTAAAAGGAGGAAAAGTTAAATTGAAAAGGATAATTCTTTTAATATTAGCTTTAATGAATATTTCATGGGCTTTAGATGAAACAGATCTAAATATCTTCACTGGAACTGTTCAAAAAATAAAAGATCATATACTACTTGTCAAGGTACATAAATGTCCTGAAAAAGGAGTAAAATTAAAAGTAGAAAAACTTCCACCAAATATTGAAGAAGGTAAAGATATTTTATTTTTAACAGATAGAAGTTTATGTTTTAGCACAAATAATAAAGAACCTTTCATTGTTAAGGAAATTCGTATTTGGAGAAATGGGAAATGAAGAAATTAATATTATTACCAATAATAATTTTTTCATTAGTAAAAGCTCAAACTTCATGTAATATACCACCATTTCTCACAACAACAGTTCCACCTAATATTCTATTTGTAATTGATAAAAGTGGAAGTATGAGTTGGGATGCATATGGAGATTCTTATGATTCTAGTATCACCTATGAGGGTTACTTTATACCAAATAAGTTTTATAAGTATAATAATGGTATATGGGAAGAAACTTCAGCAAGTAGCGAAATTGGATGTAAGATTAGAAGAAAAAAAGGTATATGTTCTGGAAATAGATTAAACTGGTATTACATGTCAAGAATGGATTTATTAAGATGGGCGACAACTGGTGGTAAACCTATAGATTGTCCAGACTATGATTATACAGATCAAAATTGTGATCCTGATTTAGCATGTACGGGAAGTTATTGTATATTAAAATCTACAAATGGAGCTAAAGTTAAAGTTCCAAAATCAAGGTTAAATGGAATTGTACAACAGCTTGAAAAAGGGGATATAAAACCTCGTTTAGGAGCTCTATTTTTCAGTAGTAATATAATGCAAGCAAAAGTTTATATTGGAGATTATCCATATACTAGTGGAAATAATGCTGGTAATGCTGATCCTGATCATCCTTATACATATTTTAAAAGATTTATAAATGCACTGGTACCGTATGGTGGAACCGGGACATCTATAGCAATGTGGGAAGCTTATGATTATTTTAAACAAAGTGATGATCATAATTTTACTAACCAATTTAAATTAGAAAAAGGTACATATAAAGACCCTATGTATTTTTGTGATTATCAGGGGAAGAACTGTCAACCTGCACCTTGTGCTAAAAACTTTATAATATTAGCTTCAGATGGACAATGGAATAGAGGACCTACAGGAGCTTCTTGCTCAATAGATTCTGGCTCTGAAGATAATTCAGCAGATCCTGTTGTTCCTGCATATTGGTTGCATACCAAGTTAGGAAGAACATTGTTAGGTAATGATATAAATATTTCTGCAGTTTATTCACTTGGGTTATTTTTAGGTGGAAGAGGTGAACAATCCCTAAAAAATATAGCAATGTATGGTTCTTTTGATACCTCTTATGGAGATTGGCCTTCTGGAACAGATGGTAGCCATTGGGATGGAGATGGAAGACAATATCCATGGGATACCTGTTATATGGATGATTGTGGAAATGGTAAAGGAAGTGCTTGTACACCTCTTCCAACAGGAGACTCTCATCCAGATTGGGATAAAAATGGAGATGGACTTCCTGATACATTCTTAAATGCTAAAAATGCTACTCAAATTAAAGATAGTCTCTTAGCATTTATAAGGGACATACTAAAAAGGACTTCTTCTGCAAGTTCTGTATCTATTTTATCTAAAAGAAATACTTCAGGAAATACAGTATTGCAAGCTGTATTTTATCCTCAAAAATCTTTTCCAAATGGAAATAATATAGATTGGGTTGGATACCTTTATAATTATTGGTTTTATTACTCTTTAACTGATCAAAGTATAAGAGAAGATACAAATCTAAACTATTCCTTAGATTTAAATCAAGACTACAAATTAGACTTTATAGTAGATACAAGCGGAAATTTAAAAATCAATGCTTATGATAATAGTGATACTCTACAAGCTACTTATAATTCCTTAGATGAAGTAAAATCGTTATGGGAAGCAGGAGAAAAATTAAAAGATACAAGCCCAAATAATAGAGTTATATACACAGTTAGTTCCTCTGATTCGTTAATAGAATTCACAACTTCTAACGCTTCTCAATTTAGTAGCTTTTTAGGAAATACTTCTACATTTCCAAGCTGTTTAAATAGTGATATTGATAATTTAATTAATTATATACGTGGAGAACATATTAATGGATGTAGAGATAGAAGAGCAGATGCTGCAGGTAATACTTGGAAATTAGGAGATATTATCTATTCTACACCTACAATTGTAAATTATGACAACTACTCAGTTGCTTTTGTTGGAGCAAATGATGGAATGCTTCATGCTTTTAAAGTAGGGTATATAAAAACTGATAGTTTTAGCAGTGATAGCGTAGCTCAATTATGTGATAGTAAAACAGGAAATTGTAGCCATAGTGAATTAGGTAAAGAACTTTGGGCATTTATTCCTAAAAATGCTTTACCTTATCTAAGGTACCTTGCAGATCCAAATTATATTCATCAGTATATAGTAGATTTGCAGCCTTATATAATAAGGGTAGATACAAATGGAGATGGTATTACAGATAAAAAAATCTTAATAGGTGGAATGAGGCTTGGTGGAGGTTGTGGATGCAGTGGTGCAGACTGTGAAAATCCTCCTTCAGATACATCTCCTATAGGTTATTCCTCTTATTTTGCTTTAGATATTACAGATCCTACTAATCCTCAGTTTTTATGGGAGTTTACAGATTCAAGTCTTGGATTTTCTTTCTCAGGTCCTGCACATATAACATATAATGGAAAACATTTCATAATGTTTTTATCTGGCCCAACTACTAAATGTGGAGATTCAAACCAAGATTTAAAAATATTTATTTTAAGTATGGATAATAATTTCAAAATTGCATCTACTACAATACTAGATGGGACAAATAGATCTGCTTTATCAAGCTTCAAAAATTCTTTTGGAGGTAGACTTTTTACAGAAGGAGTAGATTATAATGAAGATGGAAATACCGATATAGTTTTTTTCGGAGTTAATAAAAAAGCTGGTTCAGTTTGGAAAGGGAATGTAATTGGTGTAAAAATTACATCAGGAAATCCTTCTGATTGGGAAGTAGTAAAAGTATTTAACTCTGCGATTCTTCCTATTACTGCAAAAGTAGAGTATATGAAATGTTTTGGTATGAATTATATATACTTTGGAACTGGAAGATGGTTCTTCAAAGATGATGAAAAAGATGGTACAGCAAATAAATTATATGGAATAAGAATTGATGAATGTTTAGCTGGAGGAAATTGCAATATAAATGCAGCCCATACTAGTAGCAATTCTTGTGATAATTTATCAGATAGTAATGCTAAAGATAGTTGGTATATAGACTTAGAATCTGCTACTACCGATTACTATAAAGAAAGATTAATATCAGATCCAGCAATAACAAATTATAATGTAGTTTATTTTGCCACTACAGAGCCAACAGGAAGTATTTGCGGATTTGGAGGAAGGTCAAGACTTTGGGGATTAAACTGTGCAACAGGAGGAGATATATTTAGTAATTCATGTCCAGGATATGAATTAAATATACCAGAAAATGCAGCTATACTTTTACAATTATCCAGAGGTAATATTGAAGTTATTAATAAAAGTAGTTTTACTCAAAGTGGAAATAAAACTACTAAATGGTTTACAGGAACAACACCTGAAGCTCCACCGACTGTACCAGGTGGCAATAGTTTACAAAGTAGGATGATACTATGGTTAGAAAAATAAAAGCCTTTACATTACTTGAGCTTTTAGTAGTTATTGCTATAATGGCTATAATTTTAGGAATAGCTATTCCTAATTTTTTTAAGTGGAAGAAGCAAAAATCTATAGAAAGCGATACAAAGCAGATTTATGCCTTTATACAAAAAGCAAGAGCTAAAGCTTTTACAGAAAAAGAGGATTTAACTATTCAAGCTACAGGTAATAAAATTTGTTTATACCAAGGAAATACTCAAATAGAATGCAAAGACTTAGAAAATAAATTCAGTGGAACTATAAACATTTATAAAAGAGGATATTTTTCAAAAAGTAATATTCATATCCAAGATAGTAGTACAATTACTGCAAATTATGATTGTATAGCAGTATCTACATTAAGAGTAAAATTAGGAAAATGGGATGGATCAAGTTGTAAAGCATTATAAAGGTTTTACTATAATAGAAGCTTTAGTATCTTTAGTTATTTTAGCTATTTTATTAGTAGGTTTATTAGCAGGTTTAAACATAGCTGTTAAATATAATTTAATAAATCATGCAAGAGATGAAGCAAGGTTAATAGCTCAAGAATGCAGTGAAAATATTAGAAATATTCCTTTTAATAACATAATAGCAACTACTGTTAATTGTAATAATAATCCTACAAATGTAAATTCACCTTGTATGAATATAAATAAAACTACAGCAGATAAAGTACAAAGGAAAATTAGGAACCTAACTTTAGATTATAATGTAGGATGGAAAATAACAGATGAAACATCAAATTTAAAAAAGATAATTGTAAATGTTTGTTGGAAGCTTTTTGGTAAAAATTATAAATATACTATAGAAACCTTAGTTAGTAATGATTAAATTTAGAGGATATAAATGAAAAAGGGATTTTCTTTAATAGAAATATTAGTTGCTATAGTAATTATTCTTTTGGTATTAGGGGGAGCTTATATTACATATATTACTATTTTAAAAGGTTTTTTTAAAGAAACTACTTCTATTGAAACACAGATAGAAACATCTGTTGGAACTGAGCTTTTAAGATTAGATATAGAGCATGCTGGATTTGGACTTGGTAGTTATCAACCTGATTTACCTATAGAACTTAATAATAGTCAGTTTATAGTTAGAACTAATTTAAATAGTACGAATATAATAAAAGATAATTCAGCTAAACCTGTTTATTGGGCTTTATTAAGTTGTGATTATTCTGGATATTCTAAAGATATAACTGAAGAAGGAGATATAGAAAATATACCTTCTTCTGAAAATGCTAATTATTTATATTTATCTGCATTAGATAAAAAGTTTATAAGTACATCAACTAATTTAGCTTGTCCTCAAAAAGACGGATATAATATAACAGGTAAAATGCTGGTAATACCTTATGATTCTACAGCAACAAATGGATGTGACAATCAGTTTTGTTATAAAATAATTTATAAGTTAAGTTCCACACAAAATTTAAATAATTGCAACCCTAAAACAAGAAATCTATTAAGAGCTGTAGGTAAAAGCTTTGGAGAACCACTTCTAAACTGTGTATCATCAATAAAATATACATTTGATATAGATACAGATGAAAATGGAACTGTTGATCTCCCAGATTCTTCTTTTGAAAATTTAGATATAAATAGTGATGGTAAAGTAGATGCTCAAGAAGTAAAAAATTTATTAAAAAAAGTAAATATTTATATTCTTATTCAAGAAGGCAAAGAAGATGGTAGTTTTAATTTTACAAATTATAAAACCTGTAGTACTGCTCCTACTGATAGTAGATTATCTGATAAATGTGTAGAAGCAGGAGATCAAGAATTGCCTTTACCGAAAAATTTTGAACATTATAGATGGAAAGTTATTAAACTTTCAGTAAAACCTATGGATTTATAAGAGGCTAATTATGAAAAGTGAAAAAGGTGTTGCATTAATCACTACATTAGTTTTAGGATTAATTGCTTTAGTTATAGTTGGCGGACTTATATATATGCTCACTTCAGGAACTCAAATATCTGGTAAAGAGAAAAAATATTCTCTTGCTTTAGAAGCAGCAAAAGGTGCATCAGAATATATAATAGAAAAAATACTATCAGGAAATTTAACATGTGGTGGTAATCCTTGTAGTGATGGGAATAATATAGATTTAGGTAGTTACAGTAATCTTGGTGGTTTTAATGTAAGTGCTAAATTATTAAAAAAAATAAATACAACTACAGCTACTGTATTCGCCATTGAAATTAATGCAAATTCAGGAGAAGAAAGAGCTTCTATAGATTTTGTATATAGTTTAAGTCAGTAAAGATAAAAGAAAATCATTCAGTTGTATGCAATTTCAAACAAATTTTACAAATTCATTTATATTTCTTCTCCATGCTCTTGGAAGTAGTTTTACTCCTTCTTTTAAATAACCTACAGCAATTATCATAATTACTATTTTGTTTTCTGGAATATTAAACTCTTTTTTTTATACATTCTTCATCCATACCATCCATAGGATGAGTTTCTAAACCTAATCCTTTTGCAGCTAACATGATACTCATTGCATATAAAGAGGCATTTTTTACAGCAAAAATTTTTCTTTTAGTACTATCTGGTGAACCATAAAGATTTAAAGCCATATTTCTAATAGTTTCTTTTTTTCCCGGTGTAATATATCCAAGCTCTTCCCAACTTTTTAATACTTTATCTATATTTTTTTCAACTGCATCTGGATCTGCAATTATAATCAGATCTACAGATGCTTCCTCTACTTTCTCTTGATTAAAAGCGCATTTTTTTAAAATCTTCTTTTTCTCTGGATTTTTAACAACTATAACCTACCATGGTTGTAAGTTAAAAGATGATGGAGATAAATTTGCTATCTCAAGAAGCTGTTTTAATTTTTCTTCTGGAATTTCTTTATTTGGTTGAAAAAAATTTATAGATCTTCTTTCTTTAAATGCCTGAATAATATCCATAACTTATTCCTCTTTGCTTTTTAAAATAAAAGTAGATATCTTTTTATGAGATGTCAAGATAAAAAAATAAAAAAGGCTTCTTTAAAGAAGCCTTTTTAGTTTAGTATCCTTTTTTTTGTATTTGAGTAATTTTCTTTTAAATATTTTATGATTATTTTTGCATCATGTTCTGAAATTGGTGCTTTAAAATCATTTATCATAGAATGAACAACATGTTCCCATAAATGTTTACCTGATTTACCTTCTGATTGATCAAATATATATCCAGGAGAGTGGCACATTAAGCAGTTTCTCTCAAAAACATCTTTTCCAGGAGCATCTTTCATTTTCCAGTTAAAGTAAGGCAGCTTTATTTCTTTTACTTCTGCAAAGGATGCATTTATAACAAAGATAGAAACTAAAAATATTGCTAATTTTTTCATACTTTATTCCTCCTTTTAAACTATTTTTATTGTAATGCTATCAAGACCATTCCACATATAACCACCAGGGTTCCAACCTGAGCCATAAGGTTGTTCAATTCCATCTTTATTTATTGCTTTAGCTAATACTTTTACATTTCCAGTTTTATTTGCTTTAAAGTAATAGAACCAACCTCTAAATGAGTATCTTCCAAGTTCTGGTTCAAGATTTGCTGGTTTCCATGTTTTTCCATTATCAAAAGATAAAAGTACAGTTTTTATTCCTGCTCCACCATCAAAAGCTACACCAGAAATTTTTACAACTTCTCCTCTTCTAAGAACAGTATTATTTTTTGGTTTTGCAATTATTGATTTAACATCCATAAAAGATATTACTCTTTTTCTTTTAGGTTTTTCTCCAGGCTCTACACAATGGCAAGCATTATCAGGGATATGATATGCTTTTTCCATCCAGAAATTTTTTAATTTTTCATTTAAAACTGTTATTGTTGTAACAGATTTTATCCAATGGGTAGCATACCATCCTGGAACTACAAGTCTAATTGGAAATCCATTTAATAAAGGTAAAGGTTCTCCATTCATTTCATAAGCAAGAATAAGATTTTCATATAAACATTTATCAATATGAAGACTTCTAATTACATCAGGAGTTTTAGGATATGGTGCTTTATCAAGTCCATCAAAAGCTACTTCTATACTATCTGGTTTAACTCCTGCATATCTTAAAACATCTGAAAGTCTTACTCCTGTCCATAAAGCATTTCCCATACTTCCATAAGTCCACTGGGTACCTGTAGGAGTTTGCTGTTTTTGATAAAATGCCCTTCCATTTCCTGAACATTGTAAAACTGCATAATAAGAAACTGGTTCAAATTTTGTTTTTAAATCATCTAAGGATAACTCAACCTCTCTATTTACATTACCTGTAATTTTTAATCTCCAAGTAGCTGTATCAACTTTTGTAGGAATATCTGCTAAATGCCATCTTACAAAAAAAGCATCATTTGGAGTAATTACTTTGTCAAAGTATTCTCTTGGAGTTTCAAGTATAGGAGGTCTATCTGCATGCAAAATTAAAGGTTTTTTTGTTGGATACTTTACAAGTGGTGGATAGTTTTCAATAGATATTTCAGAAGGATTAGCAAAAGCTTTTTCTATAAGTGAATTCCCAACTGTTGCTGCACCTGCCAGCAACAACCCTTTTTTTAAAAATTCTCTTCTTGAACTCATTTGGAATATAACCTCCATAAAGTTTTGCAAATATTTATATAAAAATTAAATTAAATTAAAGTTTTTGTAAAATAGATAAAATCTATAGATATATTTAAATGAAATTAAAATTAGATTAAAATAGTTAAATCAATCCTAAAATGACAGAGAGTAAAGCAGTGATTTCGGAAAATATTAAACAAAAATTAAAAGAAAGATTTAAAGAGCTTATAGATGAAGTAGAACTTGTACTTTTGAAAAAAGAAGAAAATCAATTAACTCAGCAAATAAAAGAACTGCTTGAAGAAATATCTTCTTTAAGTGAAAAAATAAGTTTTAAAGAAGAAGAAAAAGAATGTCTTTTAAATCCTTGTATTATTATAAAAACAAAAGAAAAAGATTTTGGTATAAGATATATAGGCCTTCCAGCAGGTGGTGAATTTCAAAACTTTATAGATACTATTTTTATGGTATCAACAAATAATTATAGCCTTTCAGAAAGGACACTAAATATTATAGAAATGGTTGATAAAAAAGTAGAAATAAAAGTTTTCATAACAAAAAGCTGTGGTTGGTGCCCTCTTGCTTTGAAAAAACTATATAGCTTTGCTTTAGTAAATGATAATATTTTTGTTTATGGAATAGATTGTCACGATTTTCCAGATTTTGCAATAAAATATAATGTTTCAACTGTTCCAAAAATTGTTATAAACGATAAAGTTGAATTTGTAGGATATAAAGAAGAAAATGATATATTAGGTTATATTATCTCAGCAGTAGGAAATTAACTTGAAAAATATAGCAGTTCTAGGTTGTACCGGTTCAGTAGGCAGTCAAACCTTAGATATTGTAAGAAGATTTAAAAATAAGTTTAATGTTGTTTTACTTTCAGCATCTAAAATATCTGATAAATTAATCCAGTGTATAGAAGAGTTTAAACCTAAGTACGTACATATTGCTAATGATGAAAATATAAACTTAAAAAATATAAAACTACTAAAAGGTGAAGAAGGAATAAAATTTTATTCACAGCTTGATATAGACTTATACATAAATGGAATATCAGGAATCGCAGGAATTTATCCAACTTACTATCTTTTAAAAAATGGTAAAAAGCTTATAACTGCAAACAAAGAATCAATAATATGTCTTGGAGAACTACTAAAAGAAAGATATAAGGATATTATTCCTATAGATAGTGAGCATTCTGCAATTTTTCAAACTTTAATAAACTTAAAAAAAGAAGAAGTTGAAAAAATATATTTAACATCTTCAGGAGGGCCATTTTTAAATTATGATAAAGAAAAACTAAAAAATGTTTCTATAGAAGAAGCTATTAATCACCCAAGATGGAAAATGGGTAAAAAAATCTCAGTAGATAGTGCCACATTAATGAATAAAGCCCTTGAGGTAATTGAAGCTCATTATCTATTTGATTTTGATTATTCAAAAATAGATGTTGTAATACATCCTCAAAGTATAATACATTCTATAGTTGAACTTATAGATGGTACTATGTTTGCAAATATGTCTCCAACAGATATGAGATATCCTATAGCTTATGCATTATTTTATCCGGAAAGAAAAAATATAGGTATAAAAAAATTAAAGCTTACAGAAATAGGTAAGTTAGAGTTCTTAAATCCAGATTTAGAGAAATTTCCACTTTTAAAAATAGCTCTTGAATATGCTAAAAAAGGTGGAGCTTATCCAATAGTAATTACTGCAGTTGATGAGTTTGTAGTAAAAAAATTTTTAAATGGAAAAATATCTTTTACAGATATTCCATTTTTAATTGAAAAAGTATTAAAAAAAGCTAAATTTTCTAAACCAGAAAATCTTAAAGATATATTTAAAATAATCAATGAAACAAAAAAATTATTGGAGGAATAAATGGCAACAGCAATTGGATTTTTAATATTACTTGGAGTTTTAATCACTATCCATGAATTTGGACATTTTATCTTTGCAAAAATGTTTGGAGTTAAAGTAGAAGTATTTTCTATAGGATTTGGTAAACCAATATTTAGTTGGAAAGGAAAAGAAACTACATATCAAGTAGCAATTCTTCCTCTTGGTGGCTATGTAAAAATGTATGGCGAAGATAGCATGACAGAACCTATACAAGGAGAGTCAGAAAAAGATAAAATAGATCCTCGCTCATTTTCAGCAAAACCAAGATGGCAAAAAATATTAATAGCTTTAGCAGGACCTCTTTTTAATATTATTTTTGCCTTATTTGCTTTTGCTCTTGCTTATATGATAGGAATTCAACAACCAGCCTACATGGAAAAACCAGTTGTTGTTGGATATGTAGAAAAAGAAAGTTTTGCAGAAAAAGCAGGTATAAAACCTATGGATAAAATAATTGCTGTAGACGGTGAACCTGTAGAAAATTGGAAAGACTTTTTAATAAAAATAGGCTTAAAAGCAGGTAAAAAAGCAAACTTAACAGTGTTAAGAAATGGGAAAAAAATAAATATTACTGTTCAAGTACCAGAAAATATAAATAAAGATAGAATAGGAATTGCACCAGTTATTCCTGTGAAAATAGGGAAAATTTTAGAAGGTTCCCCTGCAGAAAAAGCCGGCTTAAAAGAAGGAGATATTATACTTGCTGTAAATGGCAAACCTGTAAAAACTTGGTATCAGTTTGTAGAGATAATTTCTAAAATTAAAGAACAAAAACCAATAAAATTATTAGTAAAAAGAGATGGAAAAATTATTTCAATAGATGTAATACCTCAATATAACTCTCAGTTAAAAAAATATATTATTGGAATATCACCTGCTTTAGAAACAAAACTTGTAAAATATCCATTTACTGAAGCTATAGAAAAAGCTTTTGAAAAATCAGCAGATCTTACAGTTGCTTTATGGAAAGTTATAAAAGGATTGGTAACAGGGGAAGTGTCAATAAAAACTCTTGGAGGACCTATTGCTATTGCTCAGTTTTCAGGACAAGCCCTTGAATCAGGTATATCTACATTTTTATTTGCAATGGCATTTATATCTTTACAACTTGGTTATTTAAATTTACTTCCTATACCAGTTTTAGATGGTGGACTTATAGCTATTCTTTTAATTGAAAGTATAATAAGAAAACCTTTACCAGAAAAAGCTAAAGAATATTTAGCTTATATTGGATTTGCAATTCTTGGTACTCTAATGATATTTGTCATTTTTAATGATATATTAAGAGTATTACAATAATATATATAAATATAAAATTATTATGAGGATAAAAGGATGACAACAAGAGTTGGAATTATTGTTTTAAGCGGAACATTAGACAAAGTATTACCTGCATTTGTAATTGGTACAACAGCAGCTGCAATGGGAATGGAAGTTGGTATGTTTTTTAGCTTTTATGGCATTAATGTACTACACAAAGAAAAATATAAAAATTTAAAAGTTGCGCCTGTTGGAAATCCTGCAATGACAATGCCATTTCCAGTACCTCAAATTCTTACAGTAATGCCTGGCATGGTAGATTTTGCAACTTCAATGATGAAAAATATGATGAAAAAAAATAAAGTGCCTCAACTTGAAGACTTAATACAACAAGCAATTGATTTAGATATAAAACTTTTTCCTTGTAATACTGCTTTACAGCTCTTTGGATATAAAGCTGAAGATTTACTTGAAGGTGTTGAAAAGCCTGTAGGTGCTTCTACATTTTTAAATTTTGTAAACCAAGCAGATAAACCTATAGTTTTAAATTTCTAAGGGGATTATTCCCCTTTTCTAACCTTTCTACACTTTTTATAATTTTAGAATTTGATACTAAGGTCTTAATAACTTTATTAGAATTAGAGTAAATATAAATTAGATAAATACTAAAAATAGATATTAAAACACCAGCTATAATTCCAGATATTCTATCGGCAATGGATAATATTTTAAACTTTTTCATAAGAAATTTATCTATTAATCTATGTAAAATCATAAATGTAGAAAAAATAAAAAGAAAAATGAAAAGAAAAGAAAGGATTTTTAATACTATCTGATTTGTTTGAAAATAGTTTTTTAATACGGAGATTAGAATATCATTAAATTTTAAAGCAAAAATTACACCTGTAAAACCTGCAATAAAGTTAAAAACCAAATAAAAAAATCCCTTATATCCCCCTATAAGCAAAACACAAAAGAAAAATAAAATAAAAATTAAATCAATCATAAAACAATCGATATTAAATCTTATTTAATTAAAATTCAACTTTTTAAGAAAGTTTTTCTTTAACAATTTTACTTACAACAGAGCCATCTGCTCTTCCTTTTACCTTTGGCATAACAGCCTGCATTACCTTTCCCATATCTTTTATAGAAGATGCTCCAACTTCTTTTATAGTTTCCTCAACTATCTTTTTAATCTCTTCTTCTGTAAGCTGCTCAGGTAAAAAGCTGGAAACTATCTCATATTCCTTTTCTTCTTTTTGTGCTAAATCTTCCCTTCCAGCTTCTCTATATTGTTTCGCAGCTTCTTTTCTTTGTTTAGCATATCTTTGAAGAACTTGAATAATTTCCTCATCGGTAAGTTCTTTTTTACTATCTATTTGAAACTTTTTAATTTCTGACACAAGCATTCTAATTACAGAAAGCCTTTCCTTGTCTCCAGATTTTAATGCTTGCTTCATTTCATTTTGTAAGTCTTGCAAAATAGGCATTATAAAACCTCTAAATTTATATAAATTATAATAAACCTTTTTTCTTTAATGCTTTTATAAGTCTTTTTCTAGCAGCTCTTTGTTTTCTTTTTCTTTTTACAGAAGGTTTTTCATAAAATTCTCTTCTTTTCATTTCTGTTATGATACCTTCTTTTTCACATATTTTTTTAAATCTTTTTAAAGCTTTATCAATGCTTTCATCAGGTTTTACTTCAACTATTGCCATTAAAAACGCAACCTCCTAAAATAAGATTTTATCAAAATAGAATAACTTATTTTCCATTGAAAAGTCAAATTTTTATAACATCATATAGGTCTTCTTTATCTTCGTAATATAGAATTATTTGAAATTTTTCAAGATTAGAGAGAATATCAAACATTTTTTCTTTTTTTAGTTGGATATGTTTTGTTTTTCCTGATAAATCTATAATGTCTTCAGGGTTTGAATTTTTTATACTAAAAATTTGATTTTCAGATTTCCATACTCTTTCTATATTTCCCATAAAAGGATGTTCTTGCTCTTCTATAGGAAACATATCTAAAAGTTGCTTATCGGTAATTTCTATTTCTATTTCTTGTGGAAAATATCTTTTAAGTTTAAACTTTTGCATAAATATTATTATATCAAACTAGAAAATATAAAAGGTAGGGGGTTTTCCCTACCTTTATATTTATTATTCATTAAGAGCTTCGTAAACTTTACCAACAATTTCTTCAGAAGGTTTGAGAGTTTTCTTACCAGGTTCCCATTTAGCAGGACATGCTTCTTCTGGATGACCAATTAGATAAGCATTAGCTTCCATTTTTCTTAAAAGTTCATCTGCATTTCTTCCTACATTATAGAAATTAACTTCAGAGCTAACAAGTTTTCCTTCTGGAGATATGATAAATGTTCCTCTTAAAGCAAGTCCAGTTTCACAGTCATAAACTCCAAACATTCTTGAAACTTTTCCTGTAGGATCTGCACCCATTGGGAATTTTACATTTTCAAGAAGTTTTTCATCTCTATGCCATGCAAGATGTACAAATTTAGTATCAGTTGATACAGAAACTACTTCTGCACCAAGCTCTTTTAATTTAGGATAAACATTTGCAAGATCTGCGAGTTCAGTAGGACATACAAATGTAAAGTCTGCTGGATAGAAGAAAAGAATTGTCCATTTTCCTTCTTCTTTAGCTTGTTTTAATGAGAATGTTCCAAATTTACCTGTTTCAGGCTCATAAGTTTCCATTTCAAAATCTGGTACTTCTTGACCAACTAAGATTACTTCTTCTGACATTTTGGCACCTCCATAGATTTATTATTGTTATTAATAATTATTCCTAATTATTTAATATTTTTTAATGATTTTTCTCATATAGCTATATCTGAAATAATAAAATCTATAGATGTCTTATTATTAAAGATAGAAATTTTTGGAATATATGCAATATCTATTTTCATTCCTACTGAAAGTTTATTTACATAATTTTTAGCATTCCACCATAATGCTTGATATACATTTTTATTTTCATCTCTAAGATAAAATTTAAGATGTAGATTTTCTTTACCTACAGTCATAAAATCTTCTATTCTTAATCCTCTGGCTAAGAATATTGGAAAAGGATTTTGTTCTCCGAAAGGTTCTAATATTGAAAGCTGTTTAAAGGTTTTTTCATTCCAGTAGGAAAGGGGAATTTCCATATCTATTTCCAAATATGTTTCTTCTTTTTTTATATGTTTAATTTCTTCTTTTAAAACTTCTTTTAATTTAGGAATATTAGATGTCTTTATAGAAAAACCTGCAGCCATAGAATGACCACCAAATTTTTCAAATAAATAAGAATGTTTATGGAGTATTTTATGAATATTTATATTTGGTGTACTTCTTACAGATGCTACTGCTTTACCATTATTAACAGCAAGTACTATAGAAGGTACTTTATATTTTTCAAGAAGCCTTCCAGCTACTATTCCTATTACTCCTTGGTGCCAATTTTCTCCATGTACAACAATAATCTCTTCAGGAGATTTCTCATTTATTGATTTTTGACATTCATGAAGTAAATTTTCTGTAATTTTTTGTCTTTTTTTATTTAAGGCTTCAAGTTCATTAGCAAGTATTTTACTTTGTTTAAAATCTCTTGTAATAAGGAGTTTTACTGCTTTTTTAGCATCATCTAATCTTCCTGCTGCATTTATTCTCGGTGCAATATGAAAGCTAATATCAAAACTATTTACACGACTTAAAGCTATATTTTGTAGTAAAGCTTTAATACCTACTCTATGTCTTTTATTTATCTCTTTTATTCCTTCTTTAACTAAAATTCTATTTATTCTTGTTAAAGGTACAACATCTGCTATAGTTCCTATGGAAACAATATCTAAGTATGGTTTTAGTTTAATATTTAGATTTAGATGCTTTCTAAGCATTATCATAAGATAAAAAACAATTCCAACAGTTGATAAATGCTTAAAATATGGATTTATATTATCAAAAAGTTTTGGATTTAAAATATTTACATTTTTGTAAAACCAGTTTTTATCTTTTGGCTCATGATGGTCTAAAACGAAAACTTGAAGTCCATTATCAATAGCAAATTGTAGCTCTTCATAAGCGCTTGTACCACTATCAAGAACAATTAAAATATCTGCTAATGTTGATATTTTTTTTATAGCAGCTTTATTTAATCCATACCCTTCAGAAAATCTACTTGGTATGTAATATCTTACTTTTACTCCTATGTCATATAAAAAGTTGGAAAGAAGAGCAGTACTTGTTATACCATCTGCATCATAATCACCATAAATTGCAATTCTTTTTCCTTTTTTTATAAGATTAGCAAGTTTTCCAGAGATCTCTTCAAGTTTTATGAATAATGAAGGGTTTAACAGATTTTTTAGGCTTGGATATATACTTTCTTCAGAAAGATTTTCTCCAAATAGTTCTTGCCTATTATATAAAAGCTGGGCTAAAACTTTTCCATATTTTTTTATTAAATAATCAGGAGGATTGTTTTTCTCAGATAAAACAATCCAAGCCTGACCTGTTAAACCTTTTTGCATTTTTATTCCTTATTTATTTTGAAATTTGGATTATATCATATTATAGTTAATTATATTAAATTTAACAGAGGTTGAAGGAGAAATTAAAATGGCAAAAATTATAAAATTTAATAAGAAGAATGACAATAATAAAGAAAGTAAAACAAAAGAAAATGGTTCAGAAAATTCAAAAACCTTAGCATTTAAAAATGAAAAAGAAAAATCAGTAAATATTGAAAATATAGAAGATTCTTTAAAAGAAGCTATTTCAAACTACATAAAATCTGTTTTTGCTGTAAAAGAAATTTTAGAGATAGAAATAGTTTATAAAGAAAATAAATTTACAATTGGAGTTTTAGGAGGTTTAGTTTATGAGCATAAAAGAAGAGGCGGGCCATTTATAGCTGATTTTATTGCAGAATGTATAAAAGAGAAAAATAATATAAGGGTAATAGAAGTTGCTTTTGCTGAAGGTGAGCCAGATTTATATATGAGTATTTTAAAAACTTTAAAAGCAAAAAAAGCGCTCCCTAAAATAGAAGCTTAAATCATAGAAAATATTTTTAAATATGATAAACTTAAAAATTAAGTTTAAAATACGAGGTTTTTAGAGATGGGTTTTCAACCACTTAGAATAGGTAAATATGAAATAGAATATCCAATAATACAAGGTGGAATGGGAGTTGGTATATCTTGGGAAAATTTAGCAGGAAATGTTTCTAAACATGGCTGTCTTGGTGTAGTTTCTTCTGTAGGAACAGGTTATAGACATCCAAATTATGTTCGTTTAAAAGATGGAAGACCTGTTGGAAGTAAATATATCCACAATAAAGAAGCTTTAACAAGAATTATACAAGATGCAAAAGAAATAGCAGGTGGAGAAAAAGCAGTAATTGGAGTTAATATACTTTGTGCAATTACAGACTATGGAAGAGTTGTTAAAGATAGTATAGAAGCAGGAGCTAATATTATAATATCAGGAGCAGGACTTCCTTTAAGACTTCCTGAGTATGCAGCAGGAACAGATGTTGCACTTGTACCAATAGTTTCTTCTGCAAGAGCTTTAAGGGTAATATGTAAACATTGGAAGAAAAAATATAACAGACTTCCAGATGCAGTTGTAGTAGAAGGACCAAAATCAGGAGGGCATCAAGGAATTCCTTATGAAGACTGTTTTAAACCTGAATTCCAACTTGAAAATCTTGTTCCTCAGGTTATTGAAGAAAGGGATAAATGGGGAGACTTTCCGGTTATTGCAGCAGGTGGAATTTGGGATAAAAAAGATATAGAGTATTATTTGTCTCTTGGGGCTGCTGGTGTTCAAATGGGAACAAGATTTGTAGGTACTTATGAATGTGATGCATCAGATGAGTTTAAAAAAGTAATAATAAATGCAAAAAAAGAAGATATACAGCTTATTAAATCTCCAGTTGGATACCCTGCAAGAGGTGTTATTACAAAATTACTAAAAGATATTGAAAAAGGTATTGCTCCTGAAGTCAAATGTGTATCTAACTGTGTTGTACCATGTAATCATGGTGAAGAAGCTAAAAAAGTAGGATATTGTATTGCAGATAGACTTGGAGATGCATATCTTGGAAGATATGAAACAGGTTTATTCTTTAGTGGTTCTAATGGATATAGAATAAAAAGATTAGTACATGTAAAAGATTTAATAAGAGAATTAGTTGAAGGGGTTCCTTCAGGACAAGATATTCCTGAAGAAAATTTTGCTAAAAAAATATGATATTGATAATAGATTGAATAATTTTATAAATTAATATAATATAATGCTTTCTATAAATCTCTTATTAGAGAGGTGTTTTTTATGTCATTTCAATTTACAGAAGAACAGATTAAAAGGTATAGCAGACATATAATCTTGCCAGAAGTTGGTGGAAAAGGGCAACAAAAACTTTTAAATTCAAAGGTTTTAGTTATTGGAGCAGGTGGGCTTGGTTCACCATCTTTATATTATCTTGCAGCTGCTGGTGTAGGAACAATAGGAGTTGTAGATTTTGATGTTGTTGACTTTTCAAACTTACAAAGACAGATAGTTCATGATACTTCAAGAGTTGGAATGCCAAAGGTTGAATCAGCAAAAAAAACATTAGAAGCTTTAAATCCTGATGTAAAAGTAGTTGCTTATAATGAAAAAATCCACAAAGGTAATGTACTTGATATAATCAAAGATTACGATATTGTTTTAGATGGTTCTGATAACTTCCCTACAAGATTTTTAGTTAATGATGCTTGCTTTTTCTTAGGAAAACCTTTAGTTTCTGCGGCTATTCTTAGATTTGAAGGACAGTTAACTACTTTTGATTATAGAAATAAAGAAGAATCTCCTTGTTATAGATGTTTATTCCCAGAACCTCCACCTCCAGGGCTTGTTCCAAGCTGTCAAGAAGCAGGTCTTCTTGGTGTTGTTGGTGGTATTATGGGAACACTCCAAGCAAATGAAGCATTAAAACTTATTTTAGATATTGGAGAACCTTTAATTGGAAAGTTATTAACTTTTGATGCTTTAACTACCGAGTTTAATATTGTAAAACTAAGAAAAGATCCAAAATGTCCTTTATGTAGTGAAAATCCAAAAATTAAAGAGCTTATAGAATATGATCCTGAAACCTGTGAAATAAGATTTTAAGAGAGGTTTATAATGGAGTTTGATAAAGAGTTAGATTTAAAAGGTGAGGTTTGCCCTTTTACCTTTGTTAAAGGCAAATTAATGATAGAACAGATGAAAGAAGGAGAAGTTTTAAAAATAATTTTAGATTATAAACCTTCAGTAGAAAATGTACCTAAAAGTATGAAAGATGAGGGACAAGAAGTATTAGATGTTAAGCAAGTTGGAGATAACTTGTGGGAAGTTTATGTAAGGAAAGTAAAATGAAATTACTATTTATAATGGCAAGCAATCCTTACTCAAATGATTTTAATACTTTAGTAAAAATGTCTCAAGCATCTTTAAGTAGAAAACATGAAACAAGTATATTTTTTATGGGTAATGGTCTTTATTCTATTGTTAGAGATGAAATAAAACAGCTTGTAGAAAATGGAGCGAAGGCTTTTTATTGTGCTCATAATGCAGAACAGAGAAAAATAAAACCAGAAAGCTGGGCTGAAAGCAGTAGTATGTATGGACTTGCAAAACTTATAAAAGAAGCAGATAAGGTTATTATTTTAGATTAGAGGAAAAAATGGCAAAGAAAAATCTTACAGTTATTATAAGAACAAATCCATTTAGCTGGAAAGCATTTGAAGCTCTAAGACAAGCTGTTGGTAGTGCAATGGAACATAATGTAAATGTTATCTTTATAAGAGATGGTGTTTATACATTAACAGATTGGAATCCTAAATTAATAGGAATAGAACCTTTTGATAAATCTATATCAGCTCTTGGAATGATGGAAGCTAAAATCTATGCAGAAGAAGAAGCAATAAGAGAAAGGGGTATTAAATTAAAAGATTGGGGTGTAGATATAAATATAAAACCTAAAGAGGAAATCTGCGAATTAATAAAAAACTCTGAGGTTGTTTTAACATGGTAAATACAGTATGGTTGATAAAAAGGCCTGCAGATTTCCCTGAAGCAGACTTACTTGAAGATAATGATATGATTATTCTTATCCAAGATGCTGTATTAAGAATTCCTTCTATAGAAAACTGGCTTGCTTGTGAAGAAGATGTTAAAGCAAGAAATATTAAATTTCCTGAAGATAAGCTTATATCTTATGAAGACATTATAGATATAATAGAAAAGGCAGAAAAGGTAATTGTCTGGTAAAAAATTAGCTATTACCTTAGGCGATCCTGCAGGTATATCTCCCGAAATACTTGTAAAATCTGTAGAAAAACTTCCTCCTAACATTTATATTATTTATGGTTCAAAAGGAATAATTGATTTTTATTTGAAAAAGTATAATAAAAAAAGTCCTTTTGTTGAGATAAATTCTCCTAAAGAAGCAAAGAATAAAGGATTTTATTTAATAAATATATACGACAAAAATTTCATACCTTCAAAACCTTCAAAAGAAACTGGAAAAGCATCAGTTTTATATCTTGAAAAAGCAGTAAATGATATTTTAAATAAAAAAGTAGATGCTCTTATAACTCTTCCAATATCTAAAGAATACGTAATGCTTTCAGGTTTTAAATATGCAGGACATACAGATTATTTAGCAGAAGTTTCAAAAGCAGAAGAATATTCTATGGTTTTAATATGTGAAAAACTGAAAGTTGCTTTAATAACAACTCATATTCCTTTGAAAGATGTAGCTAAAAATATAACAAAAGAAAAGGTTTACTCAAAAGTAAAGCTTGTAGATAAAGAACTAAAAGAAAAACTTAAAATAAAAAAACCTAAAATAGCCCTTTTAGGTTTAAATCCTCATGCTGGAGATGGAGGAAATATTGGAAAAGAAGAGATTGAAATACTAATTCCTGTAGCCGAAAAACTAAGAAAAGAAGGAATAGATATTACTAATCCTTTATCTGCAGATACTGCTTTTAATAAATACAAAGAGTTTGATATATACATAGCAATGTATCATGATCAAGGATTAATACCTTTAAAATTACTTTGTTTTAGAAAAGCAGTAAATATTACCTTTGGACTTCCTTTTATAAGAACCTCTCCTGACCATGGTACAGGCTTTGATATAGCAGGACAAGATAAAGCTGATCCATCTTCCTTGATAGAAGCTGTAAAATTAGCAGATAAATTAATTTAAATATTCTAATAATCATAATTTTATATAATCAGATAAACCTGATATAATAAACTAATCACAAATTCATCTAAGGGGTCAGTCTATTTATGATTAAAAGATATACTTTACCTGAAATGGGACAAGTTTGGTCTGAAGTAAATAAGTTTAAAAAATGGTTAGATGTAGAAATAGCTATATGTAAAGCTTGGAATAAACTTGGCAAAATACCTGATGAAGCATTAAAAGAGATAGAAGAAAAAACCTATATAGATGAAAAAGTTGTAGAAAGAATTCATGAACTTGACAAAATTTATAATCATGATGTTTTAGCTTTTGTCACTGCAGTAGCTGAGCAAGTTGGTGAAAATGGAAGATATATACACCTTGGAGTTACATCTTCTGATGTTATAGATACTGCCCTTGGTCTTTTAATGAGAGAAGCAATAGATATACTTTTAAAAGATATTGATCAACTTTTACCTATTTTAGAAGAAAATGCATTTAAATATAAAGATACAGTTATGATGGGAAGAACCCATGGAGTTCATGCAGAACCTATGGTTTTTGGCCTTAAGTTTGCTCTTTGGTATGAAGAGATGAAAAGAAATAGAAAAAGATTAGAGCAAGCAAAAGAAGTAGTTTCTGTTGGTGCAATATCAGGAGCAGTTGGTACATATTCAAATATAGATCCAATGGTAGAAAAATATGCTTTAGAAGAACTTGGATTAAAGCCAGAACCTGTTTCTAATCAGGTTGTTCAAAGGGATAGACATGCCC
Source organism: Hydrogenothermus marinus (assembly GCF_003688665.1). Taxonomy (NCBI): domain Bacteria; kingdom Pseudomonadati; phylum Aquificota; class Aquificia; order Aquificales; family Hydrogenothermaceae; genus Hydrogenothermus; species Hydrogenothermus marinus. The sequence goes on from NZ_REFO01000011.1 coordinate 76,874, forward strand.
AGTTTATGACTGCAATGGCAATTACTGCTTCTTCTCTTGAAAAAATAGCAGTTGAGATAAGACATTTACAAAGAACAGAAGTATTAGAAGCTCAAGAGCCTTTTAAAAAAGGTCAAAGAGGCTCATCCGCAATGCCTCATAAGAAAAATCCAATAACATGTGAAAGAATTACAGGACTTGCAAGAGTAATTAGAGCAAATAGTATTCCAGCAATGGAAGATATAGCTTTATGGCATGAAAGAGATATATCCCATTCTTCAGTAGAAAGAGTAGTCATGCCAGATTCAGCAATAGCTCTTGATTATATATTAAATCTTACAATTAAAGTTTTAAAAGATTTAGTCGTTTATCCAGAAAGAATGAAAAAAAATATGGATTTATCAAAAGGGCTTTATTTTTCTTCAAAAGTGCTTGTTGCTCTTGTTGAAAAAGGACTTTCAAGGGATGAGGCTTATGATATTGTTCAAAGAAATGCAATGAAAGCTTGGGATACAGAAGGATTAATGTTTAAAGATGCATTACTTCAAGATGAAGAAGTAACTAAAAGACTTTCAAAAGAAGAGCTTGACGAAATCTTTGATGTTAATAAATTCTTAAGGAATGTTCCATATATATATGAAAGAGTTTTTGGAAAATATTAATTAAAGGAGTTTTTATATTGGAAAATTTAAAAGAAAGAAAAGCAGTAAGAAGCGATATAAGGAATATTGCTATTATTGCCCATGTTGATCATGGAAAAACTACATTAGTAGATGCCCTCTTAAAACAAAGTGGTACTTTTAAGGAAAATGAAGAAGTAGAAGAAAGAGTAATGGATAATATAGACCTTGAAAGAGAGCGCGGAATTACAATTATGGCTAAAAATACTGCTATAAAATACAAAGATATCAAAATAAATATTGTAGATACACCGGGGCACGCAGATTTTGGTGGAGAAGTTGAAAGAACTTTAAAAATGGTAGATGGTGTAATCCTCTTAGTGGATGCAGCAGAAGGACCTATGCCTCAAACAAGATTTGTTTTACAAAAAGCTTTAGAAGCAGGACTTACACCTTTAGTTGTAATTAACAAAATAGATAGACAAGATGCAAGAATAAATGAAGTAATAGATGAGATATATGATTTATTTATAGATTTAGATGCAACGGAAGATCAACTTGATTTTCCAATTATATATGCCATTGCAAAAGATGGCATAGCAAAAGAGAATTTAGAAGATGATTCTACAAATATGAAACCTTTATTTGAAAAAATAATAAATTACATGCCTGCCCCTACATATGATCCAGAAAAAGGTTTTCAATTTTTAATAACTTCCCTTGATTATGATAATTATGTTGGAAGATTAGCAATTGGAAGAATTTTTAATGGATCAGTAAAAGTTGGTCAGCCTGTATCTGTTATAAAAAAAGATGGAAAAATTATAAAAGGAAATATTAGAGCTTTATATACATATGAAGGTTTAAACAAAGTAGAAGTAAAAGAAGCAAAAGCAGGAGATATAGTAGCAATAGCAGGAATTGATGATATATATATAGGTGAAACTATTGCAGATGCAGAAAATCCAGAAAGTTTACCACCAATTACAGTTGAAGAACCAACTATATCTATGATTTTTTCTGTAAATGATTCACCTTTTGCAGGAAGAAGTGGAAAATTTTTAACATCAAGACATTTAAGAGATAGATTATTTAAAGAAACATTAACAAATGTTGCTATAAGAGTTGAAGATACAGAAAATCCAGAAGCATTTTTAGTTATGGGTAGAGGAGAGCTCCAGCTTTCTATTCTTGCAGAAATGATGAGAAGAGAAGGATATGAGTTTCAAGTTTCAAAACCAGAAGTAATCACAAAAGAAGAAAATGGACAAAAATTAGAACCTGTAGAAAGGGTAGTTATAGATATTCCGGAAGAATATGTTGGAATAGTTACAGAAAAGCTTGGTTCAAGAAAAGGAAAAATGATAAATATGATAAATCATGGCTTTGGTAGGGTAAGACTTGAATTTTTAATACCATCAAGAGGATTAATTGGATATAGATCCGAGTTTAAAACAGATACAAAAGGAGAAGGTTTAATAAATGCTATATTTGAAGGTTGGGAACCTTGGGCTGGAGATATAAAAACAAGAAAAAATGGAGCATTAGTATCAGATAGAAAAGGAGTAGCTACTCCTTATGCAATTAATGGACTTCAAGATAGAGGTATTATTTTTATTGACCCAGGAACAGAAGTTTATGAAGGAATGGTAGTTGGAGAACATAATAGAGATAATGATTTATGGGTAAATATTACAAGAGAGAAAAAGCTTACAAATATGAGAGCAGCAAGTGCAGATGAAGGAATAAAAATAATTCCTGCTAAGAAGATGGATTTTGAAAAGGCTATGGAATGGATAAATAATGATGAGTTAATAGAAGTTACTCCTGATGCTATTAGAATTAGAAAAAAAGATTTAAAAAAATAAAAATTAGAAGGTAAGTAGCAGGAAAATAAGAAAGGAGGTAAGTATATGAAATATAGGACATATAATATTAGGACATTTGAAAACATTCCACAGGTAAAAAATTCTTTATCAGAAAAAGAGATTTTTGATATAAAAGTAGTAGCTAAGGTTTTTCCTTTTAAGGTAAATAATTATGTTATAGAAAAACTGATAGATTGGTCTGATCCTTTAAATGATCCTATTTTTAGACTTACATTTCCTCAACGAGGAATGCTTACAGATGAAGATTATAATAAGATAGCAACATTATTAAAAAATGGAGAGTCTGAAGAAAAAATAAATAAAGTTGTTCATGATATAAGAATGAAACTTAATCCTCATCCTGCAGGGCAAAAATATAATATTCCAGAAATAGATGGGGAAAAACTACATGGTTCACAACATAAATATAGAGAGACTATACTTTTCTTCCCAAAACAAGGGCAAACATGCCATGCATACTGTTCTTTCTGTTTTAGATGGCCACAATTTATAGGTATAAATGAGCTTAAATTTGCAATGAAAGAGGTTGATATATTAATTAGATATATTAAAGCTCATCCTGAAATTACAGATATATTATTTACTGGTGGTGATCCACTTATAATGAAAACTAAACTTTTAAAACAATATATAGAACCTATTTTAGAAGCAGATATTCCTAATTTAAAAACTATAAGAATTGGTTCTAAAGCTCTTGGATTTTGGCCTTATAGATTCTTAACAGATGATGATGCTCAAGAATTATTAGATTTATTTAAGAAAATTGTTGATAAAGGTTATCATCTTGCATATATGGCTCATTTTAACCATTATAAAGAATTAGAAACAGAAGAAGTTCAAGAAGCAATTGCAAAAATAAGAGAAACAGGTGCAGAAATTAGAACCCAATCTCCAATACTAAAACATATAAATGATAGCTCTGATGTTTGGGCTAAGATGTGGCAAAAACAAGTAGAACTTGGAATGATACCTTATTATATGTTTATGGCAAGAGATACAGGTGCACAACATTATTTCGGAGTACCTTTAGTAAGAGCTTGGAAAATATTCACAGATGCTTTTAAACAAGTAAGTGGAATAGCAAGAACTGTTAGAGGACCTTCTATGTCTGCAACTCCAGGTAAGATTAGAATGCTTGGAATTACAGAAATAAATGGTAAAAAATATATGGTGCTTGATTTCTTACAAGGAAGAAATCCTGATTGGGTAGGAAAACCTTTCTTTGCAGAATATAATGAAGAAGCTTTATGGATAGATGATTTAAAACCTGCATTCTCAGATAAATTCTTTTATGAAGAAGAACTTGAAGAAATTTTATCCAGAGATAGATTAGAAGCAGGAGTTAGTTAATCTTCAAAACAGAACTTAATATTTGCAACTGCCGTAATTACGGCAGTTTCCATTTTTAAAATTAAATTTCCTAAGGATAAAGGAATAAAACCTTTTTTTTCTAAAAATAATACCTCTTCTTCTTTAAAGCCTCCTTCATTCCCAATAAAAATACTAATTGAGTCTACTTTTTTATCACAAAACTGTTTTAAAGTTTTTTCCTTTTCTTTTTCATAAAATAAAAACTTTATATCTGAATCTGGATTTATATCTTTTAACTGTTTTGGGGGTTCTATTTTTAAAGGATAAAGCCTTTTACATTGTTTAATAGAGTTTAAAGCTATCTTTTCCCATTTTTTTAATTTTTTTTCTATCTGTTTTTGCTTTATAGCAGAATTTTTACATATTACAGGTATTAATTTATCCACTCCAAGCTCACTTAAAAAAGGAATAAGATCATCAATTTTAGATAACTGATTTGGAATACAAAGATATAAATCTATTTTTAGTTTTTCTTCTTTTTGATGTATTTTTTCTATTGGATAAGCTTTTAGTTCATTTTTTGAAATTTTTTCTATCTTACATAGATATATATTACCTTTAAGATCATTTAACTCAAAAAAATCACCTTCTTTTAATCTTTTTACTTTAAGATGATGAAATTCTTCTTCTGATAGTATTACAGTAGAATTTTCTACTTTTCCTATGAATCTTGGATAAGACATCTTAAAAAGACAAGGCTTTTAAGCCTCTGCCTTTTGCTTTTCTTCAGTTTTTATCTCTTCTTTTTGAACTTCTGCTTCTATCTCTTTAGCTTTTACAACTTTTTCTTCTTTTTTCTCTTCTTCATCACCACTTAAAGAAGATTTAAAACTTCTAATTCCTTCTCCAAGACCTTTTCCTATTTCTGGAAGTTTTCTTGCTCCAAATAATAAGAGAAGTATTCCAAATATTAATAAAAGTTCAGGTATTCCTATTCCACCAAACATAAAATTTTCCTCCTACATAAAAATTATAAAAATTATACCATTTTTGTTTTTATATCTTGTATAAGCTCTGGCATATGTATAAATCTATGATTACCTCCTGGGTACATTTTTACATATATACCATTTTTTTCAAAATACTCTTTAGTTTTCTTACTATCAAGAAGCTCATCCTCTTCATCAAGATAAACATATACAAAATCTTTTAAATTTTCAAGATTATTAACATAATATTTTTTTAAACTTTCTAAATGCTTTTCAGTAAATTCATATTTTTCATTAGATTTATAGTTAACCTGAGGCCCTACTTGATCTTTCAAAGAAGTATAAGGATCTGTAGAAGGATTTATTAATACTGCAGGTACTTTATATTTATCAGCAAGATATAAAGCATAAAAACCACCTAAGGAAGTTCCAAAAATCCATAATTTATCTTTATCTTTTATAGCTTCTGTAAGAAATTCAAGCTGTTTCATTGCTTTTTCAGGATCATAAGGTAAAGTTGGAGCAATAATATTTTCAGCTCCAAAATCATTTTTTAGATGATTTATTTTATCTCCATATCCTGCAGAATTAAAACCATGAATATACAATATTTTCATTTTAATTTCCCTTATAATATTATTTTGTAATAATTATAAATGAAAAGGATAGAATTTGAAAAAAGTAATACTAAATAAAGAAGGATTAAAAAAAATTAAACTTTTAAATCCTTCAATCTATAAAAAAGAGATTAAAAAATTCCCTGTATTAAAAGTAGAAAAAGGTGAATTAGTAGAAGTTTTTTCAGAGAAAAAAAAGTTCGTAGGAATAGGATACCTAAATCCAGAAAGTAAAATATCTTTAAGAATTTTAACTTTTGAGAAAGAAAATATAGATAAGCAGTTTTTTGAAAAAAGAATAAAAAGAGCAATAGAAAAAAGAAAATCCTTAGAAAATATCACTAATTCTTATAGAATAATCCATTCAGAAGCAGATTTTTTACCAGGACTTATTGTTGATAAATATTCTGATTATATATCTGTTCAGTTTAACACTGCAGGAATATATATCTTTAAAGAAGAAATTGTTTCTTTATTAATAGATATTTTAAAACCAAGAGGTATTTATTATGTTCCAGATGTAGATATTGTAAAAATAGAAAATATTCCTTCAAAAAGAGAAATAATATATGGAGAAATACCTGATGAGATAATTATAGAAGAGAATAATATTAAATTTTCAACCTCTATAAAAGCAGGACAAAAAACAGGATTTTTTTTAGATCAAAGAAGAAATAGGAAAATAGTTTCAGATTATATTAAAAAAGGAGACAAAGTATTAGACCTATTTTCAAATGTTGGTGGATTTGGTATATACTGCTACAAAAAAGGGGCATCTTTTGTACATTTTGTAGATATATCAAAATTAGCAGTAAGCAAGATAGAAAAAAATTGTCAGCTTAATAATGTTAAAAATTATAAAATTACAACAAGAGATGCTTTTAAATTCTTAACAGAAGAAAAAGAAAATTATGATTTTATAATAATAGACCCACCTTCATTTGCAAAAAATAAAGCTCAAATAGAAAATGCAATAAAAGGATACCAATACCTCTTAATTAACTCTATAAAACTTTTAAATAAAGAAGGATATATTGCTATATTTACCTGTTCTCATCATATATCAGAAGAACATCTAAAAAGAGTTTTACTTTTTGCAGCAGAAAAAACAAAAAAGTATATAACTGTTGTTGAGCATTTATATCAAGATATAGATCATCCTTATGTAATTAATATTCCAAACTCATTATATCTAAGAGGATTTTTAGTGAAAGTAGAATGAATACAAAAGAAGCGTTAAAAAAAGCAGTAGATATTTTAAAAAAAGCACAGATAGAAACAGCTGTTTTAGATGCTCAGATAATACTTTCTAATATTTTAAATATTCCAAGATGGAAATTAATTATTGAAGATATAAACCTTTCAAAGAAACAGGAAGAAGAGTTTTTTGAAAAAATAAAAAAAAGAGCAGAAAGGTATCCTGTTGCATATATTATAGAAGAAAAAGAATTTTATGGCCTTAATTTTAAGGTAAATGAAGGGGTTTTAATACCAAGACCTGAAACAGAAATTTTAGTAGAAGAAACATTAAAAAGAATAAAAAACAAAAAAAATCCGATAGGATTAGAAATTGGTATAGGAAGTGGAGCAATTTCTATATCTCTTTTGAAGAATAAACCAGATTTAAGAATGATAGCTACAGATATATCAGATAAAGCTATTCAAGTAGCTATAGAAAATGCTAAAATACATAATGTTTTAAATAGATTGAAAATCATAAAAACAGATAAAATAAGGGGTATAAATGAAAAATTTGATTTTATAGTATCAAATCCACCTTATATTCCTCTAAAAGAATATGAGAATTTAATGCCTGAAGTAAAAAAAGAGCCAAAAGAAGCCTTAATAGCAAAAGATGAAGGTTTAGAGTTTTATAAAGAAATTATAAAAAAAGGAAAAGATTTATTAAAAGAAGATGGATTTTTTGCATTTGAAGTTGGATATAATCAAGCAGAAAAAGTAGAAAATATTCTTCAAAGTTATGGTTTTAAAGCCGAAAAAATAAAAGACCTTCAACAAATAGATAGGGTAGTAATAGGAGAAAAACAATGAATAAAATAAAAGAAAAAGAAGAAATCCTTTTAATAGAAGGACAAAGAAAATTAGAAGGTGTTTTAAAAGTTTCTGGAGCTAAAAATTCAGCTCTTCCAAATATGGCAGCATCAATACTTACAGATGATTATTTATATCTTGAAAATGTACCAGAGCTTTTAGATATAGAAACAATGAGTTCACTTCTTTCTAATATTGGTATAGATGTGCATAGAAATGGTAATTCTATATTATTAAAATTAAGTAAAGAGCCAAATTTAAAAGCAAGTTATGAATTTGTAAAAAAAATGAGAGCATCTGTTCTTGTTCTTGGGCCATTACTTGCAAGATTTGGTAATGCTCAAGTATCACTTCCTGGTGGATGTGCAATTGGAGAAAGACCTATAGATCTTCATATTGAAGCACTTCAAAAAATGGGTGCAGATATAACATTAAAAGAAGGAGATATAATAGCAAAAGCTCCAAATGGTTTAAAAGGAGCAAAAATAGAATTTAGGAAAAAAACAGTTACTGGAACAGAAAATATAATGATGGCAGCTACTTTAGCAAAAGGAACTACAATTATAAAAAATGCAGCAAAAGAGCCTGAAGTAGTAGACCTTGCAAATCTCTTAATAAAAATGGGGGCAGACATTGAAGGAGCAGGAACAGATGAGATAATAATAAATGGAGTGTCCTATTTAAAAGGAGCAAAACATAAAATAATTCCAGATAGAATAGAAGCTGGAACTTTTGCAGTTTTATCTGCTTTAACAGAAGGAAAAATATTAATAGAAAATTATCCTTTTGAATATTTAGAATATGTAAATAATATCTTGGAAGATATAGGAATATCAGTTATAAAAGTTGGAGAAAGAAATGCAGTAATTAAAAGAAGAGAAAATATAAAGCCAATAAATATTGAAACTAAAGAATATCCATATTTTCCTACAGATTTACAAGCTCAATTTATGGTTTTACTCTGTTTTGCAGAAGGAACTTCAATAATAAAAGAAAATATATTTGAAAACAGATTTATGCATGTACCAGAACTTAGAAGAATGGGAGCAGATATAAATCTTGATGGTTTTGGGAAAGTTGCAACAGTTAAAGGAGTTAAAAGTTTAGAAGGAACTATAGTAAAAGCTACAGATTTAAGGGCAAGTGCCGCAATGCTTATAGCAGGATTAGTAGCAAAAGGAACTACAATCATTGAAGATATTTATCATCTTTTTAGAGGATATGAAAAAATAGAAGAAAAACTAAACGGTATTGGAGCAAAAATAGAAAGAAAATATAAGAAAGATATTTAAAGAATGATGAATCTGAAAAACGAAAAGAAAATAAAGCATAAATTAGAACTTATTTCAATGTATTTTGATGTAGATGAGTTTATAGCAAATGATATGTTCTATTTAGAAGATGCTTTAAACACAAGGAATCTAGACTTAATAAAAAAAGTTGATGGAATACTTCAAAAATTTAAAAATGAAATCAAAGAAGTTGGGGTCTATGAATTTATCCTAAATATTACAAGAAAACATACACAAACCTTTATAAAAAATTAAAAAATCTAAATTAATTTAATAGATATTTTGTTAAAATATTTAAAATTTATTCTTTTGAGGAAGTAAATGGAAAAAGCTATTTTAGCTCTTGAAGATGGTCATTTCTTTTATGGTTATGCTTTTTCAGGTTTAAAACAAAAAGAAGTAGGTGGTGAAGTAATATTTAATACGTCTATGACAGGTTATCAAGAGATAATCACAGATCCTTCTTATAAAGGACAGATTATTGTCTTTACAGAGCCACAAATTGGAAATTATGGGATAAATAATGAGGATATAGAATCGGAAAAGATTCATGCAAATGCAATAGTTGTTAAGGATATTTCCTCTTTTTATTCAAACTGGAGAGCAGAAAAAGATTTAATTTCTTATTTAGATGAAAATAATGTAATTGGAATTACAGATATTGATACAAGAGCTTTAGTTAGAGTTTTAAGAGAATATGGAGTTATGAAAGGATATATAGCTATTGGAGATATTTCCCCTGCTGAAGCAGTTAAAAGGGCAAGGAATATTCCAGATATATCTAACCTTAATCTTGTGCCTGAAGTTTCTACACAAAAACCTTATAAATGGGAAGAAGGAACTTGGGATTTAGAAAAAGGTTATAAAAAACAAAAAGAGAAAAAATATAAAGTGGCAGTATTAGATTTTGGTGTTAAAAGAAATATTTTAAGACTTATGGCTGATAGAGGACTTGATTTAACTTGTTTTCCTCATAATACAAAAGCTGAAGATATTATTGAGTTTAATCCTGATGGAATATTCTTATCAAATGGTCCCGGGGATCCTGCAATTCTTCATTTTCAGATTGAGCAGATAAAAAAATTATTAAAAACAGATATTCCTATGTTTGGCATATGTCTTGGCCATCAGCTTTTATCTTGGGCAATTGGGGGTAAAACATATAAATTAGAGTATGGTCATCATGGTGGAAACCATCCTGTTAAAAATTTAAAAACAGGAAAAGTAGAAATTACTGCACAAAATCATAACTATGCAACCGATCCTGATAGTCTTCCAAATAATATAGAAATAACTCATATAAACCTTAATGATAAAACAATTGAAGGAATGAGATTAAAAGATAAACCTGTATTTTCTATACAATACCATCCTGAAAGTTCACCAGGGCCTCATGATTCTTTATACTTATTTGATGAATTTGTAAGTTTAATAGAGGATTGTAAAAAATAATGCAACAAATCCAAAAAGAGAGATGGGCTCTTGGCTCACTTCTTTTAAATACATTTTTAACTTTACTTAAATTTGTATTTGCTTTAATTACAGGAAGTCTTGCTCTTATGGCAGAGGCTATTCATTCTTTCTCTGATTTAATTGTTTCTATTATTTCTTTTGTAAGTGTTAAAGTTTCTAAAATAAAATCAAAAGAATTTCCTTATGGACTTTATAAGATAGAAAATATTGCTGCAGTAATTATTTCACTTTTTTTATTTTTTACTGCTTATGAAATATTAAAAGAGGCTTTGTTTTCTAAAGAAATAAGAGAAGTAAAGCATGTAGAATATGCTATTGCTGTAATGATTATCACAATGATATTTACATTTGTATATTCTAGGTTAGAACTAAAAGCAGCAGAAAAGTTACATTCTCCTACTTTAAAAGCAGATGCAGAACATATTTGGGCAGATTTTTTATCTGCCCTGATAGTAATAATAGGACTTATAGGTGTATACTTAGGCTATAACATAGACAAATATGCTGCTGTAGTTGTTTCTCTTTTCATTATACATACAGGATGGGAAATATTTATAAATGGCATTAAATCTCTTTTAGATGTATCCTTAAGTAAGGAAGAAATAGAAAAAATAAAAAAAATCATTTATGAATATCCATCTGTGATGGAAATAAAAAGTATTAGAGGTCGCTCTGCAGGAAGTTATAAATTTTTAGAACTTGAACTTATTTTACATAATTATGGAATTAGAGAAACCCATAAAATAGTTGATGAAATAGAAGAAAAAATAAAAAAAGAAATTCCCAATATAGAATCTGTAGTTATTCATTATGAGCCAGCTCGTCAGGAAGGATTAAGAATAGCAGTCTTAACAGAAAAGGATGGGAAAATAATAAAAGATTTTAAAACAGCAGAAAAAATAATTATTATAGATGTTTCAAAAGATTTTCATTTAGAAAAAAGTAATGAGATACCTGTTAATAAAGAAGAAAAAGAAATTGGAGATATTCTTTCAAAATTAAGTGTAGACATTATAATCTCAAAAAATCATCCTGAAGATTTTGAAGTAAGATGGAAACTTGGTAAAGCAGGAAGCATTGTTTGGGAAACAGAAGAAGACAACTTTGAAAAAGCAGTAGAAGAAGTGGTAAAATCTTGGAAAGAATATAATAAAAGGGGATGATTTATGATAAATAGAATTTTAGTTGGTATTGATGGCTCTAAGTATTCAAAAATAGCAGAAGATTATGGAATATGGTTATCAAAAAAATTAAAAAAACCTGTTGTTGGAGTTCATATTATAGATATTAGGCTTTTAGAAGGACCATTTATAGAAGACTTAGCAGGGGCTTTAGGGTTTACTATATATTCTGATTTGACCCCTAAGGTGAAAGAATTTTTTGAAGAAAGAGCAGATATTCTTTTAAAAGAATTTGCTCAAAAATGTAGAGAAAAAGGAGCTGACTGTACAATAGCTAAAGCTTTTGGACTTGTTGCAAAAGAATTAACAGAAATGGCAGATCCAGAAGATTTAATAATAGTTGGTAAAAGAGGACAACATCCACAATTTGAGTTTTTATTAGGTTCAACTGCTGAAGCTGTAGCAAGAAAATCAAAATGTCCTGTATTAATTACTACAGATAAATTTTCAGAAATAAAAAATATATTACTTGCTTTTGACGGTAGAGAAAAATCTATCCATGCAGCCCAGTATATAAATAGTTTTGCAAAAGATTTAGGAATAGAAAGTATTGATGTAATTACAGTTTCTGATGATAAAGTTATAGATACTTTTTGTAAAGAAGGACAACCTGTAGAAGATGCTGTAAAAGATATTCTTAAAAATTATTTAACAGATATTGAATTTAATATTCATATATTAAAAGGATATCCAGAAGAGGAAATAGAAAATTATATAAAAGAAAATCAAGATAAATATGACCTTGCTGTTTTAGGTGCATTTGGAGAAAGCAGAATAAAAGAGTTAATTCTTGGAAGTACAACTTCTTATATAATGCAAAAATCTCCAATACCTTTATTACTTGTAAAATAGAGGTAAAGACTTGGAAAAAGACTTTGGTGGATTTAAAAATATACTAATTATTGGACTTGGTTTAATAGGTGGTTCTTTTGCAAAAAGCTTAAAAAAAGAAGGTTTTAAAGGAAATATTTATGGTTATGATCTTTCAAAAGAAAGAGTTAGTATAGCTAAAAAAGAGAATATAATAAATGATGGTTTTTCAGATTTTAAAGATATTCCTTGGGAAAAATTAGATTTAGTAGTTCTTGCAACACCAGTTAGAACCTTTGAAAATATAGCAAAGCAGATAAAACCTTATTTAGATAAAGATACAGTAATAATTGATGTTGGAAGTGTAAAAGGAAAACTTGTAAGAAAACTTGAAAAAATCTTTTATCCAAATGAGTTTATTGGGGCTCATCCAATTGCAGGTACAGAAAAAGAAGGTGTTGAAAATGCCTTAGATGATCTTTTTAAAGGAAAAAAATTAATACTTACTATAGATAAAGAAACTAAAAATACAAAAAAAATAGAAAGTTTATGGAATGATATTGGTGCAAAAGTAGAAATTATGGACCCTGAACTTCATGATTTTGTTTTTGCTGCTGTTTCACATCTTCCTCATGCAGTAGCTTTTGCTCTTGTTGATGCATTAATAAAACTATCAGAAGAAAAAGGAATAGATTTATTTTTATATCCTGGTGGTGGTTTTAAAGACTTTACTCGTATTGCTGCAAGTTCACCAAATGTATGGAAAGATATTTTTTTAGAAAATAAAGAAAATGTATTACATACAATTGATATTTTTTCAAAATCTCTTGAAAACTTAAAAAAAGTTATTGAAAAAGAAAATGAAGAGGAAATTATAAAAATTCTTTCTGAAAGTAGAGAGAAAAGATTATCCTTAGAAGATTAAATGTTTTTCTTTTTTTCTACAGGCTTTACAAAAATTGCAAAAAGTTGAAATATAATCCCTAAGATTAAGCTAAGTATACCAAATTCATCCATTTTAAGCTATCTTTTCTAATGCTTCGTTATACTTTTCTATATAAATCTCACCAAACTCTTCTTCTTGATAAATATTTATCTTTTTTTCAAAATTTAAAAATAAAAGTGCTACAAAAGCTTGAGGTTTATTAGGATAATCTAACTGTGAAAAAGTAGTATAACCTTCTAAATTTAAAAACTCTTTTTCTAAAATCTCGATAGTTTCTTCTAAGGTTGCATGAAATAATGGAACATCTATTTTTTTGCTATTTCTTTTATAAGGTTTTCTTCTGGTATATTTTCTTTTTGGTTTAAATTGGATAACAGGTGATACGTATTTTTTTAAAACATGGGCAATCTCATCTATTGTATAAAATCTTTTTATTCCAAAAATTCTTTTTCTTTTTATTTTTTCTTTTTCTTCTTCTTTACCAAGCTCTAAAGCATCTGCTTTCATTTTTAATAGTAATGCTGCTGCTTGTAATACTTTTGAAGCTTGCCTTAAATCAGGAATATACATGTTTTTTACTTCTGCTAAATATTTATCTGCAAGTTCAACTATATCAACTTTCCAAGGTTGAATTTCCCCATTTATTACAAGCTTTAAAACTATATCAAATGGATTTTTTTCTTTATTATCAAACATTTTTTAAACCTCACTGGTTTCTTACTTATTTTTTCGTTAAAATCTGATTTAGCTTTAAATCTAAATATTTTTTAAAATCTTCAGGTATCTCAATCTGATACTCTAAAGCATAAATATTTTTTTTATCTTTAAATTTTATTAAATCTTTTTCTGTTGTTATATATATTTTATTTTCTTCTTTTTTAAAATTTTTATAATTGTAATGATCTGGAAAATCTAAAAATTTCTCAATCTTAAAATTATATTCTTTAGCTAAGTTTTTAACAGTTTCAAAAAAATATTTATTATTTCCAAGTCCTGCAAAAGCTATTATTTTTTTATCTTTTAGGATATCAAAATCATAAACCTTTTTAAAATCTGTAAGTCTATTTATTTTTTCTTCAGTTAAAAAATAAGGTTTATTAAACTCTTTTAATTTTTTTAATTTTTCTTTTTTGTTTTTCCATTTTGTAATTAAAAATAAATCTGCATACTTATAAAAGCTTTTTGGTTCTCTAAGTCTTCCAAAAGGCAAAAGTTTATCTTCCCAAAATGGTTTATTTAAGTCTATTACCAGAATATCTATATCTCTATAAAGCTGAAAATGTTGGAACCCATCATCTAAAATAAATATATCAGGATTAAGCTTTTCTAAAGCTAAAATTCCTGCATCATATCTTGAAGAAGATACAACTACAGGAATTCCTTTTTTAAACATTAAATAAGGCTCATCGCCAAAAATCTCATAACCTTTATCTTCTTCAGAAACAATTAATGTTTGTTTTGTTTTTCTTTTATATCCTCTTGATAAAACAACTACATTTAATCCTTTTGATTTTAAATATTTAGAAATAGAGATTGTAATAGGTGTTTTACCTGTACCACCAACAGATAAATTTCCTATTGATATCACAGGTTTAGGAAGTTTTTTCTGCTTTAATATGTTTTTTTTGTAAAGCTTTCTTCTTATATATGCTAAAAATCCATAAATTTTATCTATCATTTTTTATTTTGTTTTTTAACTCATTTAAAATATTCAAAGCTTGTAAAGGTGTGATATTTCCTATATCAATATTTTTTAGATACTCTATTATTTCTTTATATTTATTTTCTTCTTCTATTACTTTTAGCTGTTTAAAAATAGGAAGTTCTTCTAAATCTTCTTTAATTTCATTATATCTTTTCTCTGGTTGCTTTAATATGTTAGTTTCTTCGCTTGTTTTTATTTTTTCACTATTTTCAAATTTTTCTAAAATCTCATAAGCCCTTTCTATTATTTCATTTTTTATTCCTGCAAGTTTTGCTACATGTATTCCATAAGATTTATTTGTAAATCCTTCTAAAACTTTATATGTAAATCTAATTTCTTTTCCTTCTTCCTTTATATGCATATAGAAATTTTTAACTTGTGGAATTTCATTTTCTAATGAAGTAAGCTCATGATAATGAGTAGCAAATAATGTTTTTGCTTTTATATTTTTAGCAATATACTCAGAAATAGCCCAAGCTAATGAGAGGCCATCATAAGTGCTTGTTCCTCTTCCTACCTCATCAAGCACAATAAAACTTTTTTCTGTGGCATTGTTTATAATATTAGCCATTTCAAGCATTTCTACCATAAATGTAGAAAGTCCTTTGGCTAAAGCATCTGCTGAACCTATTCTGGTAAATATTGCATCAACAACAGGAATTTTTGCATATCTTGCAGGTATAAAAGAACCTATATGAGATAAAACAATTAATACTGCAGACTGTCTAATAAATGTACTTTTACCTGCCATGTTTGGACCAGTTATAATATGAAAATAAGAGTTTTTATCCATTTTTAAACTATTTGGAACAAAATCAGGATTAAAGTTTACAATTACAGGATGTTGCCCTTCTTCTACCACTAAATCATAATCATCTGTAATTTCTGGTTTTATCCAGTTTTTCTCTATTGCTATCTGTGCAAGACTTACTACAGCATCTATTTCTCCAACTGCTTGGGCTGTTTTTGCAATTTTATCAGATAATAGATTAACCTCATCTCTTAAACTCATAAATATTTCATACTCTAAAGCATTTATTTTTTCATCTGCTGATAATATTTTTTCCTCAAAAGATTGAAGTTCATCTGTTGTAAATCTTTCTGCATTTGATAATGTTTGTCTTCTTTTATATTCAGGTGGTACAAATTTTAGATTTGGTTTAGTTATTTCTATATAATATCCCATTACTTTGTTAAAACCTACTTTTAGGCTTGAAATACCTGTTCTTTGTCTTTCTCTTTCTTGGAATTCTTTAATCCATTTATCTCCTTTTTCTCTTATCTCTTTAAGTTCATCTAAATATTTATCTACTCCTTTTTTTATTAATCCTCCTTCTTTTAAATGGATTGGTGGATTATCTTCTAAATATCTATATAGCTTATCTACTAAATACTCAAAATCTTCTATCTGCTTAAAAAGTTGTTTTAGATATTCAGAGTTAAATTTATCTGATAACTGTTTTAACTGCTGGATTTTATCTAAGGAAGTTCTTAAAGAGATCATATCTCTTGGTGTAAGTGTGTTAGAAGATATTTTAGAAACAAGTCTTTCTACGTCAAATATCTCTTTTAAATATTTTTTTATCTCTTCTCTAAGTTCATTATCTAAGAGTTCTTCTACTGCTTGCTGTCTTTTTTGTATCTCTTTTTTATTTTTTAAAGGATGAAGAAGAAAATATCTAAGCTTTCTTTTTCCCATTCCTGTAAGGGTTTTGTTTATTACATTGAATAAAGATATATTTCCTTCATTTGAACTAACTATTTCTAAATGTTTTTGAGCATGATAATCAATTCTCATATAAATATCTTCTCTATAAGGTTTTGGCTTTTTTATAAAGGGTAAAAAGCTTTTTTGAGTTGCTTTTGCATAATTGAAAATTGCAGTTATTACAGGTAATACTGCTTTTTCTTTTTCTGTAAATCCGAAAGATTTATAATCTTGAATATTAAAGTAATTAAATAGCTCCTTATAATTACTAAATAGCTCTTCTGAGATTTTAGAAAAAAATAGATGTTTAAAATGTTCTTCTATTTCTGATGTATCAAACTCTGGTCTAACTAAAATCTCTTTTGGCTGAAACTTTCCAATGAAAGATATAAGCTCATCTTTATCTAAAATTCCTGCTATAAAATCTCCTGTGGAAAGGTCTAAATAAGATATTGGATATTTCCCTTTTACTTTATCTATTGCCATTAAAGCAGATTTTAGTTTTTCATTTTCAAAAAAGGTACCAGGTGTAATTACTCTAATTACATCTCTTTTAACTATACCTTTTGCTTTAGATGCGTCTTCAAGTTGTTCACAAATGGCAACTTTATATCCTTTTAATACAAGTCTTGTAATATAACTATCTGCAGAATGATAAGGAATTCCGCACATTGGAATGTATTTATCTTTTCCAACTCTTTTTTTAGTAAGGGCTATATTTAACTCTCTTGCTCCTATATGTGCATCTTCATAAAAAAGCTCATAAAAATCTCCTAATCTAAATAAAAGAAGTTCTTCAGGATATTTTGCTTTTATTTTATTGTATTGAGCAAGCATAGGAGTTTCTTTTTCTGCCATAAAATAACCTCTATATTAAATTGTATTATAATTTTAAGTTCATATATTATGAAGCAAAACCGATTTATCAAGCAAATTTTAAAGGAGAGTAGATGATAGTAATTTTTGATGTTGATGGAGTGTTAATTGATGTTTCCAAATCTTATCATTATTCAATAAAAGATACTGTTGAGTATTTCACCGGAAAAGAAGCAAATCTTGAAGAACTGCTTGATATAAAATTTAGATTTAATATAAATAATGATTGGGATGCATCAATAGCTGGAATATTATATGTAGAAAGTGGTCTTTTACTTGAAGATTTTAAAGATGAATTTAAAAAATTTTCTTCTTCATTAGAAGATTTTTATAAATTTTCTATTGTTTATGGGATAAAACTACCAGATTATAATAAATTAGTTGAATATTTTGAAAATAGATACAAAATTCATAGAGAAAAAGAAGAGCTAATTTTTCCTACACAAGTTTTAGAAAAAGTAAAAAATATTGCAACAAGAACAGGAGTAATTACAGGAAGGCCTTTTGAAGATTTAGATTATTCTTTTAAACTTTTTAATCTTTATAAATATTTTGACAAAATAATAACAGAAGATGACATCCCGGAAACCCATTTAAGAAAGCCTTCTGCTTATCCTTTAAAATTATTTTTTGAAGAAATAGAATATAAAGAACCTGTATTTTATATAGGCGATACAAACTCTGATAAGCAAATGGTAGAAAATTTCAATTTAGAAGAAAATAAAAATGTAAACTTTGTTTTAAGAAAAAATCAACATAATTTGGATATTAACTCCAACTTAAAAATAGAAAAACCTGACGAAATATTTGATATTTTATATAATTTTTCTGTTTGACAAAAAAAGTTATATATTAGATAATAATTAGTCTGAATTTAGAAAAACTGCAGAAGGAGTGCTGATATATGAAAACATATCGTCCTAAACAAGCGGAAATAAAAAGAGAATGGTATATTGTTGATGCAAAAGGTAAAACCTTAGGAAGACTTGCTACATTAATAGCAAATGTTTTAAGAGGAAAACATAAACCATATTTTCAACCAGATATGGATGTTGGTGATTTTGTTATAGTTTTAAATGCTGATAAAATCAAATATACAGGTAAAAAAGAAACTGATAAGCTTTATCAATTCCACACTAATTATCCAGGTGGATTAAAAGTTAGAACTTTAAAATGGATGCTTGAAAATAAACCTGAGGAAGTTATAAGACTTGCTGTAGAAAGAATGCTTCCTAAAAACAAACTTCAAAAAAGATTTATGAAAAGATTAAAAGTTTACACTGGTGAAACTCATAAACATCAAGCTCAAAATCCAAAACCAATAGACTCAATTGTTCCTATGTGGAAGAATTTTTAAATTAGGAGGTTAATAATTTGGGAGCTAAAACAATAAAGGTAGATCCAAAAACAGCAAAATATGGCACAGGAAGAAGAAAAGAAGCAGTAGCAAGGGTGTGGATTATTCCTGGGAATGGAAGAATAGTTGTTAAATCTTCATCTGGAAAAGAATGGGAAGGAAAAGATTATTTTGAAAGAGATATTTTAATGGCAAAAATAAATAGACCTTTTGTTATCACAGAAACTCTTGGAAAATTTGATGTATATGCTACAGTTAAAGGAAGTGGAAAACCAGCACAAGCTGAAGCTATAATGTATGGAATAGCTAAAGCATTAGAAAGCTATAATCCAGAATTAAGACCAGTATTAAAGAAAGCTGGATTAATGACAAGAGATGCAAGAGTTAAAGAACGTAAAAAATATGCACAAATGGGTGCAAGAGCTAAATACAGATGGTCTAAGCGTTAATTTATGGCTATCAAAGTTTCTATTGTTGGAGCTTCTGGTTATACAGGAATAGAACTATTAAGAATTTTAAATTTATATAAAGAAGTTGAACTTGTTCAAATAATATCAAGAGAATTTGAAGGGAAAGCCTTAAAAGAGGTTTTCCCTTTTTTTATTTCTACTAAATTTTCAGATATTAAATTTGATAAAGAACCAGACTTAGATTCTGCTGATATTTATTTTCTTGCTATTCCCCACGAGCCTGCAGTAGAACTTGCTAAAAAAATATTAGATAAAAATAAAAAAGTAATAGATTTATCTGCAGCTTATAGAATAAAAAATTTTAATGCATATCCTGAATTTTATGGTTTTGAACATAGTTATAAAGAATTATTAGATAAAGCTGTCTATGGCCTTCCAGAAATTCATAGAGACAAAATAAAAAATGCAAACTTAATTGCAAATCCTGGATGTTATCCAACAGCAACTTTACTTGCTTTATATCCAGCTTTAAAAGAAAATATTATTGATTCAGATACAATTATAGTTAATGCTTTATCCGGAATTTCAGGAGCTGGAAGGGGATTAAAACAAAAATTTCACTATCCAGAAGCTTTTTCAAATAGTTTTGCATATAACCCAACAAAACATAGACATATTCCAGAAATGGAAGATCAGATTAATCAAATTTCAGGAAAAGATATTAAAGTTAGATTTACCCCTCATATATTACCTGTTTCAAGAGGTATGATTTCTACTGTCAATTTTAAAACTAATTTAAATAAAAAAGATTTAATAGAGCTTTATAGATTAGAATATAGATATGAACCTTTTATAAGATTTCAAAAAACACCACCAGAAATAAAATATGTAATAGGTTCTAATTACTGTGATATTTATGTAGATTTAGATGAAAGAACAGGATATGCAGTTGTAATTACTGCTATAGATAATCTTGGGAAAGGTGCTTCTTCTCAAGCTATGCAAAATTTTAATCTAATAGTAGGCATTGAAGAAGAAAAATATTTAAAAAATTTATCAGAAATCTCTATAATATATCCTTAAAAATCCTAAAATACTTGACTTTTGAGGTTAAATCTATATATATTAATAACTATAGGCTTAAAAGCCAATAAATCGTATCTTAGGAGGGTTTTATTATGACAAAAGCAGAATTAGTAGCAAAAGTTGCTTCAGAAGCAGGTACTACTAAAGCAGCAGCAGAAAGATGTGTTAATGCTTTTGTGGAAGCTTTAGCAGAAGCACTTACAAAAGGTGAAAGAGTTGCTTTACCTGGACTTGGTGTTTTCAATGTAAAAGAAAGAAAAGCTAGAAAAGGGAGAAACCCAAGAACTGGTGAAGAGATAACTATTCCTGCAAGAAAAGTCGTTACTTTCCATGCTGCTAAAGCTTTAAAAGAAGAATTAAATAAATAAAGTAATTCTTAAAGGGGAAATATTTTTCCCCTTCTTAAATATTTGGCAAATAGTAGTTTAAGGATATACAAAAAAGCCTATTGGTAAATTTTAATAAAAAATCTATGATTTTTTAAAAGCTGCTACTAGATTTTCGGTATTCAATTTTAAAGTTGATTAAATTGAATAATAAATTTAAGATTTATTTTGTAATTTTTAATTCAAATTACAGCAAATTTATAGTTTTAAAAATATTTTTTTTCAGTTTCATCAAAAATAATAAACCCACATTCAACTAAATACAATTCTTAATTCCTTTACTTTATCGATTAATAATCTCAACTATCTCTTATAAAAATAGTAAACTTTTAAAAACTTTATTTAATCGTAATTTGTTTATTTTAAGTTTTGGATATAATCTTTATCTTTAAATTTTTCCTTAAGTCCTTTTACAAAAATAGCCGCTTCTCTTCCATTTATTATTCTATGGTCAAAAGTTATAGTTATTTTGATTTTATTTTTAGTTTTAGTTCCAATAGCCATAATACCACTATAATTATAAGGTACTACTGCATCAAATCTCTCTATTCCAAACATTCCAAGATTTGAAATTGCAAATGTCCCTGCTTCAAAATCTTCAGGATTAAAAATCTTTTTTTCTGCTTTTTCTTTAATTATATTTATATCTTCTTGAATATCTTTTAAAGATTTTAGTTCTATATTTTTTATTACAGGAGAAAATAGTTCTTCATCTACTGCTACAGCTACTCCTATATTACTGGAAGGATAAAGTCTATATTTTCCGTTGTCATAATAAAGTCTTGTTCTATAATGGTTTTGCATAACATCTCCAGTAATTTTTACAATCCAGGTTGTTAATGAATATTCAGTATCTTCAGGAATATATTTCACATCTATAGTTTCATATATATGATAAACTGGCACTGTAGCTGACTTTGATAAATGTTCAATAGTTCTTTTTTGGATTTGTGAAATATCTATTTTTTTGTATAAATTTCTTTCTTTTGCAAATTGTATCACCATATCTTTTGTTATTTTTTTTCCATAATTTTCAACTATTTCTTTTAGGTCAATATTAAATGCTTTTGCTTCTTCTAAAGCATCTATTTCAAAAAATTCTGAATAATAATAAGTTAAAATATCTTCTTCATGGGCTGGAGAAGGTAGTTTCCCTTCTTTTTGTAGTTTTTCTATATCTATATTAAATTCTGCTGCTAATTTTTTTGCATATGGAGATGCTAAACCTGTTGGATATTTTTTAATTTCTTGTTCTTCTGTTTTAGGTTTTTCAGTAGGAGTTTTTTCTTCTTTTATTTCTTCTTTTTTAATTTTTTCCTGTTTATCAGTTTTTATAACTTTCTCTTCAGTTTTAATAGTTTCTTTTTTTATTGGCGCAGTGTTTTTTTCTTCTGTTAGTTCTAATATTGCAATAGGTTTACCAACAGGAACTTCATCACCTTCGTGGGCTAAAATCTTTTTTAATCTACCTGTTTTAAATGATTCTACTTCTTGAATAGCCTTTTCTGTTTCTATTTCTACTATAGGTTCTCCTTTTTTAACAAAATCTCCTTCATTTTTTAACCATCTTACAATCATACCTGTTTCCATAGTATCTGTAAGTCTTGGCATAGTTATTTCATAATCCATTTTCTTTTCCCCACTCTATAATTTTTTTATAAATTTTGTCTGGTGTTGGAATTGATAAAAGTTCTAATTTTCTGTTATAAGGAGTTGGAACATCTTCACCACATATTCTTAAAGGCGGAGCATCTAAATCATAAAAATTATTCTCAATAACTTTTGTAATAATTTCTGTTGCAAAACTACCTGTTTTAGGTTCTTCATTTACTACAACTAATCTTTTAGTTTTTTTAACTGATTCATAAACTTTATCAAGATTTAAAGGATTTAAAGATGTAAGTTCTATAACTTCAACTGAAATTCCTAAATCTTTTTCTATATCTTTTATTGCCTCTAATGTATCATGAAGCATTTTAAGATAGGAAACAACAGTTATATCATTTCCTTCTTTTATTAATCTTTGTTTCCTAACATCAAAATGTGGTATATCTATAAAATCAAAATCTTGAGCATATAAAAGTTCATGTTCTAAAAAAACTACCGGATCATCTAAAAGTATTGCCTGTTTTAAACCGTAATAAGCAGTTATTGAATCAGAAGCAGTAAAAACTCTTAGTCCCGGGATAGATGCATAAATTCTTTCAAATGATTGAGAATGTTGAGCAGCAAGCTGTTTAGCTACTCCTTGAGGCATCCTAATTGTTAATGGTAAACTAACTTTTCCTCCGCTCATATATCTTATTTTTGCAGCCTCATTTACAATCTGATCATAAGCTATTAAGGAAAAATTTACAGTCATTATTTCTGCAACAGGTCTTAATCCACCTATTGCCATTCCTATTGCATTTCCAACAATAGAGTTTTCTGCTATTGGAGTATCTATTACTCTTTTTTCTCCATACTTTGCATACAACCCTTCTGTAACTCTATAATTTCCTCCATAAAATCCAACATCTTCCCCTAAAACTACAACTGTCTCATCTTCTTCCATTAATTCATCCATTGCTTTTTTTAATGCTTCACGATACAACATCTTCACATACCTCACAATAAATATCTTTATAAAGTTCATCTTCAGAAGGTTCTGGAGAATTTAAAGCAAACTCAACTGCTTCTTCTATCTCTTTCTCAACTTTCTCATCAATTGTTTTAATAAACTCTGGAGTCAAAACTCCTTTTTCTAATCCTTTTTCTTTTAATCTTTCTATTGGATCCCTTTCTTTAGCTATTTTTAATTCTCTCGGTGATCTATAATCTCCTCCATCACTCATTGAATGAGGCTCATATCTATAAGTTTTTGCTTCTATAAAATAAGGTTTACTTTCTGTTTCTACATATTCTTTAGCTTTTGATACTGCATTAAAAACTTCAAAAACATCCATTCCATCAACAGAAATAGCTGGCATATAATCTTTTGCTTTTAGATATAAATCAGAAAATGCTGATACTCTATCTATTCTGGTACCAATTGCATAATAATTGTTCTCACATAAGAAAATTACAGGAACTTTATAAACTGCTGCTAAATTTAAAGATTCATAAAAATTTCCTGCATTTGTAGCTCCATCTCCAAAGGCTACCAATACTCCTTCAGTATGGCCTAAAAGCTTTCTAGCATAAGCAGCTCCAACTGCATGAGGGATTTGGGCTCCAACTATTGCTATCCCACCATAGAAATTATATTTTGGATGGTATAAATGCATTGAACCACCTTTTCCTTTTGAAACTCCAGTGACTTTTCCAAATAATTCAGCCATAACTTCTTTAGCAGGAATACCTCTTGCAAGGGCATAAATATGATCTCTATAATGTACAAATATATCCCCTTTTCCAAATCCAACAGTTGCTCCTACATGAACTGCTTCTTCACCAATTGCAAGATGTAAAAATCCACCAATATTTCCTTTCATATATTCTTCCTTAGCTCTTATTTCAAACTCTCTACCAAGTTTCATTAAATAATAAAACTGCTCTGCATAGGATTTAATCATTTTTTTACCTCTAATAGTATCTTTGCTTTAAAGATAAAGTTTATTTTTCTTATAGTCAACAATTTACTATGATAAAATTAGAAAAAAACTTTTGAGGAATTTTCATTTGGAAAAAATATTAATTTATGGTTTTTTATTTATCTTAGGTTTATTGGCAGGATTTTTTTATTTTACAAATCTATGGAAAAGTGTAAATCAACATAAAGAAAATAAGAGTAAATTAATATTTTCCTCTTTTTTAAGATTCCCTATTCCAATAATTGCTGCTATTATTGGTGGTTTTTTAGCAGGTGTAGTTGGTATTATTATAGTAATATTTGGATTTTCTGTTTTTCAGATTTTTTATTTAGTAAAAAAAGGTTCCCAATTAAAAAAAGATTTAGAAGAATATGCTAAAACCCTTGAAGAAGAAAATAAAGAGAAAGATAACTAAATGGAAATTTTAACTATATTTATTGTTTTTATTTTTGGATTAGTTGTTGGAAGTTTTTTAAATGTTGTAATATATAGACTTCCAAGAGAAAAATCTATTGTATATCCTCCTTCTTCTTGCCTTAAATGTGGACATAAAATAAGATGGTATGAGAATATTCCTATCATCTCTTATATTTTCTTAAAAGGAAAATGTAGTAGTTGTAAAACTAAAATTTCTTTAAGATATCCTTTTGTAGAGTTTTTAACAGGTCTATTTACTATATTTGCATATTTAAAGTTTGGATTAAGTATAGATTTAATATTTTCTTTAATTTTATTATATCTTCTAATAGCTGTAATATTTATAGATATTGATTTTAAAATTATTCCTGATGAGATAAATCTTATTGGTTTTATATCTGGAATTATATATTCCTTTTTTAGACAGGATTTTTCTATAATTGATGCTTTAATTGGTGCTTTTGTTGGTGCAGGTTTTCTATATTTAATCTATTTTCTTTATTTAAAATTTAGAAAGGTTGAAGGACTTGGACTTGGTGATGTAAAACTTCTTGCATTTCTTGGTTCATACCTTGGCTGGTTTGGAAGTTTATTTACTATATTCGTAGGTTCTTTTTTTGGTGCAGTTGTTGGAATATCATTAGCATATATGCAAAAAGCAGAGGATAAATCAAGATACGAAATTCCTTTTGGTCCTTTTTTATCTGTTGCTGCTATAATTTATCTGTTTTTTGGAGAATATATTAAGAAATTTTACTTTGGATATTAGCATCTTTATATATTGCACTTAAAACACCATTTACAAATTTTAAAGCATCTTCATTTAAAGAATAACATTTTCCTAAATCAAGTATATCTGTAAAAACTCTTCCTTTATCTGGTACATCAGAAAAAATAAGCTCATAAGTACCCAGTCTCAGTAATGCTCTTTCTATATACCCTAATCTTTCTAATCTCCAATCTTTTAAATGAGATTGTATTATCTGATCTATTTTATCAAGATTATCTACAATTCCATTTACAAGCATATATGCATATCTTAAGGTATTTTCTGAAATTTTATCTCTTATATCTTTTATAACATCTTCAAGAATCTCATTTATATCTTTATCACCTTTATTTATATCAAAAGCATAAAGAGTTTTTAATGCTATCTCTCTTGCTTTTTTTCTAAACCTTCCTATCATTCTATTTCCTTTAATACATTTACCATTTCTATTGCTGTTAGAGCTGCATCAAATCCTTTATTCCCCATTTTTGTTCCTGCTCTTTCAATTGCTTGTTCTATTGTATCTGTGGTAAGTATTCCGTAAGATATAGGTACTTCTGTTTCAAGACTTACTTGTGCTATTCCTTTTGTTGTTTCATTTGCAACAAAATCAAAATGAGGAGTTGAGCCTCTAATTACTGCTCCTAGACATATTATTGCATCATACTTTTTAGTTTTTGCTAATTTTTTTGCAATTAAAGGTATTTCAAATGAACCTGGCACCCTAACAACAGTTATATTATCAATATTTCCACCATGTCTTTCTATACAGTCTATTGCTCCTTCTAATAGCTTTTCTGTAATTAAACTATTAAATCTTCCTACTACAATCGCAAAATTTAATCCTTCTGCTGTTAAATTTCCATTTATAATTTTCATTTAAGAAACCTCTTTTACTACTTTTTTTACAGTTTCAACAATAAAATCTATTTCTTTATCTTTTAAAGCTGGGAATATAGGGATAGCAAAAATTTCTTTAGTTAAAAGATGTGCAAATTCACAGTCTAAGCACTCTGCATTTCTAAGTTTATCAAGGGTATATTCATAATAAACTCTTGCTCCAACCCCATTTTCAATTAATCTTTCTACAATTTCATCTCTTTTTGGATGCCTTAAAGCATATATATGATAAACATGTTTTCTATCTGGATATTCTTTTGGTAATATTAATCCCGGAAGATTTTCAAACTCTTTATTATATATTTCAGCTATTTTTCTTCTTTTTTCATTATTATCTTCAAGTTTTTTAAGTTGCCAATACCCAATTCCTGCTTGAAATTCTGTAATTCTTAAGTTTAATGCAGGATGATTACCAAACTCTATCCAGTTTGATATTTTTTCATCTATTTTATAATCATTAGTTACAATTGCACCACCTTCTCCCATAGCAAGATTCTTTGATGCATAAAAACTGAATGCCGCTAAATCTCCAAGATTACCTGCTTTTTTACCTTTATAAGTAGCCCCATGAGCTTGTGCAGCATCTTCAAGAACAATTATATTATTTGCTTTGCATATTTCATTTATTTTATCCATATCTGCAGTTTGACCAAATAGATGAACAGGTATAACTGCTTTTGGTTTATATTTTTCAACTGCTTCAATTAATTGCTCAGTATCCATTGTATAACTTTCATTTATATCTACTACTATAGGAGTACCACCTGCAAGTAATACTGCATCTATAGTAGCCATAAAGCTCATTGCAGGAACTATTACTTTGTCTTCTTTATTATCTATCCCTATAGCTTTTAAAGCTATATATAAAGCTGCTGTACCACTACATACTGTATGACAAAAACCTATATTTAAATATTTTGCAAACTCTTCTTTAAATTTTAAAGTCCATTTTCCTCTTGTAATATGTCCACTTTTTATAATCTCATTTACAGTTTGTTCTTCTTCTTTTCCAAAATCTGGTTTTATTATTGGTATCAAGCTACCTTCTCCTTTATATTAAATTTATCAAATTCTTTGAGAATTTCTAAAGCTCTGTAAGAGCTTTCAAAAGTAGGATTTTCAATAAACTCTTTAATCATTGTTTCTAATTTATCCTTTCCATCTTTTTCTTTTTCTTCACCAGAAGGATATATTATCTTATCATTTACAAAATCAAAAACAATATCTCCATTTTTAGTTTTTAAAATCCATTTTCTTTTTAAATTTTTTTGACTCCAAGCTACTTGAAGGAAAAACTCATTTTTATCTGTTTCTCCATAAATATCAAAAATATCTCCCTTATCTATTACTTTATTTATCTTAACTCTATCAAAAAGATATTGAAATATATATAAATCATGCCAAGCAAGGTCGTAAAATGGATTTATATATCCTCTACCAAGATTTAATCTATATGCTTCTACTTCATGTATATTTGTATTATTTTCAAAATTTCTAACTGAGTTTGAACGAAGTTCTATTTCTGAAACTCCTAATACAACACCTTTTTTTTCTGCTAAATCTATAGCTTCTTCAAGCTCTTTTGGATTAATTGATGGTGGTTTTTCTACCATAACATTTATTTCTTTTTCTAATGCTTTTTTTGCTATAGGAATATGAGATGTTGGAGCAGTTGCTACAAAAAGATAATCTAATTTTTCTTTTTTTAAAGCTTCATCTATATCTGTATATTTTTTAAAAGAACTATCGTATTTTGCTAAAAGCTTTTGATTTAAATCAACTAAAACTGCGTCATAACCAAGAATTTTAAATTTACTTACATAATGTCTTCCCATATTCCCAATGCCAACAATTCCTACTTTCAAAAAAATTTCCTCCAGTAAATTTTCTAACTGCTAAATTTAATAAGCAAGAATTATGCCATATTTTATTATTTATTGATAATATCAAAGATATATATGACTATGTATTTTTGCAAATTCTCTATTTTATTAGATTATACTCCTTTAAAACCTCTTCTAAATATTTTCTATTTTTATCACTCATCTTGTATAAAGGAAGTCTCATTTCATCTGTCTCAATTAAACCCATCATATATGCTGCTGTTTTTACTGGAATTGGATTTGTTTCTACAAACATTGCTTTAAACAATTTCCAGTATTTATTATGTATTTCTAAAGCTTTATCAAATTCTCCATTTAAAGCATATTCACACATTAAAGAAATATCTTTTGGTACCAAATTATTTGCTACAGATATAACTCCTTTAGCACCAACAGCCATCATAGGAATAGTTAATGCATCATCTCCAGATAAGATTAAAACATCTGGATTGGTTAAAGATATAATTTCAGATACTCTTGCTACATTCCCAGTAGCTTCTTTTAAACCTATCACATTTGGAAAGTCTGCAAAAAGTCTTGCAAAAGTTTCAGGAAGCATATCAATACCTGTTCTAGAAGGAATATTATATAAAATCAAAGGAATATTTGTTTCTTCTGCTATTGCCTTAAAATGTTGATAAATACCTTCTTGAGTTGGTTTGTTATAATAAGGAACTATTTGAAGAGAGGCATCAGCACCAACTTTTTCAGCAAATTTTGTTAAAGCTATAGCCTCATGGGTAGCATTTGCTCCTGTTCCTGCAATTATAGGAATTCTTTTATCTGCATATTCTACAGCAAGGGCTATTAATTCTTCATGTTCTTCATAAGTTAAAGTTGCAGATTCTCCAGTTGTTCCTGCTACAACTATTCCTTGAGTTCCATTTTTTATATGAAAATCTATAAGACTTTTAAATGATTTCTTATCAATTGTTCCATTTTTAAAAGGAGTTATTATTGCAACTAGTGAGCCTGTAAACATATTTATCCTCCATCTTTAAAATTTAAGTATAATATTAGTTTATAACATATTTTTATAATTATCTTTATTTTATGGAGGAATAATGTTATCTTCAATTCTAGGGATTTTTTCTAATGATATTGGAATAGACTTAGGTACAGCAAATACTTTAGTTTTTGTTAAAGGAAAAGGAATAGTTTTAACAGAACCTTCTATAGTTGCAAAGGATATTAAAAGAGATAAAGTTCTTGCAGTTGGACAAGAAGCAAAAATAATGATGGGAAAAACTCCTGAATATATAGATGTAATAAGACCTTTAAAAGATGGAGTTATCGCAGATTTTGAAGTAACTCAAGAGATGCTTAAGTATTTTATAAAAAAAGTTCATAAAAATATACCTTTTATAAATTGGTTAAAGCCAAGACCAAGAGTTATAGTAGGTGTTCCTTCTGGCATTACAGAAGTAGAAAAAAGAGCAGTTATTGATGCAGTAAAACAATCAGGAGCAAGAGATGTTTATCTTATTGCAGAACCAATGGCTGCAGCTATAGGAGTAGGCCTTCCTATTACAGAACCTGGTGGAAATATGATTATAGATATTGGTGGAGGAACAACAGAAATAGCAGTTATTTCTTTATCTGGATTAGTAGTGTCTCACTCAATAAGAGTTGCAGGAGATGAGATGAGTGATGCTATAATTCAGTATTTAAAGAGACATCATGGCATAGTTATTGGAGAACAAACTGCTGAAAAAATAAAAATGAGACTTGGTTCAGCATATCCTTCAGAAAAAGATCAAGAAGAGATGGAGATCGGTGGTGTTGATATTAGAAATAGTCCTATAAGTACTGTAATAAAAGGAGAAGAAATTAGAAAAGCTTTAGAAGATGTAGTAGATAATATTGTTAATGCTGTAAAAACTGCATTAGAAAAAACACCTCCAGAACTTGGTGCAGATATAGTTGAAAGAGGTATTGTTTTAGCTGGTGGTGGTTCTATGCTTTATGGACTTGATATAAGAATAAGAGAAGAAGTAAATCTTCCTGTTTTTAGAGCTGAAAATCCATTAACTGCAGTTGTTGAAGGAATAGGAAAAACATTAGAAGATATAGATCTTATTAAAAGGGTATCTATGGAATAATTAAATAATGTTTTTTTTCAAAAGAAAAAAAATTGTAGTTGGATTTTTAATAGTTTTTTTTTCATTGTTGATTTTCTTTGTTTTTTATAGAAACTTTTATTTAGTTTTGGATATTGTTTATCCTATACAAATATCTATTAAAAAAATCTCTGATCTTACAATTAAATTAGAAAATATTTTTATAGAAAATAAAAAATTATATGAAGAAAATCAAAGATTAAAACAAGAATTACAAAAATTAAAGTTAGAGACACAAACTTTAAAAGCTTTTAAAATTGAAAATGAAAAATTAAAAAAATTATTAAAATTTTCCAAAAAATATAAATTTAAAAGAAAAATAGTTGCAGAGGTTATAGGATATCCTTCTGAAAGCTGGGTAAAAGGTTTAATTATAAATAAAGGTTCTAAAGATAAAGTAAAAGTTGGAGACTTAGTTATAACTGATGGATATTTAGTAGGTAAGATAACAAAAGTGGGATATTTTTCTTCATTTGTACTTCTTGTGAATGATTCAAATTTTAAAATAACAGGAAGAACTAAAAACACAAGAGAGTTTGTTTTCTATAAAGGAAATGGTAAAGATGGGGGAAACTTAGAATATATAAGACCAAATCAGGATATTAGAGTGGGAGATATTGTAGAAACTGATAATCCTAAGGGAATTCCTATAGGTATTATAAAAAATGTTTCTTATCAAGAAGGAGATTTTTTTAAAAAAGCAGAAGTAGAAGCATTTATAAAACAACTTAATATAGAATATGTGTTAATCCTAGGTAAATAAATTGAGGAACGCAAAATTTCTAATTTTAGGTCTATTTTTTATTATTTTACAAACAACAATCATAGGAAAATATTTAGATTTTTTATGTATACACTGGGACATAATATCTATTTTTATTATTTTATTATCTTTATATAAAGTAGATAAAGATAATTATAAGATTGTAATTCCAATTTCTCTTATTCAAGATATTATTACTCAGTCTTATTTTATCCATTTTTTGTCAAAAACCTTAATAACTTTTATCGCTCAAAAATTGCATAATAAATTTTTCTTAAGTAGTTTTTGGATAAAATCTTTAATTGTTTTAATTTTAAGTGCAATAGATATCTTATTTAAGATAATCTATACATTTTTAATATCAACTAATTTAAATATATGTTTTGGATATATAATATACCTTATACTTAATTTTATTATTTTTTACTTTGTCTATTTGGCATATGAAGATAAAAATACAAAGATTTGATATAGTTTTAATTTTTTTATTGGTGTTTTCCTTTATTTTACTAAGTAGGTTATTTTATCTTCAAGTAATAAAAGGAAATTATTATGAAAAGCTATCTAAAAATAATTACATAAGAATAATTACTATAAATCCTCCAAGAGGTAGAATATTTGATAGAAATGGAATTTTACTTGCTTATGATGTCCCTTATTATCAGCTTTATACTTTACCTTATCTTATTGATAAAAAGGAACTGCCTAAACTAAAAAAAGCTTTCAAAAAATATTTAAATATTGATATAACTTCTAAGTTAGAAGAAAAAATAATAAAAGGTTATGCTAATAAAGTAATTATAAAATCTAAATTAACAGATAAAGATATAAAAAATTTTTATGATCATTTTTATGAATTTAATGGAATATTCATAGAAACAATTCCAAGAAGAAATTATACAGAATATGCTAAATATATGCCACATATACTTGGATATGTTGGATATCCATCTAAAAAAGAGTTAGAAGAAAATCCAGATATAAATGCAGATGTATTAATTGGAAAAAGTGGAGTAGAAAAAATTTATGATAATTATTTAAGAGGTGAGTATGGTAATAAAGCTGTTATAGTTGATGCAAAAGGTAGAATAAAAAAGATACTCTGGGAAAAACCTCCAAAAACAGGAAAGGATATATATCTTACAATTGATGCAAGACTTCAAAAATTAGCTTATGAATCTTTTAAAGAGTCCGGTCAAAAATCAGGAAGTATAGTCTTAGTTAATCCAAAAACTTATGAAATTTTAACAATGCTAAACTATCCAATATTTGATATTCAAAAATTTTCAGATGGCCTTACAAAAAAAGAATGGAATAAACTTTTGAAAAATGAATACAAACCCTTATTTAATAAAACTTTAAATGGATTATATCCACCTGGTTCAATATATAAAATTGTTGTTTCTACTGCTGCTTTAAATGAAGGTGTAGTAAGTCCAACAGAAAGAATCTTTAGTGGTGGATATTTTAAAATAGGTAAATGGAAATATAGAAACTGGAATTTAGCAGGATGTGGAAATATAAATATAACGCAAGCTTTAGAACAATCTTGTGATACTTATTATTATCAAATAGGATTAAAACTTGGGGTTAATAAAATTGTTGAATATACATATATGTTTGGAATAGGTAAAAAATTAAATCCTGAAATTGAAACAAAAGTTTCAAGAGTACCAACCCCTGACTGGAAACTTAGGAAATTAGGAGAATCTTGGTTTCTTGGAGATACTGTAAACTTAAGTATAGGTCAAGGATTTTTAGCAATCACTCCTTTTGATGCCTCTAAAATTCTTATTCCTGTTTTAAATAATGGGAATGTTTTAAAACCTTTGCTTTTAAAAGCATATGTTGATAAAGGTAAAATTTATGAAAATGAACCTGTTGTTTTAAACAAACTTCCAATAAAAAAAGATATATTCAGCTATATAAAAAAAGGTCTTTATTTAGTTATTTATGGTAAAAGAGGAACAGCTAAAATACTTCAAGATTTACCAGTAGAAGTAGCTGGAAAAACAGGAACAGCACAAGTTTATAGAAAACCAAAAAAAAATGAAAAAATAGATAAATGGGAACTTCAAAATCATGCATGGTTTATAAGTTTTTTCCCTTATAAAAATCCACAATTTTCTTCTGTAGTTTTTATTGAGCATGGTGAAAAAAGTAGTAATGCTGTAAAAATAACTAAAAATTTAATAGAGAAAATGATTGAAAATGGATTTATTAAATAAATCATAAAACAAATAGTTTTTAACCTTTATTATAAAATTTAAAATAAATTTGTGAGGATAAAAAATGGAATTTGACAGAGAAAAATTAATAGATTTAGTACCAGAGCAAAGGGTAGGAATAGATGTAGATGAAAAAATGACAGTTTATATCTCAAAAGAGTTTGATGAAGACTTCCAAAAATATATTTATGTTGCTGAATTTGAAAATTTTACAATGAAATTTGAAAATGTAGATGAGCTTATATATACAGTTTATAGAATGTCTTTATTTCAGTAAGCTTCAATTTAAATTAATATCTATTTAATAAAGTAAATATTCTTAAGGGGTTTTTTCCCTTAAGTTTATTCTATTTTAAAATAAAGTGCGTAATAAATTAGTATCTAAATTTGATACGATATCTTGTAATATTTAAAATTATTCATACATTTTTATAGTAAAATTACTTAAAAACTTTATCCAAAGGATAAAAAAGTAAAAATGTTAGAAGAACTTAAAATAAAGTTAGAAGAGCTTGAGAATACGTTTACTTCAGTTAAAGAAATAATAAAACCAGATAGCATAGAAAATGAGATAAAACAACTTGATGAATTAATGGGACAGTCTGACTTTTGGAATGATACTAAAAAAGCTCAAGAAATATCTTCTAAAAGAAATTATCTTGCAAATAAGCTGCAAAAAATAAAAGATATTGAAGATAAGATACAGTATATAAAAGAATATATTGAACTTTTAGAGTTAGAATCTGATGAAACAGCAAAAAAAGAAATAGAAGAAGAATTAAAAAATCTTGAAAAATTAGTTTCAAAACTTGAAACAGAAAGCTTATTATCTGGAGAATATGACTCAAAAAATGCAATAGTATCTATTCAATCAGGCTCTGGTGGAGTAGAAGCATGTGATTGGGCAGAAATGCTTTTAAGAATGTATTTAAGATGGGCAGAAAAAAATGGATATGATATAGAAATTGTAGATTATCAACCTGATGATGTTGCAGGTATAAAAAGTGCAACCTTTATAGTAAAAGGTCCTTATGCTTATGGATATTTATCTGCTGAGCAAGGAGTTCATAGACTTGTTAGAATATCTCCATTTGACTCTAACAAAAGAAGACATACCTCTTTTGCTGCTGTTTCAGTTATTCCAGAAATAGGAGAGGAAATTAATGTTGAGATAAATGAAGATGATTTAAGAATAGATACATTTAGAGCATCAGGAGCAGGTGGACAGCACGTTAATAAAACAGATTCTGCAGTAAGAATTACTCATATTCCAACAGGAATTGTTGTATCTTGCCAAAGTGAAAGATCTCAAATACAAAATAGAGCAAAAGCTATGCAGATGTTAAAAGCAAAACTTTATCAGCTTGAGATTGAAAAACAAAAACAGAAGAAAAAAGAGCTTGAAGGTGAAAAAAAAGATATTACTTGGGGTAGTCAGATAAGGTCTTATGTATTTCATCCTTATCAAATGGTAAAAGACTTAAGAACAGGATATGAAACAGGGAATATTGAAGCAGTTATGGATGGAGATTTAAATCCATTTATAGAAAGCTTTTTAAAATATAAAGCATCAGAAAGTGCTAAAGAATAGTAAAATTCACCTATTTTAAAGGTTCCTTTGCTGTTTCTTTTAAAAATAATCCTGTAATAAAAGCAATAGCAGCAGCAAACATTAAGTAATAAGCAGGTGAAGCTAAATTCCCTGTTTCTTTAATAAGATAAGTAGCAATTAAAGGAGAAGTTCCTCCAAAAATAGCAAAAGGTAAGTTATATCCAATAGAATATCCTGAATTTCTTATCTCTGTAGGAAATATTTCAACTAAGGTTGTTGGAAGTATAGCCATAAAACCTGCAACAATTACTGCAAAAACTACTTGTCCTATTAAAGCATTTTCAAAACTTCCAGAAGATATAAAGGAAAATAAAGGATAAGCAAGTATCAAAGTAAAAAATGTTGAAAAAAGTATAAATGGTTTTCTTCCATATTTATCAGATAAAAATCCAAAAACAGGAATTAATAAAAATAAAATAATCATACTTACAGTATTGATTGTTAATGCAACAGATTTTGGAAATTTAACAAATACTGAAAGATGACTTGCAATATAAACAAAAATAATATAAAAACCTACAGCTTGAAAAGTACTTAAAGCAAAAGTTTTCAATAACTGACTTCTTCCTTTTGTAAATAGTTCTTTTAAAGGAGATTTAGATTTTAACTCTTCGTACTCAAGCTCTAAAAATTTTGGTGTTTCATCTATATGTTTTCTAATATAATACCCTACTAAACCAAGAATAACACCAGTAAAAAATAAAACTCTCCATCCCCAGCTATAAAGAGCATCTTCTGAAAGAACTTTTGTTATAAAAGCTCCTGAAGCAGAGCCAAGTAATATTCCAACAACTGCCCCAAGTATTCCAACACTACCATATAACCCTCTTTTATCTTGAGGAGCATACTCTACAAGAAAAGAAACAGATGTTGTATATTCTCCACCAACAGAAAGACCTTGGATTAATTTAAGTAATACAAGTAAAACAGGAGCAAGTATTCCAACTGTTTCATAAGTTGGAAGAAGTCCAATGGCAGTTGTAGAAATTGCCATCATAACTATAGATATAGTAAGAGCTTTTTTTCTACCAAATTTATCTCCTATATATCCAAAAATAATAGCCCCTACAGGCCTCATTAAAAATCCAACAGCAAAAACAGCAAAAGATTTCAAAAGTTCTACAGTAGCGTTCCCTGAAGGGAAAAAAAGCTTACCTATAATTGCTGCTAAAAATCCATAAACTACAAAGTCATACCACTCTAAAATATTTCCTACCATTCCAGCAAAGAAGGTTTTCTTTTCAGCTTTCATTTCTTCCCTCAGAAAGAAAATCTATAGAAAATCCAAGATTATATAAGATAACATCAGGAACAAGCTCATCATCATCAAAATTTTCTAAAACTTCTAAATATATTTCTGCTATAGTTTTGTCAGGATAGTTTTTTAAATATTCTTTTAATGCTTTAACTTTTATTGTTTTGTTATTTTTTGCCAAATCAGACACTTTATTTTTTAACTCCTTTTAATCCTTTAATCATTTTATCCTTCATTAGTTTATATCTAATATCATGTTTTGCTAACTTCTCCATTTCTGACTTTATATATTTTTCTGCTTCATCAGTTGCCATTTTATAGCCTAAAACATAAGCAGTTATAGCAAGTATTGAAAATCCTGTAAGTTCTACAATCTTTGATACTATCTGATTTGGAATAAATAAAGCTCCAAATGCTAAAATTATTCCAACTGCAAGAAGTATTTTCCAGTATTTTAAAAGGGTTTGTGCAAGCATTTTATCTCCTTAATAAAAATTAATGAAATTATATTTTATCAAATTTACAAAAAGAAAGATTCTTATATTTAGGAATTTTTTGTATTAAAATATAAAGATAGTTAAATATATATAGTATAATAAAGTTAGTGAGAGCTAACAAAAGGAGTCATAACTGATGAAAAAATTACTTTCTATCCTCTTAGTTTTCGCTATTTCTCTATTTTTAGTATCTTGTGAAGGTAAAGGGAAAATAGTAATTGAAAAACCAAAGGGTGCAAAAGTTTATATTAATGGTAAATATGTAGGTGATGTGCCTTTAGAAATAGAACTTAGAGAAGGCAAGTATGATATAACAGTTGAGAAAGAACCTTTTGTAGAAGAAACTAAAAAAAATGTACAAGTTTATTTTGATAAAACTATAGTATTATCTTTTAATCCAACACCAAAAGGTAAATTAATAACAGATACAAAGCCTCAAGGAGCAGAAGTTTGGGATAATAAAGAATTCTTAGGCAAAACACCTCTTGATATTAATTTAGATCCTGGTCTTCATCATTTATATTTTTATAAGGGTAATTTAAGTGCAGAAAGAAAAGTAGAAATAATTTTCAAAAAAACAACAAAGCTTTTTGTAAATCTTGAAAAGGCTTTAGTACATTTAGATGCAAATCCTGAAGATGCAAAAATATTAATAGATGGAAAACCAGTTAATAAAATACCTACGTCTCTTTACTTAGATGAAGGAGTACATAAAGTTCTTGTAGAAAAAGGTCCTTATAAAGATGAGTTTGAATTAAAAGTTAAAAAAGGAGATGAAGTTAAAGTTAGTTATGAATTAAAACCTGTCCAGCTTCCACCAGTTGAAGCTTATGGTCCTGTTAAATTTACACATAGTAAAAAATATTTAGTATCTATGGGAAAAGCAGGTATATACTTTTGGGATATAAATAAATTTAAACCTCAAATATCTCTTTATGATCCTGAAGATGTAAGAAATTTTGACAAATTTATAAACTTTGAAATATCTGAAAATGATGAGTTTGTAGCAGGTATAAAACCAATTAGAAGACTTGCATATGCATTAAAAGAAAAAGGTAAGTTTGACAAAATTATAGTATGGGATTTAAAAACTACTGCAGTTAAATTTTCTAAACTATATAACACAATATCAAAATTTGTTTTCTTTGATAAAGATAATAATGCTTTATTCCTAATAGAAAAAAATGGAAATATCCAAAAAATTGATTTAAAAACAGGAAATATATCTAAAATAGCTAAATTAGGTTCTTCACCAACTTCTAGCGCTGATTTAGGAGAGAAAATATTAATAGGAGACTTAGAAGGAAATATTTATGAATTTAATAAAAATTCAAATAATTTAAATAAAATGAAAAAAGTTAATGGAAAAATTTCTGATATTGAAATATCTAACGATAATAATTTAGTCGCAATAGCTTACAATAAAGTTTCTATTTTAGATTTAAATTCATTAAAAGCTATAAAAACATTCAATATAGAAAATCCAAAAGCAGTGGCATTATCCCCTGATAAATCATTAATAGCAATTTCTATTGGGAAATCAGTTAAAGTTTTAGATACAAATACAGGCAAATTAAAATATGAAATTAAAGATTTACCAGCAGAAATAATTTCATTGAAATTTAGAGACAATCAGGTTTTAATTACTGCATCTAGTATAGAAACACCATATGTAGGAATATGGAAAAATGGTCATTTACTTAAAAAATGGGTACAAGCAATAGAATAATGGCATATAATATTTATTTTTATAACTAATACTGGAGTAAACAATAAATGTGTGGAGTTTTTGGAGTTTTTGATAATAAAGATGCAGCATATTTAACATATCTTGGGCTTCATGCCCTTCAACATAGAGGGCAAGAATCTGCAGGGATAGCTGTATCTGATGGTTATGATATAAATCTAAAACTTGGAGAAGGTTTAGTTACTCAAGCTATTAAAGATGAAGATCTTCAATCACTAAAAGGTGATATAGCAATAGGGCATGTTAGATACTCTACTGCAGGTGGTTCAAATCCTAAAAATATTCAGCCTTTCTATGCTCATTTTTATGGTGGAGCTTTTGCTATAGCCCATAATGGAAATTTAGTAAATGCTAAAGAGATAAGAAATAAACTTGAAAAAGAAGGAGCAATATTCAGATCAACTTCAGATACAGAAGTTTTTGTACATCTAATAGCAAAATCTAAAAATCCTCCTCCTGCTCATGTAATTCTTCATAAAAATGATGAAGAATTTATACCTTTAGTTTTTGATGCAATGAGAAAAGTAAAAGGAGCATACTCTCTTGTAATTTTAAGAGAAAATCAGCTTATTGCAGTTAGGGATCCTTATGGATTTAGACCTTTAGCTTTAGGAAAAAATCGTAGTGGAAGTTATTTTGTAGCGTCAGAAACGTGTGCATTTGATATTGTAGATGCAGAGTATTTAAGAGATATTCAGCCGGGAGAAGTTCTTGTAATAGATGATGCAGGAATGAGATCTTATTTTCCATTAGATGAAACTGAAGAAAATACAAAGCAAAATTACAAATGTATATTTGAGTTTGTTTATTTTGCAAGGCCAGACAGTAATATATTTAGTGATTGGGTTTATGAAATAAGAAAAGAAATGGGAAGAGCTTTAGCAAGAGAAAAGAAAATAGATGCAGATGTTGTAGTACCTATTTTAGATTCT
This sequence comes from Hydrogenothermus marinus, assembly GCF_003688665.1. Classification (NCBI taxonomy): domain Bacteria; kingdom Pseudomonadati; phylum Aquificota; class Aquificia; order Aquificales; family Hydrogenothermaceae; genus Hydrogenothermus; species Hydrogenothermus marinus. The sequence continues at coordinate 116,256 of NZ_REFO01000011.1, forward strand.
GGAATGCTCGCGGCAAAAGGATATTCTGAAGAAAGTGGAATTCCTCTTGAGATAGGATTAATAAGAAATCATTATGTTGGAAGAAGTTTTATACAACCTGTTCAGGAAATTAGAGATTTAAGTGTAAAACTTAAATTAAATCCTGTTCAACAAGTAATAAAAGATAAAAGGGTAATTTTAGTTGATGATTCTTTAGTAAGAGGCACAACAAGTAAAAAAATAATAAATATGGTAAGAAAAGCAGGAGCAAAAGAAGTTCATCTTTTAATAAGTTCTCCACCTGTAATAAGCCCTTGTTATTATGGTATTGATACACCAACAAAAGAAGAGTTAATTGCTTCAAATAAAACTGTAGAAGAAATAAGAGAATATATAGGAGCAGATAGCCTTTACTATCTTTCTTTAGAAGGAATGATAACAGCTGCAAATAAATATAAACAAAAAGGATTTTGCACTGCTTGTTTCACAGGTAATTATCCAGTGTTATAAAAATAATAGGTTTTTTAAAATGGAGGGGTTTTCTCTACATTTAGCAGAGAATAAGTTAACGTTAGAAGAAAATGAAATAAAAAAAATAGAGCATAAACTGTCAAAACTCATACTTTAAATTTGAAAATTTAGATGAAGCTTTTGATTTAGCTATAAAAATGAAAGTATTACCAAAATTTCATGGAACAAGACAAAGATTAGAAAAACCTATTTTAGAATTTTTAAAATTAGTAGATACTAAACTAAAAAATGTTAACAACTCAGAAAATAAAAATGATATTGAAATAATTTATGAAAATTTAGAAGGAATTCCTAAAATAGAGGGAAATTCTTTAAAACTTAAACTAAATAATGAAGAAAGAGAGATAGAAACTCTATATATCCATACAATACATAAATTATTAGAAATGCTTTATAGATTAAAAACAGAAGGATTTGCAAGTTTTATGTAAAAGAAAAAGGGAGCAAGAAATACTCCCTATTTTTATTGATTAGCTTCACTTGAATGTAAAGTACGAATTGCTTTTTCTTTGAATTCTTTTAATTTTTCTATTAAGTTTTCAAATAATTTTTCAGATCTGTTTTTACCTTTTATTTCTTTTTCAAGTTTTTCTATAGCATCATATAACATTTTGTATGTTGTATCACTTGTACTTGTATAGCCAAGTGCTTCAGCAATTTTTAATTGTCTTTTTGCTTCTTCAAGATGTTTTATAGCTTGATTTTTATCCTTTTTAGCTATTTTACTTGCAGCATCTACTAATGCTTGAGCTTTTAATATGGGAATAGGAATAACTGTAATTTCTTTCACAAGAGTATTAAGTGCCATATCAAGTACATCTTCTGCTTCTTTAATTTTTCCTTCATTTAAATATTTAGCTGCAAGTTTTAAAGCTTGAGGATAAGATGCTAAAGGTAAATTTATAGTAATAATATCAATCTCACTTTGAAGGGTATCTAAAATTCTTCTCGCATCTTGAACTTTATTTTTATCAAGTAAATCCTTTACTAATTCCAAACTTTCCTTAATACTTTTTAAATCTCCAGTATATTCAACAGCAACTACTTCTGAATCTATTGGTAGCATTAAAGGAGCATTTTTAAATGCTAAGATAACTTCAAGTTTGCCTATAGCTTTCTCTAAATCTTCTTTTGCTTTTTTTAGATCTTTTTTCTCAAGATCAATAAGAACTTTCTTAGTTAAGACAACAGCCTCTACAGCTTCCTTAACAATATGAATCTGTTCTTGAGTAGCTTTTGCTTTAGATTCTGCAGTTTTTACTGCCTCTTTACTAACTTCTGCAGATGTTTTTGCTAAAGTAGGTGAAGAAATAAGTATCGCTGCAGCAGTTAAAGATGCCATTACTTTTTTCATAATTTATCCTCCATTGATTTTAGTTTTTTATTATAAAATAATATAAATTAATTTACTAAATAAATCAATATATATTTTACTAATATTATTAAAAACTAAACATTTTTAAGTTAAAATTTACTTTAAATGATAGTTATCATTGGAATAAATATATGGTATCTTTATATTTGAATATAAATTTATGGAGGTTTAAAAATGGATATTAAGGTAGATGAAAAATATGTAGAAAAAATGAGAAAGTTTGCTGAGACTTTTTCTCAAAAATCTGGAACTGTTGTCAATCCACAAAAAGATGTTTCTGATTCAGTTATTTTAGGTTTAGCTCAGCATCTACAAGAACTTGGAAGACCTTTATGTCCTTGTAATTTTTATCCAAATAAAGAAGAAGAAGTTCAAAAAAGAAGATGGATATGTGCATGTGATGAAATGCAGATATTTAAATACTGTCATTGTCTTTTATTTACAACAGAAGAAGGAAAACCTATAACTGAATATTTACCTGAATGGCATGAAGGAAGGCAGATTTATGGTTTAGTAAAAGACCCAACTCCAGATAAAGGTAGAGCATTAGCTAAATTTGATAAAATTGTTGAATATTTAAAAGAGTATGTAGCAGAACATAATCTTGACATTCCAGAAGAAGAAATTATTGCATGGGCAGAAAAGGTAGCAAGGAAAAAATAATGAAAATTTTTTGGGGAATAGTATTTTTTATATTAGGAATTGCAGGGGTTATTTTACCGGTATTACCCGGTATCCCTTTTTTCATCATATCAGCTTTCTTATTTGGCATAATTTCTGAAGAGCAATTAATAAAAGGTTTAAAAAAATTTAAGATAAAAGATCAAAAAATGGCAAAATGGATAAATAAGCTAATTAATCATATTATCATCAGATATATTCATAAAAGGAAATTTTCTTTATGAAAAAAGCATTAACTATAGCTGGAAGTGATAATAGTGGTGGTGCAGGCGTACAAGCAGATTTAAAAGTATTTAAAGATTTTTCAGTTTTTGGCCTTTCTGCTATAACATCTATAACGGTTCAAAACTCACAAGCTGTTTATGAAGTTATTCCTGTTAGTTCAAAAGTTTTATATAATCAAATAAAAGCTATAGCAGAAGATACAAAAATAGATGCTGTTAAAATTGGAATGATTTTAACAAAAGAAAATGTAAATGCAATTTATCAAGCTATTAAAGATTTTAATTTAAAAAATATAGTCCTTGATACAGTTATAAAATCATCAAGTGGTAAATATTTACTTGAAGAAAATGCTATTAAAGATTTTAAGACAAAACTTTTACCTTTAGTAGATTTAATAACTCCAAACAAATTAGAAGCAGAAGTTTTAACTGGTATAAAAATAAATAATTTAGAAGATTTAGAAAATGCTTGTATTAAACTTCACAAAATAGGTGCTAAAAATATATATTTAAAAGGTGGCCATTTTGATTTTAAAAATCAGGTAATAGATATATTTTTTAATGGAAAGAAATTTATACATTTAATATACCCAAAAGTTAAAGTAAAAAATGTACATGGAACAGGATGTGTATTATCTTCTGCAATTACTGCTAATTTAGCAAATAAAAAATCATTAGAAAAATCTATAAAAATAGCAAGGGCATATATTCAACAAAAAATAGAAGATAGCTTTAAATTCGGGAAAGGATATTTTTACATGAAATTATAAAAAAGGGGTAACCCCCTTTTATTATCTTCTTACAAATCTTCTTTTTCTTTTATTTTGTGGTTTATTAAAAGGTTTATCTGAAAGATTAATAAGTTCTATATTTGCTTTAGTAATTTTTAAAATTCTTTGAAACTGTGAATCTTCTGAAGGTGTGAAAAATGATATAGCAACTCCTTCTTTCCCAGCTCTACCTGTTCTACCTATTCTATGTACATAACTTTCAACATCTTGAGGAAGTTCATAATTATAAACAGTTTCAACACCTTTAATATCAAGCCCTCTTGCGGCAACATCTGTAGCTACTAATATATCAAGCTTTCCAGTTCTAAAGTTTTTTAAGGTTCTTTCTCTTTTAGCTTGTGAGAAATCTCCATGGATAGCAGATGCATTAAATCCTGCTTCTTGAAGTTTTTCAGCTACTTCATCAGCCATAAGCTTTGTTTGAGTAAAAACTATAGATTTTTTACCCATTGTTTTTTGTAAAACATCCATAAAGGTTGAGAATTTGTTTTTATTATCAACTCTATATGCTATCTGTTTGATTCTATCAACAGTTACTTTTTCTGGAGCTATTTTTACTGTTTTATAATCTTCTGATAAAAATTCTTCAGCAAGTTTTTTTATTTCATTTGGCATAGTTGCAGAAAATAGTAATATCTGCTTTTCCTTTGGAAGTTTTGACATAATATACTCAATATCCTCTATAAATCCCATATCTAACATTCTATCAGCTTCATCTAAAACAAAATGTTTAACATTATTAAGCTTAAGGTATCCTCTGTCTATTAAATCCTTAACTCTTCCTGGCGTTCCTACAACTATTACATCATTTCCTTTTTTCAAAAATTTAATCTGATGATAAATAGATTTTCCTCCATAAACTGCAAGAACAAAAGCTTTTTTAGTTTTTCCAATATCTTTCAACTCTCTTGCAACCTGAATAGCAAGCTCTCTTGTTGGCACTAATATTAAAGCTTGTATTTTTTTCTCATTTGTATTCACTTTATCTATTAAAGGAATACCAAATGCGGCTGTTTTCCCTGTTCCAGTTTGTGCTTGAGCAATAATATCACTACCTTCTGCAACAATTGGAATTGTTTTTTCTTGTACTTCTGTTGGTTTTTCGTATCCCATTTTTGAGATAGATTGGAGTACTTCCTTAGAAATTGGTAAATCTGTAAATTTTGACATAAATGTCCTCCTGTTTTTCAGAGGAAATACCAGATTACTACTTTGACAATTTTGAAAGGTTTATCAGTGATAAGCTGATACTTCCCCGCTTACTTAAATTTTATATTTTAAACTCTATTATACGCTAAAAAAATTATATTTCAACATTATTTTTTTTATCTTTCATCTCAGAAACATGTCTTCTACCTGCAAAACCATCATATAAACCATGCCAATACTCTATTTTTTCTTCGCCCTCTTTCCAACATAATAAAATTTTTCTTCCTTGGTACTCTGAAGGAAAATCAACTAAGAAAGGATCAATTCCTTTTACCATAACTCCAAAACTTTCAATTATTTCTATAAGCTCATTTATCTCTTTATGTAAATCTTCTATCTGAGTTTTATAATACATCATTTCAAGTAAATCTTGTCTATTTTCAAGCTCATCTTCATATTTTTCTAAAAAAATATATAAATCTTTTCTTTTTTCTTTTATCTCATCAACTAAAAGCTTTATTTGAGGCAATAAACTATTTGCTTCTCTTAATGTAAAATTTTTCATCTTTAAAACCTCCATAAAATACCTATATTTAAATATATATAATTTAATTCGTCAAGCAATAAAGGACTTGACATATTTTAAAAATATCATATAGTTCATATTAGAAAATATGATACTAATCGTATTAAATATTTGGAGGCGTAAAAATGATAAAAGTAGTAGTTAGAAGTATAGGTCTTGATAGCTTAACAGGAAGCCCAATATTAATGCTAGCTGATATAGAAAATGAAAATAATATATATCCAATTTGGATTGGTGTTCCAGAGGCAGAAAGTATTATTCTTGGTAAAAGTAAAGTAGAAACTCCAAGACCATTAACTTATGATTTAATGAAAAATATTATTGAGAGCTTAGGAGCAACTGTAGAAAAAGTTGCAATTACTGACCATAAAAATGGTGTATATATTGCTGAAATAACACTAAAAAAAGAAAATGGAGAAGAAATAGCTATAGATTCAAGACCAAGTGATGCTATAAATATAGCTTTAAGATTTGATGTTCCTATATACCTAAATGAAAATGTTGTTCAGAAAATAGATATTAGTCAGATTAAGGAAGTTAAGCCAGAAGATTTAGAAGAAGAGGTTGATAAAGAAACAGAAGGTATAAAAACAGTAGAAGATTTAGATAAAATCACAGAGCCAGAAAAAGATGAAGAATTGGAAAAATTTAGAAAAATGCTTGAAAATTTAAGACCTGAAGATTTTGCAAAAAAACCTAAAAAAGAAGATAAAAAAGAGGGATAATTCCCTCTTTCTTCTTTCTAACTAAAAAAACCTGATATATCACCTAAAACTTTTCCCTTTTTTATATCACTATATATTCTATACAATTAAAATTAAAGGAAATAACTATGCCAAATAGATTAATAAATGAGAAAAGTCCTTATTTACAACAACATGCAAATAATCCTGTTGATTGGTATCCTTGGTGTGAAGAAGCTTTTGAAAAAGCAAAAAAAGAAAATAAACCAATATTTTTGTCAATAGGATATTCAACTTGCCATTGGTGTCATGTAATGGAAAAAGAAAGCTTTGAAGACCCTGAAATTGCAAAAATGATGAATGAAACATTTGTAAATATAAAAGTTGATAGAGAAGAAAGGCCAGATATTGATCAAGTTTATATGCAGGTATGTATGCTTTTAACTGGTAGAGGTGGATGGCCTTTAACAATAATTATGACACCTGATAAAAAACCATTTTTTGCAGGAACATATATACCAAAAGAATCAAGATACTCAATAATAGGAATGAAAGAACTTATTCCACAGATAAAAAAAATATGGGAAGAAAACAAAGAAGCTCTTGAAGAAAGATCAGAAAAAATATTAAAAGCTTTACAAGAAGATTTAAAACCTACTTATACAGATAATAGAATTTCAGATCATTTAGTAAAAACTGCTTATAAACATTTTGAATATTCATTTGATAAAAGATATGGAGGATTTGGAGAAGCTCCTAAATTTCCATCACCACACAATCTTTTATTTTTACTTAGATATTATTTTGTTTTTAAAGATGAAAATGCTTTAAAAATGGTAGAAAAAACCTTAACTGAAATGCGAAAAGGCGGTATTTACGATAATATAGGTTATGGCTTTCATAGATATTCAACAGATAAAAGATGGCTTTTACCTCATTTTGAAAAAATGCTTTATGATCAAGCTATGCTTCTAATGGCATATACAGAAGGTTTCCAAGCTACAAAAAATGAAAATTTCAAAGAAACTGTTTATCAGATATCTGAATATCTTTTTAGAGATATGGAAAGTCCAGAAGGTGCTTTTTCTAGTGCAGAAGATGCAGATAGTGAAGGTGAAGAAGGAAAATTTTATACTTTTACATATAAAGAACTGAAAGATATTTTAAAAGAAGATTTTGAAATTTTTGCAAAAATATCAGATATAAAAGAAGAAGGAAATTACCTTGAAGAAGCAACAGGACAACCTTCTTACAGAAATATAATCTATCAATCTAAGAACTGGGAAGTTTTAGAAAAAGAAACAGGTATCTCAAAAGAAAAATTAAAGGATATATGGAGAAAATCATTAAAAAAACTTTTTAATATTAGAGAAAAAAGAGTAAGACCTTTAAAAGACACAAAAATTCTTACAGATTGGAATGGACTTATAATTAAAGCTTTAGCTCAAGCAGGAGTTGTTTTTAACAATAAAGAATTTATAGAGAAAGCTAAAAAATCAGCAGATTTTATTATTAACAATATGTATAAAGATGGTATTTTATATCACAGATATAAAGATGGAGATATTGCATTTGAAGGTAATCTTGATGATTATGCATTTTTATCTTATGGGCTTTTTGAACTTTATCAAGCTACATTTGATAAAAAATATTTAGATCTTTCTAAAGAATTAACAGATAAATTAATAGAAAACTTTTGGGATAAAACATCAGGAGGATTTTTCTATACTTCTGAAAACAATAAAGATGTTATAGTAAGAAATAAAGAAGCTTATGATGGGGCTTATCCATCAGGAAATTCAGTGGCTTATAATATGCTTGTAAATCTTTATAAAATTACTCAAGATAATAAATATTTAGATTATATAGAAAATACAGAAAAAGCTTTTTATAATCAAATAAAGGTTGCTCCTCAAGGATTTAGTATGTTTTTAAATGGCTATTTAAATTTAGTGTATGGTTCAGAAGTTGTTATAGAAGGAAATAAAGAAGAAGCCCTTGATACAAGATTTTATTTAGAAAAAGAATATATTCCTTTAAAAGTATTGGACTATAAACCTTCTTCTAATTTAAAGATATATGTATGTAAAAACTTTACCTGTAAATATCCTGTAGATAATAAGGAAGATGCTTTAAAACAGCTACTGGAGGGATAAATGCAAAAAGTTTTTCTATCTGATTTTGATGGAACTATTACAGAAAGAGATGTAATCCATTCAATAATGGAAAATTTTGCACCACCTATTTGGAAAAATATATTAAATGAACTTATGACTGGAAAGATTGATATAGATATTGGAATAAAAAAAATGTTTAATCTTATACCTTCAGATAAAAAAGAAGAGATTATAAACTGGGTTTTGGAAAATATAAAAATAAGAGAAGGTTTTGAAGATTTTTTAGATTTTTTAAATGAAAATAATATCCTATTTGTTATTTTAAGTGGTGGAATTGATTTTTATATAAATCCTTTAATAGAGCCATACAAAGACAAAATATATAAAATTTATTCAAATAAAGCTATCTTTAAGAAAGATTATATAGATGTTGAGTTTATATATAAATGTGATGGAGTATGCAAAAGAAGTTGTGGTGTTTGTAAGCCTTATATAATCAAAAAAGATTTTAAAAATTATTTTAAATTTTATGCAGGGGATGGAATTACAGATTTAACAGCATCTGAATATGTAGATTTTATTTTTGCGACAGGTAGTTTACAAAAATATCTAAAAAACAAGGATTTCTTTTCTTTTGATAACTTCTATCAAATTAGAGAATTTATAAATGAAAAATTTATTTTAGAAAAAGTGAAGGGGATTTAAATCCCCTTATTTTTAATAAAGTCTGAAATGTCTATTTAAGAATTTCTTCCATGTTTGAGGAAGATTATCTATCTCTTCTTGGGCTATTTTTCTAACTTTCTCTTCAATTCCTTTAATATCTTTATTTGTTCTAAGCTTTACATCACATACTTGAGGCTCTGTAATAGGTTTTCCTATCTGACTTACAAGATAAACATAAGCTTCATCAACTTCTTCAACTTCAGAAACTATTCTTTCTGCCATATCCATTGCTGCAGTATTATAGATTTTACCTATATGAGAAACTGGATTTTTACCTGCTGCAGCTTCAAGACTCATAGGTCTATATGGTGTAATAAGTCCATTAACTCTGTTTCCTCTTCCTATTTCACCATCATCTCCTGCTTCTGCAGATGTTCCTGTAACTGTAATATAAACAGAGCCATTTTCTTCATCATCTGCAGTATTTAAAAATATATCAACATGTTTTTCTGTTAATCTTTGAGCTATAGAATATGCATAATTTTCAACTATTTCTTTTTTTTCTTTGTAATCATTTAAATCTTTAACATATTTATCAACAAAAGCCATAGCGATTGTTATTCTTATATTTTCTCCATTTCTAACACCCATTATTTTTATATCTTCACCAACATATGGATGATCCTTTTTAAATTCCTTGTTGTTTAATGCTCTTTCAAGTTCATAAACAATAGTTTCAATATCATCAAAAGGAGCATATCCAGTTCCAAAAGATGTATCATTTGCAAGAGGAATTTCACCTTTTAATTGGAATCTTTCAAAAAGTTCTACTAAATCTTTAGAACCTGGTTTTAATTGTGGATGGATAATTACATGATTAGAAATATCTAAATTTGGAATGTTTTCAGAAAGCCATTTATGAGCTGTTTCTATTGCAAGCTCTTCTACAGGGAGTCTCTTTCCGTTAAGTTCATTTATTGCTCTACCTGTAAGGTATATCTCTATTGGAGAAATAATTGTTCCACCACCAAATTGTGGATCAGCTATACCTCCAATAAGTAAAGCCTTGTCAACATTATGGTGCATAATAGCTCCACACTCTTTTATATAAAGCTCTGAAAGTGCTATTGAAAGCTCTTCACCAAGAGCATCACATATAGTATCAGGATGGCCTGTTCCTTTTCTCTCTACAATTTCAACAGGTTGCTCACTAACCTTTGGAAAATCCAAACTTCCAATAGAAATATTTGCCAAGTTTTTGACCTCCAGCTAAATTTTTAAATTTTTGAAAATATTAGAATAATATATTTTTATATTCTTTACAAGAGGGTTTAATTGTAATAAAATATTAGTCTTGAATTTTTAATAAAAATTTTGTAAATTATTTTTCACAAAAATTAGGAGGAATTAATGGCTCACACAAGAAATGCAAGAAAAAGAGTTAGACAAGCTGAAAAAAGAAGACTTATAAACAGATACCATATATCAAGAATGAGAACTGCTTTCAAAAGAATAAGAGAAGCATTAAAAGAAGGAGATATAGCAAAAGCTGAAAGTTTACTTCCAACCGCACAAAAAATAGCATATAGAGCTGCAGCGAAAGGAGCTATCCATAAAAATGAAGCTGCAAGAAGAGTTTCAAGATATGCTCAAAAGATAAACAAAGCAAAAGCTTTAGCTAAATAAATAATTTTGGCGGTGTAGCTCAGCTGGTTAGAGCACACGGCTCATATCCGTGCGGTCGCAGGTTCGAGTCCTGCCACCGCCACCATAAAAAATGAATGTAGAAAAAAAATTTCTTCAAGCAATTAATGATTTTAATCTTATATCTGAAAATGAAAAAATACTAATAGCATACTCAACAGGTGTTGATTCTTCAGTATTAACCTATTTGCTTTTAAAGTTTAAAAATTATCTTAAAATAAAAGAAATAGCATTAGCTTACTTAAATCACAAATTAAGAAAAGAAGCAGAAGAAGAAGAGATTTTTACAAAAGAAGTAGCAGAAAAGTTTGGGATAAAAGCATTTACCAAACAGGTTAATATAAAAGAAATAGCAAAAAAAGAAAAAAAATCAGTAGAACAAGTAGGAAGAGAAGAAAGATATAAATTTTTTAATGAAATTCTAAAAAAAGAAGATTTTGATAAAATAGCCACTGGCCATCATCTTTCTGATCTTGCAGAAACTATGACTTTATGGTTTATACAAGGAAATAAAAAAGGTATAAAAGGATTTAAGCCAAAAGAAAAAAATATTATAAGACCTTTGTATTATTTAACAAAAGAAGAAATATATAACTATGCAAAAGAAAAACAGATAGAATATAAAGAAGATATTACAAACTATAGTGTAGATTTTAAAAGAAATAAAGTAAGGCATGAAATTATTCCAAAATTAAAAGAGATTAATCCATCTTTTGAAAATTCTGCTCTTATAATGTCTTATTTTTTTAATTTAGATGAGGATTATTTTAATAAAAAAATTGAAAATTTTGATTTATTAGTTGATTTTATAGAGTTAAATCAGATAAAAGAAAAAGCCATTTTATATAGGTTAATAGATAAATGGATATACGAAAAAATAGGTTGTAAACTTTCTTATAAAACTCTTAAATCAATAATAGATTTAGTAGAAACAGGTGGTACAAAAAAAGTTAAAATATGCAATAATTATTATCTTATAAAGGAATATGATAGACTTTATCTAAACCTTGAAAAAAGTGATAAAACTACCTATTTTGAATATACAGTTAAACCCAATGAAAAGATTTATTTAAAGGAGATGGATAAAATTTTAGAGATTTTTAAGCTTTCTAATCCAAATTTGGAAGATTTAAAAAATGAAAAAGAGATGGTATGTTTTGATATAGATTCCAAAGATATAGAGTTTAAAATTAGACAAAGAAAAAAAGGAGATAGATTTAAACCTTTTGGTAGTTCATGGAAAAAGCTAAAAGATGTGATGATTGATTTAAAAATTCCAGCAGATATGAGGGATAACATACCATTATTAACTTTTAAGGATAAAATTTTATGGATAATTGGTTATAAAAGATCAGACCTTTATCCTATTAATGAAAATTCTAAAAATGTGATTTGTTTTAAATTGAAGGAGGTTTAAGCCTTGCAATTGTCAAAAAGTTTATTGATTTGGTTTTTAATAGGAGCATTAATGATACTTGCCTTTAATATGCTTGGTTCACAGCAGATGGCAAGTAATAAAATATCATTTACTGAGTTTATACATCAAATTCAGGAAAATAAAATTAAAGAAGCAACAGTAAAAGGAACAGAAATAATAGCAACAACTACTGAAGGTAAGAAGATAGAAACTGCAGTACCAGAAGGATATTCAAAAATTTATGATATTCTTACTGAAAATGGTGTAAAAGTTAATGTTATTCCTTCTGAAAGTCATAGCTGGATAATGACTCTTTTAATATCTTGGCTTCCAATTATTCTTTTCATAGGACTTTGGATATTTATGATGAGACAGATGTCAGGAGGAGCTAATAGGGCATTCTCATTTGCAAAAAGTAAAGCAAAAGTCTATATGGAAGAAAAGCCTAATGTAAAACTTGATGATGTTGCAGGAATGGATGAGGTTAAAGAAGAAGTAAAAGAGATTATAGATTTCTTAAAAGACCCTCAAAGATTTCAAAGACTTGGCGGTAGAGCTCCAAAAGGAATTTTATTTTATGGAGATCCAGGAGTTGGTAAAACATTACTTGCAAAAGCAATAGCAGGTGAAGCGGATGTACCATTTATTTCTATATCTGGTTCTGACTTTGTGGAAATGTTTGTTGGTGTTGGTGCTGCAAGAGTAAGAGATTTATTTGAAACGGCAAAAAAGCATGCTCCATGTCTTGTATTCATAGATGAGATAGATGCAGTAGGTAGAGCAAGAAGTGGCGTTGGTTTTGGTGGCGGACATGATGAAAGAGAACAAACATTAAACCAACTTCTTGTTGAGCTTGATGGTTTTGATTCAAATGAAGGAATAATAGTTATAGCTGCTACAAACAGACCAGATATATTAGATCCTGCATTACTCAGACCTGGTAGATTTGATAGACAGATATCTGTTCCAAAACCAGATGTAAAAGGAAGATATGAAATATTAAAAGTTCATGTGAAGAAAAAGAAAATACCTCTTGCAGATGATGTTGATTTAATGGTAATAGCAAGAGGAACACCAGGATTTTCAGGTGCTGACCTTGCAAATGTAGTAAATGAAGCAGCTCTCCTTGCAGCAAGAAGAAGAAAAGAAAAAGTTACAATGAAAGAGTTTGAAGATGCTATGGATAGAATAATGATGGGACTTGAAAGGAAAGGAATGGCAATTACAGAAAAAGAAAAAGAGAAAATTGCTTACCATGAAGTTGGACATGCTATTGTAAGTGTAATGTTAAAAGAAGCAGATCCATTACATAAAGTATCTATTATTCCAAGAGGAATGGCTCTTGGTGTAACTGTAAATCTTCCGGAAGAAGATAGACATCTTTATTCTAAGAAAGATTTAATGGCAAGAATATTACAGCTTTTTGGTGGAAGAGCTGCAGAAGAAGTATTTTATGGTAAAGATGGAATTACAACAGGAGCAGAAAATGATTTAATGAGAGCAACAGAACTTGCATATAGAATGGTAGCATCTTGGGGAATGTATGATGAGATAGGACCTATCCATGTATCAACAACAAGAAATAATCCATTTATGCCTTCCCAATCTCCTGAAATAAGTGAAGAAACTGCAAGAAAGATAGATGAGCAAGTAAATAAGATATTAAGAGAATCTTATGAAAAAGCTAAAAATATAATTGAAAGTTATAAAGATGCAGTAATAGCAATTGTAGAGCTTTTACTTGATAAAGAAACTATTACTTGTGAAGAGTTTTTTGCAATACTTGAAGAGTATGGAGTACCTGCTTTAAATAAATGTAGAAAAAAAGAAGTTAATGTAATTTCAGATTCTTCAGCTCCTGATGTACCACCGGGAACATTACCTGCTTAAGAGGTAGTAAATGATAGATACCCATTGCCATCTTGATATGTTAAAAACTGAAGAAGATTTAAAAGAAAGTGTAGAAAAATTAGACTTCCTTTTAACTATTGGTTGTGATAAAGAAGAGATTAAAAAAGCAGTTGAACTTGCAAATAAATATGAAAATGTATATGCATCAATAGGTTTTCATCCTTATGATATTAAGGATATTACAGATAAAGATTTAGAAGAGCTAAAAGATACCATACAAAAAGAAAAAAAAGTAATAGCAGTTGGTGAGTTTGGTTTAGATTATTATAGAGATTATACTCCTAAGGATAAACAGAAATACTTTTTTGAAAGACAGATAGAAATAGCTAAACAGTTAAATCTACCTATTATTATACATTCAAGAGAGGCACCAAGAGATACAGAAAAAATACTTGAAAAATATGCTCCATATCCTGCAAGTGGCATAATCCACTGTTTTGGTGGAGATATGCAAATGATGGAAAAATGTGTAGATATGGGATTTTATATATCTTTTGCAGGAAATATTACATACCCGAAAGCTGAAAATCTTAGAGAAATTGCAAAGAAAGTACCTTTAAATAGATTATTACTTGAAACAGATAGCCCATTTTTAGCACCTCAGAAAAAAAGAGGAAAACCAAATAAACCATCTTATATATACTATACAAGAGATTTTGTAGCAAACCTGTTAGGATTAACACCTGAAGAGCTTGAGAAGATAACAGATCAAAATGCAAAGAATGTTTTAAAGCTATCTTAAGTTTCTTTATTATACTTTTTATAAAGTTTTATATTTTTATCAAGTTTTCCTATTTCTCTTGCTATATAAATAGGCTCATACCCCGGCCAAACATTAGTTCCAACTTTAAGAATTTCATTCTTTTGATTACAGGAATATGTTAAAATTATAAATATAATAATAAAAAGATACTTTAAAAAATTCATTAACTATTACACCTTAAGAAACTTTTAAAAAAAAGATAATGCTAGCAAGGAGGAAATTCAATGGATAAATATGATGTAATTATAATTGGTGGTGGACCAGCAGGTTTATCATGTGCAATTACCTTAGGTTCTGCAAATGATAGATTTGATTGGTCAAAAAACAGAAAATACTTAGTTATTGATTCTGGTGGAAGTTCAGATTTATTAAAAGCTGAACTTAATAATGTGGCAGGTATAAAAAAAGGAACAGTTGGAAAAGATTTACTTGAAGAAATAAAAAAACAAGCTCTTGAGTATGAAAATATAGAGATTAAAAATGAAAGAGTTGTAAAAGCAGAAGAATCTGGAGAAGGTTTTCAAGTAGAAACAGAAAGTGGAAATGTTTATAAAGGTGATATTTTAGTAATAGCTACAGGTTTCCATGAGTTTTCAATTGAAGGATTAAATGTTGAAGTTATAGACAATGTGAAATCACCAAGGCCTGGAAAAGTAATGATTAAACATGATGGAGATTTTAAAGTTAAAGATAATCTTTGGGTTGTAGGAAATGCCGCAGGATGCTTTACAATGTATGCTGCAGCTATAGGTTCAGGAGCACATGTTGCATGTAATATAATGAGCCAATGGGCTGGAAAAAATGTCGTAATTCATGATGTGCTCTAACTAAATAAAACTGATATAATTTATTACAATTAAAATTGTAGGAGGGAAAATTATGCCATCTATTGCAAATTCTCCAGCAGAATTACAGCAGTTATTAGAAGGTACTATATCCTATGAAGAAGGAAATGTAAAAATAGAAGATGAAAATAAATTAAGAGATTCTGTTATAGATGATCTTATTTATACTGCAGTTTTTTCTGAAAATGAAGAGACGAAAGAAGAAGCTAAAAAGATTATAAGAGATGTAGCAAATGAACTTGGAGCAGTTGCCTCTTCAATAAATGATTTATATAGAGCTATGGCAAGAGGAGAAACAAGAGATTTTACAACACCTGCTATAAACATTAGAGGAATGACTTATGATGTTGCAAGACAGATTTTTAAAGTAGCTTTAAAACATGATGTTGGAGCTTTCATATTTGAAATTGCAAAATCAGAGATTGGTTATACATTCCAAAGACCTTCTGAATATACATCTGCAGTATTAGCTGCTGCAATAAAAGAAGGATATAAAGGACCTGTTTTTATTCAAGGGGATCATTTCCAATTTAATGCAAAAAATTATGAAAAAGACCCAGAAGCAGAGCTTAACGCTATAAAAGATTTAACAGAAGAAGCTATAAAAGCTGGATTTTATAATATAGATATAGATCCTTCTACCCTTGTTGATTACTCAAAATCTACATTAAAAGAGCAACAATACCATAATTATTTAAACACTGCAAAAATGACAAAATTTATAAGAGAAATAGAACCAGAAGGAATAACTGTTTCTATTGGTGGAGAGATTGGACATATTGGTGGCAAAAACTCTACAGTAGAAGAGTTTGAAGCATTTATGGAAGGATATTTAGAAAATATTCCTGAAAATATGGAAGGCATTTCTAAAATATCTGTTCAAACAGGAACAGCACATGGTGGTATTCCTTTACCAGATGGAACAGTTGCTAAAGTAAAGCTTGATTTTAATGTTTTAAGAGATATTGGAAAAGTAGCAAGAGAAAAATATAATCTTGGTGGTACTGTTCAACATGGTGCATCTACATTACCAGATGAGTTATTCCATAAATTCCCAAATAATAACTGTTGTGAAATCCACCTTGCTACAGGTTTTCAAAACATAATGTATGATTTAATTCCTGAAGATTTTAGAAATAAGATTTATAACTGGATAAAAGAAAATCTTAAAAATGAATGGAAAGAAGGCTGGACAGAAGAACAGTTTATTTATAAAACAAGAAAAAAAGGATTTGGACCATTTAAATATGAATGGTGGACCTTAGATAAAGAGTATAAAGATAAAATATTAGAAGCCCTTTATAACAAATTTGAGTTTTTATTTGATCAGCTTGCAGTTTTTAATACAAAGGAATATACAGATAAATATATAAAACTTGTAAAACTACCATATCAGAAATAATCAATGAGCAGGCTTTCGCCCCTGCTTTTACTTTTAGGAGTAAAAATGTCTACTTTAGAAAATCAGATAAAAGCCATAAAGCAGATATATTCAGAAATAAAAAAAGCAGGTTATAACATTACACCTATTATTGTTGGTAAATTTGCTTTAACTGTTTATTCTCAAGGAATGTATCCAGCCAATATAATCTCTCTTCTTTTTCCTGATTTAAATCTTTTACAAAAAGTTTTAAAAAATCTTGGATTTGAGCAAATAGGAGATTTTTGGACTAAAGGAGATTTAGTAGTAGAAATAAGCAAAAAATTTGAACTTATACCAACAGGAACCTTTAATCAGATAGAAGTTAATGGAGATATTATTAATGTAATATCTTTAGAAGATTTATTAATAGATATGATGAATGAATGTATAGCCGGAGATGAAGTTGTATGTGATTTAATAAAAACCTTAATTAAAAGCTATAAACAAGCTATAGACTTTCACAAAATCTATCAAAACTTAAAAAATAAACAAGCAGTTATAAAATTTAGAGAGTTCCAAAAAGAGGCTAATTTATAAAGTTAGGAAACTGTCATAAAAAGCACCAGAATAATTCTCAATCGTATATTTTAAAGATATTTATATTTCTATATTACAGCTATTTAAAGCTAAAATTTATAAATAAAATTAATTAGGCTACCAAAAGGTAGCCTTTTATATAAGGTTAAGTTATTTATACTAAAGCTTCTGCTTTTGTACCTACAACTTCATCAGGATGAGCAATTCTTCCAAGTACTGCTGAAGCTGCAGCTACTGCAGGGCCTGCAAGGTAAACTTCTGAATTTGGATGTCCCATTCTTCCTGTGAAGTTTCTATTTGAAGTTGAAACTGCTACTTCTCCTTCTGCAAGAATACCCATATGTCCTCCAAGGCAAGGACCACAAGTAGAAGTACTTATTAAACATCCTGCATCTGAAAGAATTTCTAAAATTCCTTCATGCATTGCTTGTCTATAGATATTGTCAGAAGCAGGTATTACAATACATCTTACATCTGGATGAACTTTTCTACCTTTTAATATTTGTGCAGCTATTCTTAAGTCTGACATTCTTCCATTTGTACAAGAACCAATAAACACTTGATTAATTGGTCTTCCTGCTACTTCTGTTACTGGTTTTACATTTGAAGGTAAGTTTGGAGCTGCTACAACTGGCTCTATTTTTGATGCATCAAACTCATATTCACAGCAGTATTTAGCATCTTTATCTGCTTTATATATTACAGGCTCTCTCTTTATTCTTCCTTTTAACCAATCTAAAACTTTTTCATCTGCTTCCATAATTGCATTTTTTCCACCTGCTTCAATAGCCATATTTGTAATAGTTAATCTATTTTCAACATCTAATTCTTTTATAGCCTCTCCATGGTATTCCATTGCTCTATATAAAGCTCCATCAACACCTATTTCACCTATTACTGTTAAAACAAAATCTTTTCCACCTACCCATCTTTGAGGTTTTCCATAAAATGTAAATTTCATAGTTTCTGGTACTTTAAGCCAAGTCTCACCTGTAGCCCAAATATATGCTAAATCTGTAGAACCTACACCTGTTGAAAAAGCTCCTAATGCTCCATAAGTACATGTATGTGAATCTGCACCTATTACTAAATCTCCTGGTACAATAAATCCTTTTTCAGGTAAAACAGTATGCATTACTCCGCTATCTTGACCTTCAAAATAGTTTTTTATTCCCATTTTTTTTGCAAAATCTCTTGATATTTTAATTTGCTGTGCAGAAAGTATATCTTTTGGTGGGAAGAAATGATCCATAACAAGTGCTATTTTATCAGGATCATATACTTTATCTATTCCATATTTTTCAAGTTGTTTTATAGCAAGAGGTGCTGTTATATCATTAGCAATAGCTAAATCTACTTTAACTGTTACAAGTTCTCCTGGTTCTACATATTTTCTTCCAGCATGAGCTGCTATTATTTTTTCTGTTAATGTCATACCCATGAAAAAATCCTCCTAAAATTAAATTATGACAAAATTTATTATATGTAATATTATATGTTAATAGTATGATAAATGCTAATATATGAGGTATAAAAATGCAGAATCCAGATTTAGGAAATCTTCAAAAATGTGATCCGTACTCTTCTTTTGGTGTTTTTTGTAATGCTGATTCTTATATTGAAGGATTTATTATTATTTTAGGAGTAATAATTCTTGTAGCCTTAACTTTATGGTTTGTAAAGAAAAATCAAGAAACAAATAAAGATGATGAAAGGGCAAAAAAATGGCAGTAATTTTAATGAAACTGGCTATCTAAATCAAGATAAGAGTCATCATATTCTTTTTTCTTCTTTTCTTTTGCAGCTTTTGCACCTTCTTTTAGAACATATTCAGCTATAGCTTTAGCTTGAGAAAAAGGAATTTTAAATGGTGGCATAAAAGAAGGAGGATTTATTATTATTTTAGCAACTTCTTCTGCAGATTTTTCCGATGTTCCATATTTTTTCGCTATTTCTGCAAAAGAAGGTCCAGTTCTCTTTTGTGAAAAATCATGACAAGATAAACAGTTATACTTTTCAACTAAAAGTTTGCCTATATTTTTTTCTTGAGCAATAGATAAGGAAAATAAGCACGATATTATTATTAATAGCCTCATTTTTTAAATAAGATCCCCCAAGAAGGGGGAAAATGTTCTTAATGGCTTAAGATAAAATCAGCTAATGCTTCAAGCTGATCTTTTGGTAAAGCTTTTGTTGTGTTTAATTGTGGTTGCATAATAGCAAATTTAGCAGGGTCTACAACAGCTGGATGTTCTCCTTTTAAAAAAGCTATTAATTCATTTTTCTTTCCTTTATAAGCAGATGCAATTTTCTTTAAAGATGGCCCTACAGTATCAACAGTAGCTTGATGGCAAGCTCCACATCCTTTAGATTGGAAAACTTGAGATCCATCTGCTGCAAATGCTCCAGAAGCAATAACCATTGCTCCACTTAATGATAATAATAATTTTTTCATAATACTACCTCCTACTTAATTGAATTTGAATATTTTGATTTTATTATATTATAAATTAAACTTTATTATGTTGTATAATCTATTTTTATATAATTTATTTAAACTAAATCGTAAAAATTATAAAAAATGGAAAAAGAAAAAAGAAAATATAATCTATTAAGATTATTAGTAGATTTTGGAGCAGTTTCCCCTGAAACTGTGAGAGAGAATGAAAACTTATTAACCAAAGATTTTTCTTCTTTTTTAGTCTCATTGATAAGAAATAATTTAGCTTCAGAGAATAAAATTAAAGAATTTTTTGTAAAAAAATTAAATTTACTACCTTTCAAAAAAGAAAAGGTAGAATCAATTCCTGTCAACGATATTTTAAAAATATTTTCATTCCCATTTTTAAGAAGAAAATATTTTGTTCCTTTAAATGCAGATTTAGAAAACTTAAAAATTGCTATTTTAAATCCAACAGATAGAGAAATTATCCAGTATCTTAAGTTTACAGGTGTAAAAAATTATAAAATGTATATTGCTACTTTATCAGAAATAGAAGAACTTCTATCACAATTAGCTCCTCATGTGTCTGCTAAAGATGTTTTAGAAGATATAGAGCTTGAAAGTGAAGTAGAAGAAGAAGTTATTAAAGAAGAGGAAGAATCTAATGAATTACTGGTTAAAGAAGCAGAAGAATCTCCAATAGTTAAAGCATCAAGAGCATTTATAGTAAATGCAGTACGTATGGGAGCGTCTGATATACATATAGAACCTTTTGAAAAAGAAGTTAGAGTTAGATATAGAATAGATGGTATTTTAAGGCCTATCAAAATTTTACCTATTTCTGTAAAAGATGCTTTAATAGCTAGATATAAAATAATGTCTAATCTTGATATATCAGAGAAAAGACTTCCTCAAGATGGAAGAATTAGAATAAAAATTGATGGTAAACCTATTGATTTAAGGGTTTCTATTATTCCTACTGTGTATGGTGAAAAAATTGTAATGAGAATTCAAGATGTAGAAAGCTATAGAAATCTTAAACTTGAAGATTTAGGGTTTGAGGAAGATGATTTAAAGTTATTTAGAGAAGCAATATATAGCCCTTGGGGAATGGTTTTAGTAACTGGTCCAACAGGTTCTGGTAAAACTACAACCCTTTATACTGCTTTAATGGAAAGAAATACAAAAGATGTTAATATATCTACTGCAGAAGATCCAGTTGAGGTTGCAATAAAAGGTATAAATCAAGTTCAGGTTAAAGAAAATATAGGTTTAACATTTGCTGAAGTTTTAAGAGCATTTTTAAGACAAGACCCAGATATTATACTTGTTGGAGAGATTAGAGATAGAGAAACAGCAGAAATAGCAGTAAAAGCTGCATTAACAGGACACCTTGTTTTTTCTACACTTCACACTAATGATGCACCATCTTCTATTACAAGACTTGTAGATATAGGTGTTGAAAGTTTTTTAGTTTCTACATCTGTAAATCTTATAGTCGCTCAAAGACTTATAAGAAAATTATGTCCTAAATGTAAAAAACCTAGTAGATTTGGTAAAGAGTTTTGGCTTGGAGAAGGATTAACAGAAGAAGATATAGAGACTGGGGAGTTTTATGATCATAATCCTGGAGGATGTGAGTATTGCAATCATACAGGATACAAAGGAAGAACTGCTGTTCATGAACTTTTAAA
Organism: Hydrogenothermus marinus; assembly: GCF_003688665.1. NCBI lineage: Bacteria > Pseudomonadati > Aquificota > Aquificia > Aquificales > Hydrogenothermaceae > Hydrogenothermus > Hydrogenothermus marinus. Next base: position 137,775 of record NZ_REFO01000011.1, read on the forward strand.
AATTGACGAAGATATTAAAAAAGCAGTTATAAAAGGAAAAACAGCAGAAGAAATAAGGGAAATAGCAATACAAAAAGGAATGAAAACATTATATCAAGATGGTTTAATAAAAATAAAGAAAGGAATTACTGATATTGCTGAAGTAGAAAGGGTATTAATGAAGTAAATTAAGTATATAAAAAGAGGGTAGATAAAATGAGTTTAACTATTGATAGTATAGCCCAAGAGTCTGTAGAAGCTAATGCTTCAGATATTCATATATTAGCAGGAGCACCACCTGCATTAAGAGTTGATGGAAAGATTGTTTATCTTACTCAATATCCAGTTTTAATGCCAAAAGATACACAGGAGTTAATATACTCAATAATGAATGAAAAACAAAGAAGAACTTTTGAGGAAAAACATGAAGTTGATTTCTCTGTTGGTATAAAAGGCATAGGAAGATTTAGAGTAAATGTATATGCTCAAAGAGGAACAGTTGCTGCAGCTTTAAGAAGATTACCTTATGAAATAAAACCAATGGAAGAACTTGGGTTAATTCCATCAGTGAAAGAACTTTGCCATAAAAGTATGGGGCTTGTTTTGGTAACAGGTCCAACAGGTTCTGGTAAAACTACAACTTTAGCATCTATGATTGATTATATAGATTCTCATTTCTCTTATCATATTATTACAATAGAAGATCCTATTGAATATCTATTTCCACATAAAAAGTCGGTAGTTTCACAAAGAGAAGTTGGAAATGATACATATGGTTTTTCAACAGCACTAAAATATGCTCTTCGTGAAGATCCAGATGTAATACTTGTTGGAGAAATGAGAGATTTAGAAACTATAAAAGCTGCTTTAACAGCTGCAGAAACTGGTCATTTAGTTTTTGGTACACTTCATACAAATACAGCTGTTCAAACAATAAACCGTATAATAAATGTATTTCCGGAACATGAACAAGATCAAATTAGAACAGAATTAAGTTTTGTTATTCAAGGAATTATTTCTCAGAGATTACTTCCAAGAATTGGTGGTGGTAGAGTATTAATACATGAAGTGTTAATTCCAAATACAGCTATAAGAAACTTAATTAGAGAAAATAAAATTCACCAAATTTATGGATTAATGCAATCGGGACAAGCAGAATCAGGAATGCAAACAATGAATCAATCTATATTAAAAGCTTTACGAGAAGGACTTATTTCTGTTGAAGATGCATTTAAAGCTTCTCCAGAACCTCAAGAACTTGAAAGACTATTGAAAATGAGAGGAATATAAGAAATTGGCTAAGTTTAGATATACTGCACGAGATAATTATGGTGTTTTAAGAAAAGGATTTATTGAAGGTAATAATATTAAAGAAGCTGAAGAAAAATTAATTTCTCAAGGGTTTAAAGAAGTAAAAATACAGGAAATAAATATACCTTCAGAAAAAAAGAAAAATATAGAAATATCAATCTCTTTATTTAAACCAAAAGTTAAAGAAAAAGACCTTGCATTATTTACAAGACAGCTTGGAGCTATGATTAGTGCAGGTGTTGGTATTGCAACTGCTTTAGAGATAATAGCTGAGCAAACAACAAACAAAACTTTAAAAGAAGCATTATTAAAAGTTCAAGAAGATGTAATAGCAGGGACTTCTTTATCAAAAGCAATGGAAAAATTTCCTACGGTTTTTCCAAATTTTTTAGTTAATCTTATTGCTTCTGCTGAAGAATCTGGGAATTTAGATATTATTTTACAAAGGGCAAGTCAATATTATGAAAAAATTGCAGCAATTAAAAGAAAGTTAATAAGTGCTTCTTGGTATCCTGCTGCAGTATTAATTATAGCAACATTAATTGTAATAGGTATTTTAACTTTTATAGTTCCTACTTTTGCAAAAATGTATGCTGGAATGGGTGCAAACCTCCCATTTTTAACTCAGATTTTAATAGATATTAGTAATAATTTAAGAACAAATGCTCTTTATATAATTATATTTATATTTGCTTTATTTGGTATAAATTCTTATTTTTATAAAACGCCTATTGGGAAAAAAATATACCATCGTATTATGTTAAAACTTCCATTACTTGGCCAGATATTTTTAAAAGGAGCTATAGCTAAATTTGCAAGAACTTTTGCTACATTAGTTGCAGGTGGTGTTCCTATTATTAGAGCTTTAGAAATAGCTTCTAAGGTTGTAGGAAATGTAATAATAGAAGATGCTATTTTAAAAGCAAAAGATGAAGTTGAAAAAGGTAAACCTTTATGGTCATCTCTTGATAAAAATATATTCCCTCCTATATTCATTTCTATGTTAAAGGTAGGTGAAGAGACAGGTAGAATGGATGAAATGCTTGATACCATCGCAGAGTTCTTTGAAGATGAAGTAGATAGAGCAGTAGAAGGACTTTTATCAACTATAGAACCTTTATTAATGGTTTTTATAGGTGGTATAGTAGGATTTATAATAGTTGCTCTTTACCTACCTATATTCAAAATGGGAGAACTTATATCTAAATAATGAAAAAAGTAGCTGTTGGAATGAGTGGTGGAGTAGACAGCTCTGTAGCTGCTCTACTCCTTAAGGAGCAAGGATATGAGGTAATAGGTATTACTTTAAAGCTTTCTTCTATCCAAGCTTGTGAAGATATACAAGTATGCTGTTCTCCTCAAGATGTAAAAGATGCAAAAAAAGTAGCTTCTTATTTAGGTATTCAGCATTTTACAATAGACTGGGAAAAAGATTTTAAAGATAAAGTAATTGATTACTTTATAAATGATTTAAAAGAAGGAAAAACACCAAATCCTTGTAGTATATGTAATAGAGAGATAAAAACAGGCAGATTATATAAATATGTAAAAGCAGTTTTAGGAATAGACTATTTAGCTACAGGACATTATATAAACACTGTAGAGATAGAAGGTCAAAAGCTTATAAAAAGAGGTATAGATAAAAATAAAGATCAGTCTTACTTTATGGCTCTTGTAGAAAAAGAGGTTATAAATGGGCTTATTTTTCCTCTTGGAAATTTAACTAAGGAAAAAACAAGAGAAATAGCAGGAAAATATAAACTTCCAGTATCAAAGAAAAAAGATAGCTTTGAGATATGTTTTACAGCCGGTAAAACACCAGCAGAATATATACAAGAAACTAAAAGTTTTGAGCTAGAAGAAGGAGATATTTACCATATTTCAGGAAAAAAACTTGGAAAACATAAAGGCATTGCCTATTACACAATAGGACAAAGAAGAGGCCTTGGAATAAGATGGAATGAGCCTCTTTATGTTTTAGATAAAATCCCTGAAAAAAATATTTTAATTGTTGGTGAAAATAAAGAGCTTTTAACTGATTTTGTTGAGACAATAAATTTTAATTTCCATTTACCAATAGAAAAATGGCAAGGAAATTTAAAAGTTCAAGGAAGATATAGACAAAAGCCAGTAGATGTTGAAGATTTTTCATATAAAGATGGTGTTTTGAAAGTAAAATTTAAACAACCACAGATAAAATTTGCTTCTGGACAGATTTTAGCAGTTTATAAAGATGATATTCTTTTAGGTGGTGGAATTATCAAGTAAAGACTTTATATATTCTACAGCTTGCCTTTTTGTTTTTATTTTTCCTTTAATCTGTGCTTTTAATAAACTATCTTTTAGCTTTCCAACTAAGGGAGAAGGCTTTAAATTAAAAATTTCTATTATTTCTTTACCTGACAAAAAAGGTTCTTCTCTTATCTGCTTTTGATAAATATTAAAATAGTAATCTTGAATCTGCTTAATAAAATCTACAGCTTCTTTTTTATTGATTTTAGAAATTAAAATTAAAAATGTATGAGTCAGTCTATCTTTGTTTTCGTATAACCAAAGGTTTAGCTTTTCTTTTTTTAAATTTTCTCTGTTTATAAATAGTTTTTCAAGAGATTGAAAGCCTTTAATTAAATTATTACAAAACATAGTGGCTTTTTTACCAAGTGATAACTGCTTTCCAATTATTTTAAAATCTGTATAATTAATAAAAAAAGCAGAAACCTTTAAAAAAGTTTCATCTGTAAAATCTGAAAGAAATATTTTTTTACCAAAATTTTTTAAAAGATTTTTATTTATAAAACTTTCTTTTTTTTTAAATAATTTTCTAAATTTTTAAGAACTTCTATTGATTCTTTTTCATTTAAAACTTCATTAATCTCAGGTACAATTTCTTGTAAAATATGTTTATCTAAAAGTTTGTCAAGGGTTTCATAACTTTTTTCTTTATCAAATATTTTTAAAATCTCATCTCTTAATCTTTCTATTGGTGCATTTTTTAAAATAGATTTATTTTCTTTTACCCATTTTTCAAAATCTTTGTCTATATCAAAATCTATTTCTTGGGCTATTCTATATCCTCTAATAATTCTTACTGGATCTTTTTCAATATTTTCATAAGAAATAGGTTTTATTATCCCAGCTTGTAAATCTTCTAATCCACCTGAAGGATCAAACAAAACAGTTTGAGATGCTCCAAGTCCTAATGCATCATCAAATACTATAGCCATTGCATTTATTGTAAAATCTCTACTTAATAGATTTTCATTTAATCTATCTACTATTTTTAATTCTTTTTCATTAAAATTTAAATCAGAATTTAAAATATCTGATATATCCATATATGAAAAGTCAAATCTGTATTTAATATCTCCTTCAAAAAATATGATAGATGCAACTTTTGTTTCTTTTTCAAACTTAAAAATATCTCCACCAACTACTTTTTGAAAATTTTTAACAATTTCAAAAGGATCAGTAGTAACTACAAAATCTATATCTATTTTTTTACCAACAGGCCTGTTTAAAAGTCTATCTCTAATCCATCCACCAACTATAAAAGCAACTGTATCTCTTGATAAAGCTCCTGCAAGTTTATCAAAATAAGAGTTATAAAACAAAAGGCCATGAACATACTTTGTTTTTATATTAAACTCTTCTCTTTTTTCTTTTGGAGTATTTTGCCTATTTAAAATCTTTTCAAGAAGTTTTTCTATTCCAAACATAAGATTATTATCAATGAATTTAAATTAAAAATCAAAGATATATCTCATAAAATAAAAAAGCCTCCCGTTTTAACGGGAGGCTTGGTAAGTTTCAGTTAGATATTTTTAATTAGAATAAGAATCCAGCTTCAAATGCTAATACAGTTCTTGAATCTTTACCATTTCCTTTATCATTTACAAATACTTTTTTATCTGTAGTAACATAAGCCGCTTCTACTCTTGCAAATGTGTTTTTAGTTGGTTTATAAGTAGGAGTTATTGTAAATGACCAAGCACTTTTTTCACCTGTTAGGTAAATTCCACTTCCTGATATATCTCCTGGAGCTGAATCTCCATTATTTACATATTCAATTCTTACAGGTACAGAAACTTGCTCATTAATTACAGGATCAACATTTAAAGCTATTCCTAATGCTGAATCATCAGCACCAGGTGTTTTAGCATTATCATCTAAAGTAGTATAATCTATTTCTACTCCAACTTTAGCAACACCTGCATCAGCTTTTGCACATGCTACATAAAGATTTCTACCTGCTGACTCATCGTACATATGTAGTCCAACTTTTGCTACTCCAAGATCTGCCATTACACCGGCTTCTACTGCATCTTTTACATTACCCTGTCTTAAACCACCACCTTGATTATATCCAACATAAACTTTAGCAATACCTGCATCATAATTAACTCTTGCACCTGGATAAAGAACAGGATGACCAGTAAATAAGATACCTCTTGTATAGTTTTTATTTAAGATAGTTAAAGGAGCTTCTCCAAATTTGTTCCATAAAAGACCTGCATCAATAGAAAGCCCTTCAATAGGAGCTATTGTTGCATAAGCAAGCCAAGGTTTGAATTCAGAAGTTTGACCATACTTTATTAAATTGTTATCATTTACAACTTTTCCAGATGCAATTACAGTTGGAATATCAAAGCTTGCAAACGCTGCATTAAATCCTATTGGGCTTTTGTTAGGATCTGCTTTTTTCATTAAACCAATAGCAAAAGTTGTAACATGGAAATTATCTTGATTTCCTGCTACATTATTCTGTGCTGCTACATGATCATTATCCATGTAATCATAACTTGCAGAAACTCCACCATAAAGTGTAATATCTGTATTTGCTACAGTTAAAGTTCCTGCATTTGCAGCTCCTGCTGCAACTAATCCTGCTGCTGCTAAACCTAATACTTTTTTCATGTTACTAAACCTCCATTAAAATATAGTTTTTTCTATTATTAAGATATTCTATTTTATATTAAGTTGTCAAGTATTTACTTACCATATTTCTTAATTCGTATATTTTTATGCAAACTTTATACCAAAAGAGACTTTTATAAGATAAGCCTTTATCAGCTAAATCTTTTGTTTTTTTGCAAATTTACAAAAAAATTAATATATTTTAGATTTGATATAATTAAAACATAAATTTGTTTTTGGAGGAATTAAATGTTTAATGAAGAAAAACTCTTAGAAAATGATGTTTTAAAGATTGGAGATAAAACCTTTAAATCAAGGCTTATAGTTGGCTCAGGTAAGTATAAAGATTTTGAAGAAACTGCAAAAGCTACAGAGGCTTCTGGAGCTGAAATGATAACTGTTGCAGTAAGAAGAGTTAATATTACAAATCCTGATGAGCCTAACCTTTTGGACTATATAGATACTTCTAAAGTAATGATTCTTCCAAATACTGCTGGTTGTTATACTGCAGAAGAAGCAGTTGTAACTGCTAAACTTGCAAGAGAAGCTCTCGGACATGGATTTGTTAAGCTTGAGGTTATAGGAGATCAAAAAACATTATATCCTGATATGATAGAAACTTTAAAAGCTGCTGAAATTTTAGTTAAAGAAGGATTTACAGTTTTACCTTATATTACAGATGATCCAGTAATGGCAAAAAGATTTGAAGATATTGGTTGTGCCGCAGTAATGCCATTAGCTGCTCCTATTGGCTCAGGACTTGGACTTCAAAATCCATATAATATTCTCTTTATAAAAGAAGCAGTAAATGTTCCTGTTATAGTTGATGCAGGAATTGGTACAGCATCAGATGCAGCAATTGTTATGGAACTTGGTGTTGATGGTGTTTTAATGAATACTGCTATAGCACAAGCAAAAGATCCAATTAAAATGGCTGTTGCAATGAAATATGCAGTTAAAGCTGGAAGACTTGCATATCTTGCAGGAAGAATTCCTAAAAAGATGTATGCTTCTGCATCTTCTCCAACTGAAGGAATTATAGGCAGATAAAATGAAATCTAAAATAAGGAGCTTTTTGCTCCTTTTTATAATTTTATTTATTTGTTTCCTTTATTTAGAAAAATTTTTTCCTATTGCTTATTTAAAAAAAGTATATTCTGAAAACAATAAAATTGAAAAACCACAAACTTTAAAGAAGATAGATCTTATATATCATCCAATAACTGAATATGATGGAAATTCTTTAATAACTTTAAAAGATTTAATAGATAATCTAAATAAAAATCAGTATATATTCCTTACAGAAAAAAATCCTCTTTTTTTTGAAGGAAAGTATAAAAATAGATTTATATATGTAAAAAATATACCTTGTAAAGAGATATTTTCTGTAAAAGAGGAATCTTCAGGAATTTTAAGTTTTTTTAAAAAATTTAAATATTATATTTTTTATCCATTTAATAAAGAGTATGCTTTCTATAAAAAATCAGAAATTATTGATAAGTTGCAATTTTTCAAAAAATTTAGCCCTATTACAGGCCAGTGTTTTGTTGCTAAATCTGATGCTTATATATCTTTAAAAACAACTAATTTTGAATATCCAAGCTTAAAATATCAATTAAAGCTTATAAAAAATGCTGTTTATGTTAAGAAAGATTTTGATAAATTAAGTTTTTTTAAGAAAAAGATAGAAATTGCTGAAAGTATTAAAAATGGAAGTTCTTACACTTATTTTTATGAAAATCCAGATTTTGATTTTTATGCAGTAGAAGGAAAGAAAGAACTTACTCTTGGAAGCCCATTAAAATTAGAAAATAATCCAATAATTTATGTTTATAAACCTACAGGAAATTATATTATAGCAGTTTATAAAAATGGTAAAGTTTATAAGTATTATAATAGCTCTTTTTCAATAAAACCTAAAACTGCTGGATATTATTTTTTTATTGTTTATAAATATGATTTTAATCTAAAAAATATTTATTTTTCTTTTGAACCTGTAATAATAACTAATTCTTTTTATGTTCAATAATATCTTTAATCTCTTTTTCAGAAATATTTCCTTCTCTTAATATAATTGGTTTCCCATTTTCTATTTTTACTATTGTAGATGGTTTTTCAGATTTAGGTTTATCGCCTGTAAAATATAAATCTATATTTTCTTTAAAATATTTAAAAGCTTCTTCAATATTTTTTGCAGGTGGTAAGTTTTCAGGATTTGCACTTGGTGCAATTACTGCAGGAATTTTATTTAATAAATTAACTATAACACCTTCTTTTGGAATTCTAAAAGCTAAACTATTTAATCCTCTATGTAAATATTCAAACTCCGTAGGATTTTTTAGATTTAAAATAACAGTAATTCCTTTTGCTTGTAAAAGCTTTTTTTCTTCCGTAGATAAATAAACATTAAACTTTTTTAAAACTGATATATCTTTAATTAAGATAATATATGGTTTATCCGGTTTCCTCTTTTTTATTTTGTAAACTCTTTCTACTGCTTTTTTATTAAAAGCATCTGCTAAAATTCCATATAAAGTATCTGTAGGAAAAACAACAACTTTTCCGTTTTTTAAAGCTTTTATAATATCTTCTAAATTATTTGTAAATATGTTCTTCTGATGGGAATTTTCCATTTATTATATCTTCTTTAAACTCTTTTAAAGCATTTAAAAATAAATTTCTACTTTCTATATATCTTTTTACAAATTTAGGTGATTTATCAAAAAATCCAAGCATATCATGTAAAACAAGCACTTGGCCATCTGTATATTTGCCTGCACCTATTCCTATGGTCGCAATATCTAAAATTTCTGTAATTTCTTTTGCTAAATCAGAAGGAACTGCTTCAAGAACTATAGAAAAAACTCCTGCTTCTTGTAAAATTTGAGCATCTTCTATTATTTTTCTTCTTTGTTTTTCTGTTTTCCCTTGTAGTTTATATCCTCCTAATGCATGAACAGATTGAGGGGTAAGTCCTAAATGTCCCATTACAGGAATTCCTGCATTTACTAACTTTTGTATTATAAGGGCTATCTCTCTTCCACCTTCTACTTTAACTGCATTAGCTCCTGTTTCTTTCATTATTTTTCCTGCATTTTTTAATGCTTCTTCTTTGCTAACTTGATAGGTTAAAAAAGGCATATCTACTACTATAAATGTATTCGGAGCCCCTTTTCTAACTGCTTTTGCATGATAAATCATTTCATTTAGTGAAACTGGAAGGGTAGAATCATAACCTGCATCTACCATTCCAACAGAATCACCAACTAAAATGCAATCAATTCCTGCTTCTTCACATATTTTTGCAGACCAGTATTCATAAGTAGAGATCATACTTATTTTTTTCTTTTCTTTTTTTGCTTTAAAAAAATCATTTATATTTTTCATCATTTCTCCTTATTTTCTTTCACATGCTTCTTTGTTTATATTAATTTCTTCCTCTTCTTTAGGAATGCCAACATTATTTCTTATCTGTCCATTTCCAAAGATTATAAATTTAGGGATAGTAAGTTCTTTTAATCCCATTGGACCTCTTGCATGGATTTTATCTGTAGATATTCCCATTTCTGCACCAAGTCCAAACTCATTTCCATCTGTAAATCTTGTAGATGCATTTATATAAACTGCTGCACTATCTACATTGTTTATAAATTTCATTCCTTTTGTATAGTTTTCAGTGATTATACTTTCTGAATGAGAAGATCCATATTTATGGATAAAATCTATTGCTTCATCATGGCTATCAACTACTTTTACTGCTATTATTAAATCTAAAAACTCTTCATAAAAATCTTCTTCTGTTGCAGGTTTTATTTCTGTATTTTTTGCTTTTGGATCATCTTTTAAAATCTGTAAAGCTCTTTCATCACATCTCATCTCAACGCCTGCTTTACCATAATAGTATGCTATTTCAGGTAGAAATTTTTCTGCTATATCTTTATGAACAATTAAGTTTTCTATAGCATTACAAACTGAAGGTCTTTCAACTTTTGCATTATATGCAATATTTAATGCTTTATCAAAATCTGCTTCATCGTCAATGTAAAGATTACATACACCTTTATAATGTTTTATTACAGGTATTTTAGAATTTTCTGCAACTGCTCTAATAAGTCCTTCTCCACCTCTTGGTATAACAACATCTATATATTGGTCAAGTTGTAAAAGTTCATTAACTACTTGCCTATCTGTGCTATCAACAAAAGCAATAGCATCTTCAGGATAACCTACTTCTCTTGCTGCTTGTTTTAATATATCAACAAGTACTCTATTTGAGTTTATTGTTTCACTTCCACCTTTTAAAATTACTGCATTTGAAGATTTTATACATAAAGATGCTGCTTCTATAGTAACATTTGGTCTTGCTTCATAAACTATTAAAATACTTCCAAGAGGCACTCTCATCTGTCCAACTTTTAAACCATTTGGCCTTGTCCACATTGAAATTACTTCACCAACAGGATCAGGTAAAGCTATAACATCATTTAAAACCTGCACCATTCCATTTATTCTTTTCTCATTTAAAGCAAGTCTATCAAGTAAAGCTTTTGAATATCCTTTTTTTTCTGCTTTTTCTAAATCTTTCTGATTTTCCTTTTGAAGTTCTTCTTTCCTTTCTAAAATAAGCTCAGCTGCTCTTTTTAAAAGTTTATTTTTTGTATCTGTGTCTATGGAAAAAAGCTTTCTTTTTACTTTATCTACTTTTTTAGCTATTTCTATTGCATAATCCTTAGGATTCATTGCACTACCTCCTGGGTATATTTAATATATATTATAGTATTAAGCTAAAAATTATGAGGTAGGTTAAAAGAATGGAAAAAAATGAAAATTTTAAAGCAGGGTTTGTTGCATTAGTAGGAAAGCCAAATGTTGGAAAATCAACCCTTTTAAATAATATATTAAAAACTAAACTTTCTATAGTAAGTCCAAAGCCCCAAACTACAAGATTAAGAATCGTAGGTGTTTACAATGATAAAGATGCTCAAATAATATTTTTAGATACTCCTGGAATTCAAAAAGGTAAAGATATATTAACAAAAACAGTTGTTGATTCTGCAGTTTCTTCAATGGAAGAAGCAGATATTATCACTATGGTAATAGATGGAGTAAAAGGCTGGACAAAAGAAGATGATCAATTAGTAGAAAACTATTTAGAAAAATTAAACAAACCAACTATTTTACTTATAAATAAAGTAGATAAAGTTAAGCCAAAAGATGTTTTACTTCCTTTAATTGAAGAAGTATCACAAAAATATGAGTTTAAAGAAATTATTCCAATTTCAGCTTTAAAAGGCACAAATTTAGATAGATATATAGAAGTTTTAAAAAAATATTTACCTGAATCTCCTCCATTATTTCCAGAAGATCAGATAACAGACTTACCTTTAAAATTTTATATTGCAGAAATAATTAGAGAAAAAGCATTCAATCTATTAAAAAAAGAACTTCCATACTCAATAGCAGTAGAAGTTGAAAGTATTAAAGAAGGAGAAAAAAATAAAAATCTATTAATAATAGATGCAGTTCTTTATGTAGAAAGAGAAAATCATAAAAAAATAGTAATAGGTAAGAATGGCCAAACTCTTAAAAAAATAGGAAAACTTGCAAGGGAAGAACTTGAGTTTTTACTGAAGAAAAAGATATATCTCAATCTTTGGGTAAAAGTTAAACCTGAATGGAAAGAAGACCTAACTTTATTAAAAACCTTAGGATACCAATATATATCTTAACTTAATTTGCACTAAAAATTATAATATGTGAAAATAAAATATTAAGGAAAATTTTTAGGAGGAATTTTATGGCAGTTAAGACTACAATCTTTGGTTATCCAAAAATTGGCCCAAATAGAGAATTAAAGAAAGCTATTGAAAGCTACTGGAAAGGTGAAATATCTAAAGAAGAGATGCTAAAAAAAGTAGAAGAAGTTGATATTGATAGAATGAAAAGGGTAATAAATGCAGATTTAGACTATATCCCATCAAATGATTTTTCTTTATATGATTTTGTTTTAGATGTATCTACTATGGTAGATATGATCCCAAAAAGATTTAGAAATATAGAAGATGGACTTGATAGATATTTTGCAATGGCTAGAGGAACAAAAGATGCTATTGCTTGTGAAATGACAAAATGGTTTGATACTAACTACCATTACATAGTACCTGAAATAGAAGGAGCTTTTAAACTTGTAAAAAATAGACCTTTAGATTCATATAAATGGGCAAAAGAAAAACTTGGAGTTGAAACAAAACCTGTTTTAGTTGGAGCTTTTACATATTTAATGCTTTCCAAGGTTTATGAAAGACAAGAAGGCTCTCTTTTAATGAAAATGGTAAAAGCTGAAGAAAGTGAAAAATTTAAGCCACTTTTATTTGAGCTTGCATCTGTTTATAACCAGATGTTAAGAGAGCTTCAAGAAGAAGGTGTTAAAGCTGTTCAATTTGATGAGCCTGCTCTTGTTTTAGATTTAGATGAAGATAAAATAAATGCTCTTATTGATGCTTACAGAATAATTACAGAAGGAATTACAGATATAGAGATTTTTGTTCATACTTATTATGAAAGCTTAGATCATTTTGAAAAAATAACAAAAGAGCTTCCAGTTTCTGGTATTGGACTTGATTTTGTTGTAAATAATGAAAATCTTGAGAATTTAAAGAAATATGGATTCCCTGAAGATAAAAAACTTCAAGCTGGAGTAATATCAGGAAGAGATCCTTGGAAAACAGATTATAAACAAGTTTTAAATCTTATTGAAGAAATTAAAAAATATGTTTCTGAAGATAGAATTATTTTATCTAATGCTGCGCCTTTATTCCATTTACCTGTTTCTCTTGAGTCAGAAAAAGGACATTTAAATGAAGATTTATTAGAGCTTCTATCTTTTGCAGATGAAAGACTTGAAGAAATAAAAACTTTAAAACAGATAATAAATAAAGGAAAAGAAATACCTTCTCAAACTCTCCAAGAATTTAGAGATAAGTTTAAAAATGAAGAAGTTCAAAAGGCTATAGAGGACATAGACAATCATGAGATTAAAAGACCTCATGATTTCAAAGAAAGATATAAAAAACAGATAGAACTTTTAGGCCTTCCAAGATTTCCTACTACTACAATTGGAAGTTTTCCTCAAACAAAAGAAGTTCGTCAGATGAGAGCTAAATTTAGAAAAGGTGAAATATCTGCAGAAGAATATGAAAACTTTATAAAAGAGCAGATTAAAAAAGCTATAGAAATACAAGAAGAGCTTGAACTTGATGTATTTGTTCATGGAGAGTTTGAAAGAACAGATATGGTTGAGTTTTTCGGACAAAAAATGGATGGATTTGCATTTACTAAAAATGGGTGGGTTCAGTCTTATGGTACAAGATGTGTAAGACCCCCAATTATATATGGAGATGTATCAAGACCAGAGCCAATGACTATAAAAGAGATAGTTTATGCTCAAAGTCTTACAGAAAAGCCAGTAAAAGGTATGTTAACAGGGCCTGTAACTATATTAAACTGGTCTTTTTACAGAAAAGATATACCTAAGAAAGATATTGCATATCAGATAGCAATAGCTTTAAGAGATGAAGTTTTAGATTTAGAAAAAGCTGGAATAAAAGTAATCCAGATTGATGAGCCTGCATTTAGAGAAGGACTTCCTTTAAAGAAAAGAAAACAAGAAGAATATTTAAATTGGGCTGTTAAAGCATTTAGACTTACAAACAATACAGTTGCAGAAACAACTCAAATCCATACTCATATGTGTTATTCAGAATTTAATGAGATTATAGAATGGATTTATGCAATGGATTCTGATGTAATTTCAATAGAGGCATCAAGATCAAAAGGTGAAATAATAGAGGCATTTGAAAAATTCAATTATGATCATGGAATTGGAGTTGGAGTTTACGATATTCATTCTCCAAGAGTGCCACCTGTTGAAGAGATGTTAGAAATAGCAGAAAGAACTGTCCAAGTAATAGATAAAAATCTCATTTGGATAAATCCAGATTGTGGTTTAAAAACAAGAGGTTGGGAAGAAACAATACCAGCTCTAAAAAATATGGTTCAGGTTGCAAAGATATTAAGAGAAAAATACGGTGAAAAATATGATTGGTAATAGGGGATTCTTTCCCCTATTTTTATAAAGCATATGGAATATAAATTCTTAGTTTCGTATGTTCTCATTTTAATAGCTCTTTATTATTCTTACAGAGAAAAATTAGGAATAGAGAAAACTATACTTATAAATTCTTTAAGGGCATTTATTCAATTATTAATCCTTGGATATGCTCTTGTTTATATTTTTAAACTAAAACATCCAATTGAACTTATTTTTATACTTTTTTTAATGATTTTATTTGCAAGTTATACTGCTCAAAATAGAGTAAATCTAAAAGAAAAAGGATTTTTAGTAGCTTTTTTATCTATATTTTTTTCATCATCTTTAGTTATAGCTTCTTTGTTAGTATTACAAATTATATCTTTTAAACCTAATGAGCTTATTCCTGTTGGTGGAATGGTAATAGGAAACTCTTTAAATGTTTATAGTTTAACAGTAGATAGATTAAAAGGTGAAATAAAAAATAATATAGACTTAATTGAAAATTTTATTGCTATTGGTGCAACATTAAAAAATGCTTTATATGAGATGAAAAAAGCTTCAGTAAAAGCTGCTTTAATACCAACTTTAAATAATCTTCAAACAGTTGGAATAATCCATATTCCGGGAATTACAACAGGAATGCTTCTTGCAGGTGCAGAGCCTTTAAAAGCAGTTTCTTATCAGCTTGCAATAATGTATATGATGGTTGCAGTCGCTTTATTTACAGCTGTTATAACTATAAATATTGGATACAGAAAGATATTTGTTTCAGTTTTTAGCTAATTTAGATACTTTTATTTTCTTTGATAGTTATCAAAATTTTTATTTCTGCGTAAATTTCAAGAGCTGAAAGTATTATTGTAATAGTTTTTAATGAAATATTTTTTCCAGACAGTTTTTAATACTTTTACACTTTTCAGTTTTGTTTGAGATTCTTTATTGCTAATCTATTAATATTAGTTTTTATAATTTATTTAATCTTTTATATACCTAAGTGAGAAATTATAAAAATATTATAAATTGGTGTATCTTGATTCTATCAGGGGTAGCTTTAGCAATCCCCCTTTTATATAATATTATTGGGATAAAAAATGACTCTGCTGAGTATAAAGGAGAATAATAAAAAACTATGCATTCTTTTATAATAACAGGTTTTTTAGGTACAGGAAAAACAACTTTACTTATAAATAATATAAAGAAATATTTTAAAGATAAAAAAATTGCAATAGTTGTTAATGAATTTGGAGAAGTTGGTGTTGATGGACAAATATTAAAAAATGTATATAGCGAAGTTTTAGAAATATCTGAAGGATGTATTTGTTGTAAACTATCTGCAGAATTTGAAAAAGGAGTAAAAGAAATTATTAAAGATTATAATCCTGAAATAATTTTTATAGAAACCTCTGGAACTTCAGAACCTTTTCCAATATTCCTTTCTTTACAAAATCTTGGGATATCAGTTGAAGGTATTATATGTGTCATAGATGCGAAGAATTTTAATTCTTATAAAGATGATGCTACTGCTAAATATCAAATAGGTGGTTCAAATATAATTGTTTTAAATAAAATTGATTTAATAGAGGAAAAACAGTTAGAAAGTTTAGAAAAAGAAGTAAGAGAAATTAAAGAAAAATATAATATAAAAAATATTTTAACTGGAGAGGTTATATTCAAAAATTATGTTATATACAAAACAAAATTTGGAATATTACCCAAGGAAATATTTGATGGTATCTATAAAATAGATGAAATTATAAAAATAGCTCAAGAAAATGTAGAAACAGGAGTTTTTCAATCTAAACATAACTTTTCTCAAAGAATTATATATCTACCTGATAATTTTTCATTTGAGGATATTGATAAAATATTGTCTAATATTCCAAATAATATTTTTAGGATAAAAGGCATTATTAAAGCCAAAGATGTACCAACTCCTTTAGTAGTAAATTACTCATTTGGAGATCTTTCATTTTCAGAGCTTCCTTCTTACGAAGGAAAATCTTTCTTAGTTTTCATAGGCTCTAATTTAGAAACTAAAAATATAATTAAATTAAATTAGATTAAATTTTAAATTTCAATGAAGTTGTTGTTTTCATATTTATAAATCTTATTATCTTTTCTATCTAAAACAACTAATCTAATCCATTCATTTTTTATTATATTATTTGATAAAGCTGATTTTTGCATAGCTTTATTTACAATATCAATAGGGGCTTCTACAAAAGTTATCAATCTCATAGGCTCATGATATGGTTGATCTGCAAGGTTAACAGTTTGTTCAGGAAGACCAATTTTTAAATCACTGAAATTGCCAAAAAATACCCCTACCTTACTAACTATATTATGATAAACCTTTGAACCTGCCCCAAAAACTTCATTATCTGTTGTTGAAAAATAATGCTCCATATTTATCCATTCTCCAACAACTAATGGGCCTGAAAAAATAGTAGTTAAAACATTTCCATCTTCATCTTCTTCCCAGTTATAAGAATGTAAAAATACTCTATTAAACATAGGGAAATTTTTAGTACTTTCTCTTTTACCTATAAAAAAAGCATTATTCTTAGATAATCCCCATTCTGGTCTTGGTTCAGACCAATCACAAGATTTTGTAAATATATCTTCTTCTGTTTCTGTATAAGGTAAAAATTTAGCTCTTTCAAGCCTAGATTTAGAAGATGCTTTCTCAAAATCAGATTTTATTTTTTCTATCAACTTTAATTCTTCATCATTAAGAATATCTAAATTTTCTAAAAATAACTCATCTGTTGTTGTATTATGAAGACTTGGTATAAACTTTACATATTCAGGAATATTTATACCTTCTTCAAGTAGCTTTTTTCTTACCTCTTTATCATTAGCCATCATAGATATTACTCTTGCATTTGGAAGACCAACTCCACCACCACAAGCACCACAGTCTAAAGCTGACTCAAAAGGATTATTATCTGATTTACTTCCATGACCAAACACAAATACAAATTTTGGGAAATTTTGTGTTAATCCTATAAGCTGAAGGAAATTTTTAACATAAGATACTTTCTCTTCTAAAGTAAATCCTACTTGTCTTAATTTTTCTTTTTGCATTTCATAATTTTCTTTGTTTACTGAATATTTGGTTTTTAAAATTTCAAGAAATTCTTCAGGGATATTTAAATCTAAACTTTTATTTAAAACTAGATATTCCCATACTTTTTCAACTTCAGATAAAGATATATTTCTTTTTAACTTTTCAGTTAAAAACTCTTCTATAATTTTAAAATGAACTTTTTTAGCGAATTCTTCTACTTCATCATCTGTTAATTTATTTATAGTATATATAGTTTTTGGTTTTTTAGGCCTAAATTTAGAGAAAAATTTATCTATCTGTCTTGGGAATAAAGTTTTTCCAAAAAGATTTATACCAAAAAGCCATCCTACTGCTTCTACCATAATAAATGGAGTATAGGGATTGTTTTTTAAATCATTTAAAACATTCTTTAAGATTGAAAACATTTTCTTCCTAGATTTATATTCTTTATATCCTTCCTTTGGAAGTTCAAAAACAGTATTTTTAGGTTTTATTATAGCTGGACATAAAAACTGCTCATGACCTTTATCTAATTCAATGAATGTAATAGGTACACCGAAAAAGCCTGCTACTCCATATGTAAAATAAGGCCCTATTTTCTCTAAATATCTTCTTATAGATTCAGATCTCACATCTATACAAAAAACAGCTGCTGCCAAATAGGATTTTTCCATAGAAGGATTAGAGCTTAAAAACTCACTTAAATATTTATTTATATAACTATCTTCTAAGGATTTTAGCCATAAATATCCTTCTTCATTTTTTAGAGTATATATAAATTTCGCAAATTCTACAATATCTTTATCAAAGGTTGTTATTTCCTTTCTTATATTTAAAATTTGGTTTTTAATTATATTAATTTCTTCTTCTTTATATATTCTCAAAATTTCTTTAAATTCACCTTCTGAAGAAGCTGTTTCCATTAAATCTACAAATTTAGGTAGTAATTTACCTTTATATTTTAAAAGTTTTAGAATTACATAATTTTGATTTTGATTTATAAAATCATTTAGCTTTTTAAAATCTGATATTTTTTGTTTGCTAATATATTTATGCTCATAAAAAAGCCTAATAGCTAGATAATCTTCTATAGAAGAAGGATATTCTTGTTGAAAGGGATAATCTTTGTCTTCAGATCTATATTTTATAAATCCTGCCCAACCTACTTGTTTTAAAAGATGAATTAATAAATAATTTTCTTTATCTTCTACTTTTAGATTTTCTAATATTTTTTCAATAAAAACCTCTGCAGATTCTTGAATGTTTTCTCCTTCATAATACTTAAAAACGTTAAACATTCCTAAATTTCTTTGATACATTGAAAGAGTAGTTTGTTCTTCATCTAAAAATCTAGTTATAAATTCAATAATATCTTTTTCTATTTGATCTTTTAAGTTTGTATCAAATATAGCATCATATATTTCATATAAGGTAAGATTTTTTATAAGCTTTTTAATAGTTTCTTCTGTAGTTTTCTCAATTGTTTCTGTTTTTATAAACTCTATTAACTCTTCTTCATCAATACATTTGTTTATTTTTTCAAATTTATATTTATTCCAGTTTGGACTTATCTCTATTAAAAATTTCTTTGCTTCATAAAAATATTTTTTATAATTGTTTTCCTCTAATACTTTAAGAAGATTTTCTTCAAAAATATCTTCCCTAATAGTTCCATCCATATAAAGATTTACATAATACTCAGGTTCCATATATACATTTCCTTCAAAAATCTCTTTTGCTTTGTTTACCGCATTTTTAAAATGTTGTTTTTCAAAGCCTTTTAATGGATTGTGATGAATAAAGTTTTTTATTGGCCAGTATTGAGGAATAATTGATTTTATATTATCAATATTTTTATTTACCATTTAAAACCTCCATAATACCATTAATACCCCATATTGTAAGAAGAAAAATAATAAAAAAATGAATAAATTTTTCGCTTCCAAGTATATCCTTATAGAATATATATTTATTTGGTTTTCCAAAAACAGTATTTGTTAATACCCTCATAGCAATTAAGAAATTAGTAAAAAACACAATGCCAAAAACTATATACCAGATATAAGAGGTTTCATTTTTTATAAAACTATTAAACAAAAATACTGCATTAGGAAATGGTGGATATAAAGCTAAGGATATTAGATAAATTCTTAAGACAAAACCAATGATAGGCGATTCAAGAGCAAGTCCAGAGATTCCACTAAAGTTTGCACTTCCATAGTTATTTTTATAATAATTTCCTACAAAATATAATCCTACACAAGTTATAATTAAAGCCACTGCATAATAAATAGAATACTTAATATCAATTAATAAAAAAATACTACTATTTAAAAATAGAAAATAATAAGCAAGTTTATATAAGTTTGAAGTTTTTATAGCTTTATAAGCTGTTATCAATGTAGATATTAAAGAAATAATAATAAAAGCATAAGAAAAATCTACTTGATAAATAAATCTTAGTAGAAGACCTATAATCAATAAATTAGAAAATAAAGGAAAGTACTTAGATAAATTTTTATTTTTTTTGTCTAAAATTTCAAATAAAAAATAATAAGGTATTCCTCCAACTAAAATAAAAATTAGTAATTCCATAAACCTACCTCATTAAAAAAATTTGGAAATTTTAAACATTAATTTTGGAAAAAAACTTTCTTTTGCCAAGATTTTGTAAAATACCCATTTAATTTTATTAGGTTTTTCACCATTTATTTCTATATCAATAAAATGGGTTTTATATATAAATAGCCAACCAATTATAAGAATAAGAAACATAATACCTAAGGATATAATAATAGATATATCTAAAGAAGCTACTTTATAAAATAATTTTGCGTTTTCACCATATAAAAACTTTTCAATTAAACTACCAAAAAATTCATAAGTAAATACTACTAAAATAAATGAACTTAGAAGTCCAAATATAACCTTTAAAGAATCAGATTTGGAAACCTTAAAGAAAGATAGAAATAGTTGCGTACTTGTAAGCCATGCAAAAGCAAGTATTACTATTGCAGTATTAAAATAGAAAAATTCTTCACTGATAATAAATTTAATACCAGCAAATATTAGTACAGGTAATATAGTAAATAAAGCAATTATCCAATAAAAGTTCTTACTGTAATTAACCTTCTCTTCCCAAAAAACTTCATAGGATAATTTTTTTGGTATATTTGGATCATGTCTTGCATAATGGATTAAACTCCCTGATTCTAAGAATAAAGATGCTTTAAAAATTCCATGAACCATAAGATGATAAATTGCAAGACTAAAAGCTCCAATGCCTATTTCCATTATCATATATCCCATCTGACCAACAGTAGAATAACCAAGAGATCTTTTAATATCAGGAACTGCAAGCATTATAATAGATGCAAAAATAGCAGTAATAAGACCAAAAATAAAAGCTACATTTAAAACTGTTGGAGTTAGTAAAAGTAAAAATGCAAGCTTATTTAATACAATTCCTCCAACATTAACAACTCCTGCATGCATCAATGCAGATACAGGGGTTGGTGCAGAAGATGTATAAGGTAACCATATATGAAAAGGTATATTCGCTGATTTCATTAAGGCTGCAAAAAGAAATAAAAAACCTATTAAATATATTTCTATATTGCCTGAAAACCCATATTCATATCTTTCAAGCCATAATTTAGAAAGCTCTGTCAGATTAAATATGCCAAAAGTTTTATATACTAATATAATACCTATAATAAAAAGAAAATCTGCCAACTTATGAATTAGAATAGTCCAACTTCCAAACTTAACAGTTTGTTTATCTTCAATCTTAAATGATACAAGGAAGTACAGAGTTAAACTCATTATTTGCCAAGCAATAGCAAGTACAATTATATTATTACTCATAATAAGAAGATATATAGCAGCAAATATAAAATTTAATAAGATATAAAATCTTTTAAACCCTTTTTCATCCCACATATATTTAGCACTATACTTTCTTATAACAATACCTAAAATAGCTACATATACAACTAAAATAGAAGCCATTTCATTAAATATTAATAAATCTCCAAATCCATAAATATTTTTTTGATTGGCTATTACATAATAGGCCCCTGCAATTCCTAAAACAGCAATTAAAAAGGAAAAATACATACTAATTTTTGAAATAGCTTCTTTGCTATTAATAAAGGAAATTAAGAAAGCTATAATAACAGGTATAAATGGTATTAATAACACAGTTTTTTCCATTTCAACCTCAAAATTTTTTATTGAAGAAATTTTAGTTAAAAATACAACAAAAACATAAAATATAACGCTGTTTTATTTTAAATTTATTGTAAAATATAACAATGTTTTATTTTGTGATATTAATCATTTTTTAAATGTTAACATACCTTTATTGTAAGGTAAAAGTTATTAAGTTGAATTAAGATAAATTTTAATTTATTATTAATTACTAACTAAAAATTTATATTTTAGGAGGATAAAATGGCAAAGTTAGGACCAGCACACTACTCGCCTTATCCAGTAGCAGTGTATGAAGGAGTTTTAAATCCACCTCAAGGAAAAGCTCTTTTATTTGATAAGGTAGTAGATAAAGAAACAGCAATGAGAGAAGCTGCTAAAGCTATGTTAACAAGAGAAAACCCAACAATATTTGTTGGACCACTTGTATTATATGCATGGAATGAAGATGCAGAAAAAAAAGCTAAATTAGTTAAAGAAATGGCAGAAGTTTTAAATGCAAGAATAATTCCTATGTATGATTATAGACCAAAATATCCAAAAGTTGATCCTGAAGTAGAAATAAATCCTAACCATCCTAATCTAACTATTTGGCAAAATAATATAAAGGCTTGTATTTTTATAGGTGTTCATGATCATTATGCAAGTGTTGCTTTAAAAATAATAAGATGTGAAACAGACTGTTTTACTATAAGTTTAGATACTCCAAGTGGTCATGAAGATGCAATGATTACTATAAGAAGTACAGATGTAGAAGATTTAGAAAAATTTATAGAAATAGCAAAAGAAGTAAAAAAAGAGCTAGGATTAGCTTAACATAAAACATAGGAGGTTTTTATTATGGAAACAATAAAAAATAAATCACAAACAAATAGAGCAGGTCAAAAGATAGTTTCTCCAGATTATCTTTTATTTGAAGCTCCAAGAACAAAACATTTTATGACTGGCTCAGAGGTAACAAAAGAAGCAGTAAAAAGAGCTTCAGTAGATGCATCTGTTTCATATCCTATTACACCACAGTCTGAAGCAGCTCACTTAATTGGGGAACTTTGGGCAGAAGGATATGTAGGTGTATATTTCAGAGGTGAAAATGAGTTTGGTGTTATGTCAGAAGTTGTTGGATGTTCAATAGCAGGTGGAAGAACAATTACAACAACTTCTGGACCAGGTACTCTTAGAGCTTTTGAAAACTTTCCAATGTGGGCAGGTACAAGAGCTCCTATGCAGCTTGTTTTAATGGCAAGAGGAGTAAACTCACCGCTTACTATACAGCCAGATAACCTGGAAGTAGGATTTTTATTAGATACAGGTTGCATGATCTGGTATGCAGAAAATGTTCAAGAATTATTTGATATGATCCTTGCAGGATTTGTTGTTGCAGAACAACCTGATGTACATGTTCCTGTAATTACAGCTGTTGACGGATTTTTTGTTTCACATACAAGAGAAGCAGTATATCTTCCACCAGATGATATAGCATTACCACCGTATGATCCATATAAATCTCCTATGCCTGTAATAGACAATGAAATTCCTCCGGGAAGATTTTTAAGAGATCCATTTGTTATGAAATCTAATTACACATCTTATGCAACTCATGCAAGCTGGCAATGGGAAGTAAGATCGGCTATAGAGAGATCAAGACCTTATGCTAAACATTACCTTAAAGGTCTTACTGAAGAGTTTGGTGATAAAGATGCTGAAATAGTATTTGTAGCAGCAGGTACAGCAGCAGCTCAATCAAAAGAAGCAGTTAGACTTTTAGAAGCAGAAGAAGGTATAAAAGCAAAAGTTGTTAAACTTAAAACAATAAGACCTTTCCCTTATAAAGAATTAGAAGAAGCAGTTAAAAATGCTAAATATATATTTGTTCCAGAATTTAACGTTGTTGGATGGCTTGAAAGAGAAGTTAGAAAAGCTCTTTATAAAAAATCTAATGCAGAAATTATTGGTACACCAAGAGTTGCTGGTGGTATGACAATGCCTAAAGAAGCAATTGTAAAAGAAGTTTTAGAATTTATAAGAAAGTAAACAGGAGGTAATTTAATATGTCAATGAAAATATATCAATTAAATGAAGAATTTAGGAATATTGTTCCTCAAGAGATAGTAGCACTTCAAGAAAATGCTACTTGGGGAAATCCAAAAAGAGGAGTTATGGACCTTCCTGTATCAAAAGAGCTTCTTGAAGAACACTCTCTTTGTGCAGGTTGCCCTGAATCAGCAGCTTTAAGATATATATTAGCATCTTTACCAAATCCAGAGGATACAATTATTGTTAATTCAACAGGATGTACTTCTTTAATGTTCCCACATATTGCACTTCATACGGTTCACTCACTTTTCGGAAACCAAAACTCAGTAGCTACAGGAATTAAAAGAACTTTAGAATGGAGATTCCCTGATAAAACTAAAGATGTTGTTGTTCTTGCTGGTGATGGTGCAACAGTTGATATTGGTCTTGATTACACATTACAATCATTCTTCAGACAAGAAAAAATAACTACAATATGTTTTGATAACGAAGTTTATGCAAATACAGGTGGGCAAGAATCAGGATTAACACCTAAGGGACATGTATTTAAAATGGCTCCAAAAGGAAAGCAGTTTGAAAAGGTTCCTATGTGGCAATTAGCTATAGATTCAGGCTGTCATTATGTTGCAAGACTTACAGTTTCATCTCCAAAAAGAGTTGAGAAAGTAATAAAAGAAGCTATTTATGTAGCAAGAGAAGTTGGTCCTACGTATGTTCACCTTTATACTCCATGTATACTTGAAATTGGATTAAACTCTGATGATGGATTGGAAGAAATGAGAGGAAGAGATAAAGAAAGATTTAAATTCTTTGAATATAAATCTCCTGAAGCTGAAGAAGTTATTAAGAAATACAAAGAGGAGGGCTTGTTATAATGCAAAGACAATTACTTAGTATAAGAATGCCTGCTCTTGGTGGGCAAGGTGCTGTTACTGCTGCTCATATTATAGCTACTGCTGCATCTTATGAAGGATATCATGCTATTTCAAATCCATTCTTTGGTGCAGAAAAAAGAATGGCTCCTTCTGAAAGTTATGCAAGATTAGGAATTATTCCTATCTATGATAGAGGAGAAGTTGTTTATCCTGATGTAATTATGGTATTCCACCCACAAGTTATTACTATGGGTAAATCTTACACTATGCCTTTCTATTCAGGTATTAAGAAAAACGGATTAATTCTTATAAATAGTGAAGAAAACTTATTAAATGCAGAAGATGCTCAATTCCTTGAAAGCTTAAATGTAAAAGTTTTAACTAAGGACTTTACAAAATTTGCAGTAGAGTTAGCAGGCACAGAACTTGCTACTAATATGGCAATGCTTGGAGCTTTATTTGGAGCAATAGGTGTTGTAAGTAAAGAATCTATTGAACAAGGTATTAAAGATAGATTCTTGAAAAAATATGTTGCATCTGGTGGTACTGCTACTCTTGATTCTGCTATTGAAAGAAAGTTCAAAAAGAAACTTGAATTAATTGAGAAAAACCTTGCAACTGCATCTGCAGCTTATGATCTTGCAAGAGAATGGGCTATAAACAATGGATTAGAACCTTTCTTACCACCACCTCCACAAGAGGAAAAAGTAGCTTAATATAAAAGCAAAAGCCTCCTTTTTGGAGGCTTATTTTACTTCAAAAATTTTATGATATTGAGGAATAATTCTAACTTCTATATTTTTTTCTAAAAGTTTTTTTTGTAAATCTCTGGATTTTTTAAACATCTCTTTTTTATTATCTTCAGGCTGTAAAATTATAGGGATATCATTTAAATGAATATCTTTAAATTTTAATATATCTTCTATTTTTAATAAATTATCTACAACAAATTTTAATTCTTTTATATAAGGTAAAAGCTTATCATTTATATAAAAATTATTAAAAGGTTTTGGAGAACAAACTATATGGATATTTTTATTATATCTTTTGTAAAGAACTGATATTATGTTTCTAAATAAAGTGCCATTAGTCTCAATAATAACAAAATATCCTTCTTCTAAAAGAGTTTTAAATAATAAATCAAAACCTTCATTATATAAAGGCTCTCCTCCAGTAAGACATACTTTTTTGTTTTTAAAAAATTTAATAACTTTTAAAATTTCATTAATATCCATTAATTTATAATTTTCTGTATCATATGAGTATTTAGTATCACACCAGGAACATCTTAAATTGCAACCTTCAAGTCTTATAAAAGAAACAGGATAGCCAACAAGACTACCTTCACCTTCTATAGAATCAAATATCTCTATAATTTTTATTTTTGCCATTAATATTTTTTATGAGAATTTATAAGATTTAAAAACTCATTTCTTGTTTTTTCATTTTCCATAAAAATTCCTGTAAGTTTGCTTGTTACAGTATAAGAAGTTGGATTTTTTACTCCTCTCATTGACATACAAAGATGCTCTGCTTCCATTACAACAGCTACACCTTTTGGATTTAGCTCTTTTTCTAAAAATTCTGCTATTTGGCCTGTTAATCTTTCTTGAACTTGAGGTCTATATGAAAACTTATTTACAACTCTTACAAGTTTTGAAAGTCCACAAACTTTTCCATCTGGAATATATGCAATATGAGCTTTTCCAAAAAATGGTAAAAGATGATGCTCACAAAGAGAGTAAAACTGAATATCTTTCACAACAACCATTTCATTATAATTTCCTATATCTTCAAAAACAGTCATATTAAAATTTTCATAAGATTTAAACTCTTTCCAAAGTCTTACTATTCTATCTGGTGTTTCTTTTAGTCCTTCTCTATCTGGATCTTCTCCAATAGCCTCTAAAAATAATCTAATAGATTCTTTTAACTTTTTTTCATCTATGCTCATTAATTACTCCTTTATAAAAGTTTTTGACATTCTACTTTCATACATTTTCCAACTATAACATTATAGCCTTCTTTATCAAGCTCTTTAACAACTTCTTCATTAACAGTACCTGGTTGAAACCAAAAGGTTTTAAATCCTTTTTTCTTTGCCTCTTCTGCTGTAAATTTAACATCAGCAGGCCTTCTAAAAACATCAACTATATCAATATCAACAAGTATATCAAGTAAAGATTTATAAACAGGTCTTCCAAGTATTTCTTGTCCTGCATATTTTGGATTTACAAAGTAAATATTAAATCCATAATTTTTAACAACCTCTGAAACAAAATAACTTGGTTTTGAAGGATTAGTTGATATACCAACTACTGCAACATTTTTACTTTCTTTTAATATTTTCTTTATATCTTCATCTTTCTCTATAATAGGCATTGGCATACCTCTTTTTTTAATATACTATAATTTTAGATATAATCATTTAAAATGATTTTTACCATAATATTATGGAGCAAATATGAAGCCAAAAGTAAAATCACCTTTATCTGAAGAAGTTACAAAAGTAAAAGTAATGTTAAGAAAATTGAATCTAAATACAGTATGCCAAGAAGCATCTTGCCCTAATATTGGTGAGTGTTATTCAAGAAAAACAGCAACTTTTATGATTATGGGAGATACCTGTACAAGAAACTGTCCTTATTGTGATGTAAGCCATGGAAGACCTAAACCATTAGATGAAAATGAGCCAGAAAATATAGCAAAAGCAGTAAAATATTTAGGACTTAAATATGTTGTAATTACTTCTGTAAATAGAGATGATCTTCCAGATGGAGGAGCCTCCCATTTTGCAAAAGTTGTAAATAAAGTAAGAGAATATTTTCCAGATTGTAAAATAGAGGTTTTAATTCCTGATTTTTTAGGAAACTGGAATTCTTTAAAGATAGTAGCAGATAGCAAACCAGATGTAATAAATCATAATATAGAAACGGTTCCTTCTCTTTATAAAAAAGTAAGACATAGAGGAAATTATAAGCTTTCTTTACAGTTAATAAAGCAGATAAAAATATTAAATGAAAACATCATATCCAAATCAGGAATTATGGTTGGACTTGGAGAAACAAAAGAGGAAATAATTCAAGTAATGGAAGATTTAGTTGAGCATAACTGTGATATTTTAACTATAGGTCAATATTTAAGACCTTCTAAAAATCATTTACCTGTTGAAAAGTTTTATACTAAAGAAGAGTTTGAAGAGTTAAAAGAGATAGGTTATAAAATAGGTTTTAAAGAGGTTTATAGTGGACAGCTTGTTAGAAGTTCATACCATGCAGATGAAGTTTTTAATAATTTAAAGGAAGGATAATATGGAATTTCAACCTCATCATGTTGCTTTAACTGTTTCCAATATAGAAAAAACTATAGAGTTTTACAAAAAATTTGGCTTTAAAGAAGTTATAAGATGGAAAGCAGAAGATAATAGCCTAATTGTTGTTCATTTAAAGCTAAATAATTTTATTTTAGAGCTTTTTTCTTTTAAAGATGTAAAAGAAGGTGCAGTAGAAAAAGAGCTTTTTGAGGATTTAAAACATAAAGGATATAGACATTTTGCTTTAAAAGTTGTAAATTTAGAAGAGGTATCTTCCAAACTGAAAGAAAAAGGAATAATTCCAATAAATAAAATAAACTTAGGGAAAACAGGAATTAAATACTTTTTTGTAAAAGACCCAGAAGGAAACTTTTTAGAAATAGTAGAAGACAAAAGAAAGTTTTAGGAGGAGTAGCCATGAAAAAGGTATTATTTTTTCTACTTGTATTAATTTTTTCATCTTATGCAAAAGATAATGAAGTTAGGAAGGTTGTTTTTGATTTAAGAACAGGAGATATAAAAAAGTTTGAAAATACTATTAATGGAATAGCAAAACATATTGATTACTATGAGTCCCAATTTAAAACATTAAAGGTAGTTATAGTAGCCCATGGAGATAGCTATAAATTTTTCCTAAAAGATTTATCAAAAACTCCTTATAAAAATGATAAAGAGCTTTTAAAAAAACAAAAACTGTTATATGAAAGATTAAAAAATTTACATGATTTTTATAAAGTAAAATTTGAAATATGCAAACTCGGAATGGAAGCAAGACATTTGGATATAAGTAATTTATATCCATTTGTAAAACCAGTTTATTCTGCCTTAGTTGGCCTTGTAGAATGGCAAAATAAAGGATATGCTTATATGCCAATATTTTAAGAAGGAGGTAAAGATTTGAAAATAGTTAGTGGAATGAGACCTACAGGTAAACTTCATATTGGACATTATTTTGGAGTTATACAAAACTGGTTAAAACTACAAGAAGAACATGAATGTTATTTTTTTATAGCAGATTGGCATGCTTTAACAAATAAATATAAAGAAACAGAAAATCTTAAAGAAAATATAAGACAGATGATAATAGATTGGCTTGCTTGTGGATTAAATCCTGAAAAATCTACATTATTTATACAATCATTGGTAAAACAACATGCAGAACTATCTTTACTTTTTTCTATGATTACACCAAAAAGTTGGCTTGAATTAAACCCATCATATAAAGATTTAAAGTTTAATCTTTTTTATCAATACTTAAAAGATTTCTTCTTAGGAAAAAAAATAAAAATAAACCAAGCACCTCCAGCTGAAAGCTTTGAAGAAGCTTATGAAAAAGCAAATGGAAAACAAAAAAATAAAATATTTGAAGAATATTTAAAAGAGATTTTCCATAAAGCTTTTTACAATAAAAAAGGTTTAGATTTTGATTATTTAAAAGAAACATTAATAAAATTTGGACTTCAGAAAAAAATAGTTGAAGAAGCAGTAAAAAATTTAAAAGAAGGAGATGTTGGTAAAGATATAGATACCCTTGGATTTTTATCTTATCCTGTTTTACAAGCGGCAGATATTCTTATATATAAAGCAGATGCAGTACCTGTAGGTGAAGATCAACTTCCACATATAGAACTTACAAGAGAAATTGCAAGAAGATTTAATAATCTATACAAAGAGATTTTTCCTGAACCAAAAGCAATGTTAACAGAAGAGGCAAAACTACTTGGAATAGATGGAAGAAAAATGTCTAAATCTTATAATAATGCTATTTATCTATCAGATGATAATGAAACTGTTGATAATAAAGTATTACAGATGAAAACAGACCCAAAAAGAATTAAGAAAACTGACCCTGGTAATCCTGAAGTTTGCACTGTATTTGATTATCACAAGATATTTACTAAAGATGAACTTCTTTTAAATGATATAGATAAAAAATGTAGAAATGCAGAAATAGGCTGTGTTGAATGTAAAAAAATACTTGCAAAAAACTTAAATAATTTTCTAAATCCTATAAGAGAAAAAAGAAAAGAGATTGAAAAAGATATTAAAAAGTATGAAAAAATATTCATAGATGGAAGTTTAAAATGCCGACAAATTGCAGAAAATACAATGGAAGAAGTTAAAGATGCAATGAATTTATATAAAATTTAAGGGGCAAAGCCCCCTTTTTTATAACCCTTTTTCAGCTATATATAAAGTTAAATCTTTTAATCTGTTTGAGTATCCCCATTCGTTATCATACCATGATGAAACATGAACAAATTTTCCATTAATTACTTTTGTAGATAAAGCATCAAATATAGAAGAATGAGGATTTCCTACTATATCTTGAGAAACTATAGGTGCTTCACAGTATTCTAAAATTCCTTTCATTTGGTTTTCTGCATACTCTTTTACTTTAGCATTTATTTCTTCTTCTGTTGTTTCTTTTTCAACAACTACTGTTAAATCAATCATAGAACCATCTGGAACTGGAACTCTTCTTGCAGTACCATCAAGCTTTCCTTTTAATTCAGGTAAAACTTCTCCAACTGCTTTAGCAGCTCCTGTTGTAGTAGGAATAATATTAACTGCAGCTGCTCTTGCCCTTCTTAAATCTTTATGAGGTAAGTCTAATATTCTTTGATCATTTGTATAAGCATGAACTGTTACCATATATCCATTAACTATTCCAAATTCATTATTTAGTATTTTTGCTATAGGTGCAAGACAGTTTGTAGTACATGATGCATTAGATATTATATTATGCTGTGAAGGATTATATTTTTCCTCATTTACACCTAAAACTATAGTAATATCTGGATTTTTCCCTGGTGCAGATATTATTACTTTTTTTGCTCCTGCTTTTAAATGTTTTCCTGCTCCTTCTCTATCTCTGAAAACTCCTGTTGATTCAATTACAATATCAATATCTAAATCTTTCCAAGGAAGCTGAGCAGGATCTTTAATAGCAGTTACTTTTATTGCTTTTCCATTTACTACAATTTCCTCATCTTTTGCTTTTATATCAGTATCTTTTAAAACTCCATGAACGCTATCATATTTTAGAAGATGTGCCAAAGTGTAAGCATCTGTTAAATCATTAATTGCAACAATATCAATATCAAGATTATTTAAACAAGCTCTAAAAAAGTTTCTTCCAATTCTTCCAAAACCATTAATTGCTACTTTTATAGCCATATCTTCCTCCATTTATAAAATAATTTCTTTTGCTTTTAAAATTTCAGGAATTTGTTGTATTTCTTCAAGAATTGTTTTGTTTAATCTATCATCAAGTTGTAATGCACCAAGAGCAATTTTTCCTTTTTCAAGTCTTCCA
The DNA here is from genome assembly GCF_003688665.1 of Hydrogenothermus marinus. Taxonomy (NCBI): domain Bacteria; kingdom Pseudomonadati; phylum Aquificota; class Aquificia; order Aquificales; family Hydrogenothermaceae; genus Hydrogenothermus; species Hydrogenothermus marinus. The sequence goes on from NZ_REFO01000011.1 coordinate 168,894, forward strand.
AGTCTAAATCCTGCTATATTTATATTATGTTTAGCAAGTATTTCTCCTATTTTAGCTATTACTCCTGGAACATCTTTGTTTTCAAATATTAATATAACTCCTGTAGGCTCAATATCAATCCAGTAATTATCTATTAGCATAATTCTTGGTATTTTTCCATAAAATGCAGTTCCACCAACAACCTTTTCTTCTTTCTCATTTTTAGCAGTAATTTTTATGAAATCTTTAAAGTTTTCCCCTCTTTCTTTGGTTGTTTTTACTATATTAATTCCTCTTTCCTTTGCTATATATGGAGCATTAATAATATTTACTGGTATATCCAGGGCTGGTGATAAAAATCCTTTTAAAACATAAGCAGAAATCGGGTCTATATGTTCCTTTATATCTCCTCTTGTTTCTATAATTATCTCTTGGAAATTTCCTCCTGCATATTGGGCTAATAAACTTCCAAGTTTTTCTGCAAGTTCAAGATATGCTTTTATAGAAGCAAGTCCTTCTGTAATTGTAAATGGTGCGTTTACTGCAGATTCTACAAATCTTCCTTTAAGAGCATTTATTACCTGTTGTGCAACTTTTATAGCAACATTGTCTTGAGATTCATAAGTATTTGCTCCTATATGTGGAGAAAGGCTAATATTATCAAACTCAAAAAGTCTTCTTATTTTCTCATCTGGAGGTTCTTTTGAAAATACATCAAGGCCAATTCCTGCAAATTTACCTTTTTTCATATATTTATATAATGCATCTTCATCAACAATACCACCTCTTGCTGCATTTACAAAATAAACACCATCTTTTAATAATCCAATCTCTCTTTCTCCTATCATTCCTTTAGTTTCTTCAGTTAAAGGACAATGAAGTGTAAGTATATCCACTCTTTTTAATAAATCATCAAGATTTTCAACAAGTTCAACACCAAGTCTATCGCCTTTTTCTCTTGGAATATATGGATCATATGCTATTACTGTTGCTCCTGATGCTTTACATCTTATTGCAACTTGAGAACCAACATTTCCAAGTCCTATAATCCCAACAACTTTTCCATTTAACTCTTCACCCATAAATTTTTTTCTATTCCAGTTTCCTTTAAGCATATCTTCATGGGCAAGATGTAATTTTCTTAAAATAGCATACATATGAGCCATTGTAAGCTCTGCGGCACCTACAGTATTTGCTCCTGGTGTATTTACTACTAATATTCCTCTTTTAGAACATTCTTCTAAATCTACATTATCAACACCAACTCCTGCTCTACCAACAACTTTTAATTTTTCTGCTCTTTCTAAAAGCTCTTTAGTTACAGGTGTTCTACTTCTTGTAATTATTGCATCATAATCTTTAATTATTTCAAGAAGTTCTGCGAACTGAATTTCTGGCTGGTAATCTACTTCTATATCTTCTTCCTGATTTAAAATATCTAAACCTTTTGTTGAAATATGATCAGCTACTAAAACTTTAAACAAGATTTACCTCCTACTACTTGATTAAAATTAAATTATACTTCAAAATTAGATATAAAGTTATAATAATTTTATTGTTTTTAAGGAGGTTAAGATGGATACTGAAAGTCAATGGTGGGAGCTTGCAGGAATAATATTTTTTACTTTTATGGTTGTAACTGTTGGTCTTTTATGGGGACTTGCTATAAAAGCTAGTTATAATGAAGAAAAAATGAAACAAAAACAAAATCAAAAGGAAAATCAAGATGGAAAATGAAAAAAAGGGTTTAAACTGGCCTTTGATAGTAATTACTGGATTTGGTGTTGTTGGAGTTTTTATAATAACTTTTATATTTGTTCAACAACTTGCAATTAGAACTGTAAAAGAAGCTATTTTACTTGAAAAAGCATATCCAAAAGTAAAACCTCAAGAATATATAAATGAGTTAAAAATAGAAGCTAAAAAAAATAAATTAACATTAATAGAAATAGCAAAATCAGATAAAGTTTTTGTATATCAATTAATAAAAAAAGATTTACTAAAAAAATTTATGGAAGAAGTTCCAAATGCATCTATCTCTGCAGTAGTTACACTATCTATATATGATTTAGGAGATGGAACTTCTATTGTTGCTACAAATCCTTATATATGGGATATGATACTTCCATCAAACTATTTAGATGATATTGTTCAAAATTATAGTCAGGAAATTTCTCTTATTTTAGATGATATTTATTGGAAATTAAAAGAGAAAAAGAAGGAGCTAAAATAATGCCATATATAGTAAGAGTTAGAAAAGAATTCCAAGCAGCTCATTTTTTAACAGATTACCATGGAAAACCAGAACCTCTCCATGGACATACTTGGGAAGTTGAAATATTTATAAGAGCAGATAAGCTTGATAAAGGTGGAATGGGTTTTGATTTTATAGAGATAGATAAATTTTTAGATGAGATATTACCAAATTATAAATGTATGAATGATATATATGATTTTTCTCCAAGTGCAGAAAATGTTGCAAAATATCTATATGATAAAATTAAAGAAAGATATCCATCTCTTCAAAAAGTTGTAGTATGGGAAACAAAACATGGTGGAGCAGAATATTATGAAGAATAAAATAATATTTTTAATCTTATTTCTAATTGGATTTGCTTATGCTGATACTTTAATAATTAATAAAAAAGGAAAAGATACTTATATACAAGAAGAAAAATTTATGTTTGCAGAAGGTGAAAATGTAATTGGTCCTATAAAACTTATTCCAATTATATCTTCTTCATTAATTAAAGTAGAATTAAAAAATGGCTATTTAATAAGTTATCTTTTATCAGATTTTAATAAAAACTGGGAAAAAAATTTAAAAGGAAAAATAGTATCTGTAGAAGGAAATGGAAGATTTATAACTGGAAAAGTAATAGATATACAAGATAACTATATAATAATTGATACTCCAAAAGGTATTACAATCACTACTATTCCAAAATTTCCAGCAAGAATATCTTTAAAAGGAAAATTTCAAGATAGTTTCTCACCAACTTTAAATTTAAAGATTTATTCAAAAGATATTCAAGAAAAAACAATAAAAATTATTTATCCTGTTGAAGGTATTAAATATTCAATGAAATATATTGAGGAAAATAAAAGATTAACTGCTTATTTTATACTTGAAAATAATACTCCTGTTGATTTTAAAAATATAGATTTAGTTTTAAAAGGAAACTTTTTTACAAAGAAATTTAAAAATGTATATCTACCAGCTTTTAGTAAAAAAGTAATAAAAGCAGATATCCCTCCAGAAAAATATGAAGAAGGAATTATTTATAAATACAAAAATCAAACTTTTAACAAAACAACTATATATAAAAGCAAGTAATGGCAACTTTATATGTTGTGGCAACACCAATTGGAAATCTTGAAGATATTACATTTAGAGCTATTAAAATTTTAAAATCTGTAAATTATATTGCTTGCGAAGATACAAGACAGACAAAAAAACTTTTAAATCATTATGGAATAGAAGGTAAAAAATTAATATCCTACTTTGAGCATAATGAAGAAAAATCTGCAGAAAGAATACTAAAAATATTAGAAAAAGAAGATGTTGCTTTAGTCTCAGATGCAGGAACACCAACTTTATCTGACCCTGGATATAAACTTGTAAAACTTGCTTATGAAAAAGGCTTTAAAGTTTCTCCTATACCGGGAGCATTTGCAGGAGCTACTGCTTTATCTGCTTCAGGACTTCCTACTGATAAATTTTTATTTGTAGGATTTTTACCAAATAAAGATACTAAAAGAAAACAGCAGTTAGAATGGCTAAAAGAATGTGGAATTACTTTTATTTTATATGAAAGTCCAAAAAGGGTTTTAAAAACATTACAAGCAATACAAGATATATTACCTTCGTCAGAAGTTGTAGTTGCAAAAGAACTTACAAAAATACATGAAGAATTTATAAGAGGAAAAGCATCTGAAATAATTAAATATCTTGAAGAAAATCCAGACAAACTAAAAGGAGAGTTTGTAATTATATGCTATCCAGAAGAAGAAAAAGAAAGTAGTAAAGAAGATATGATAAAAGAGATAAAAACTTTAAAAGAAAAAGGAATAAAAACTAAAGAGATAGCAAAAAAAGTTGCAGAAAAATACAATATTTCAAAAAAGGAAGCTTATAATTTAGCAATAGAGGAAGAAAATGAAAAAAGTGATATTTGAAGGAAAAGATATTTTCCCAACTAAAATATTATGTGTTGGTAGGAATTATGTAGAACATATAAAAGAGTTAAATAATAAAATTCCAGATGATATTGTATTTTTTATAAAACCAAACTCTTCTATTTCAGGTCAGATTATAAAACCAGCCAAAAAATGTAGATATGAAGGGGAAATATCCTTTTTAATATTTGATAATCAGATAAAAGCAGTTGGATTTGGAATAGATTTAACCTTAGTAGAAGAACAAGAAAAAGCAAAAAAAGAAGGACTTCCTTGGGAAAAAGCAAAAGCCTTTGATAACTCTGCTATTTTTTCAGAATTTGTAGAAATAAATAATTTAGAAAATTTACAGATGGAGCTTTATATAAATGACAATCTAAGACAAAAAGTAGATATAAGCTTAATGATATATAAGCCATATCAGATAATACAAAAAGCCTGTGAATATTTTTCATTTAAAAATGGAGATATTTTAATGACAGGAACGCCAAAAGGAGTTGGATATTTTGAAAAAGGTGATAAATTTGTAGGAAGAATTTTAAAAAATAATGAAATTATTGTAGAAAAAGAATGGATAGTAAGATAGTAACAGCAGACGGAACAGAAACTTTTTTTAATAAAGAATATAATGAAGCTTACCATAGTACAAAAGCAGGAGCTTATACTGAAAGTCTTCATAAATTTATAAATCCAACAAAAATAAAAGAACTGGCAAAAAATCAAAATCAGATAAATATTTTAGATGTAGGTTTTGGTCTTGCATATAATGTTGCAGTCTGTTATACAGAAGCTATAAAAGTAAATCCGGATATAAAACTTAATATCATCTCAATTGAAAAAGATGAAAAAAATTTTGAAAGAATAAAAAAGTTTAATATTCCTACCGAATTAGAAAAAGCTTATCAAATAATAAATTTAGGTATTTTTGAAAAAGAAAATGTAGGAAAAAATGAATATAAAATTTATAAAGTAGAAAATAAAAATCTAAATCTAAAAGTAATTTTAGGAGAAGGAAGACAGATTTTAAAAGATTTATCCTTAGAAATTTCAAACTTTTTTGATGGAGTGTTTTATGATGCATTTTCTCCAAAGGTTAACACAGAGATGTGGACTGTAAATATTTTTAAGATAGTTAAAAATTTAATGAAAGAAAAAGCTATTTTGGCAACTTATAGTGCATCTTTAGCAGTTAGAAAAGGTTTAATAGAAGCAGGTTTTAAGATAGGTCTTGTTGAACCAATAGGAAGAAAAAGTTATTCAACAGTAGCAACAATAAATGGTAGTATTCCACCTTTAACAGAAAAAGAAGAAAAAAGATTAAAAGAATCTCCTTATGCTACTTCTTATTATGATAATGAGAACTTAGACTTACCAAAAGAAATCATAAAAGAAAACTGGGAAAAAAGATTAAAAGATAAACTTTAGCTACTTCTTTTTATTAAAAAGCTTATATATCCAATAAATAAGATAATAAAAAGAATAAATAAAATATTTTTATACTTAATCCAAAAAGTATTTTCTGATAAAAGTTTAACATCTGCAATAAGAATATCTCTTTTAAATAATGGTAATTTTTTTTCTACTGTACCATCAGGTAAAATTACTGCAGAAATTCCTGTATTTGTAGCTCTTATTAAAAATCTGCCGGTTTCAACTGCTCTAATTCTTGCCATCTCAAAATGCTGAAAAGGAGCAGAAGTTTTTCCAAACCATGCATCATTTGAAACATTTACAATAATATTTCCTTTTTTTGCAAAGTCTGATACAAAATTTGGGAATATTGCCTCAAAACATATTAAAGGAATAAACTTAAAATCTTTATAATTTAAAATATTCATTCTTTCTCCTGATTTAAAATCATATCCTTCAAGATATGGAAATAAACTTGAAAAAAGCTTAAAAGGAAAAGGAGTATATTCACCAAAAGGAACAAGCTTTATTTTGTTATAAAAATCAACTAAATTATGATTTTCATCAAATAAAAATAATGAGTTAAATAAATAAAGCTTATCATCAATATACATAAAGTTATCAAGTCCTATTAAAAATGGGATCTTATAAGGTTTTATCTCTTTAAAAAATTTATCCTTAATCTCACTTTCTGAAAAATAGAAAAATGGAACTGCAGATTCTGGAAGAATTATCAAATCAGGATTTTGTTTTACTGCTTTTTTAAATAAATTTAAATAAACATTAAGTATGTAATCAGAATATTTTTTATCATTTTGTTTAATATCTTCTTCTATATTTCCTTGTAAAATAGCTATTTTATAACTTTTTCCATAAAAACTTTTTTTATAAAATGAAAAAAATGTATAAGGAACTATAAAAATAATTACTGCTAAAGCAAAATAGATAATATTTTTTCTTTTAATTGAATAAAAAATCAAAGAAGAGATTAATATAACAATAAAAGAAAGTCCATAAATTCCAATATAAGATGCTAAATTTTCTATAGGATGCATATAAGAAATCATATAACCTGCTAAATTCCATGGAAACCCAGAATATGGAAAATACTCTCTTGATATTTCTATTAAAACCCATAAAAAAGGAGCTAAAAATATAGCAATTAATCCAAATCTGTTAATAAATCCTTTTAAAATTAAAGAAAATGAAACAAAATATAAAATAGAATAAAAAAAAGAAAATAAAATTAACAATAAAATAGAAACAAAAATATTTACACCACCATAATAATTAATGGCTTTTATTATCCAGTAATAAGAAAATAAAGCAAAAGAAAAACCAGTTATAAAAGAATAAAAAAGAGTATATTTATAACTATTTTCAGCAGTTAACTGAAATAATATAAAAAAGCCTATAATAAAAGCAAAAGGAATATAAAAGTTAGGTAAAGAGATAGACAATAAAATTCCTGCGACTATAGACAAACTTGTATTTTTCATTATAATTTTAGTCATAGATAAACCTTAAAATTTGTTTTATTTAATTTTAATAAAAAATATAAAAAAGAGGTAATGTAAAATGGGAAAACTAAAAATAGTAATAGATAGAATTACATGTGAAGGAATTGGACCTTGTGCTGAAGAAACAGATTTAATAGAACTTGACAAAAGACATAAAGCAGTATTTTTAGAGCCTGGCAAAGACAAAGAAGAACTTTTTAAACAGTTAGAAGAAAAGAAAAAACAGGTTGTAGAAGTAGAAGTTCCTATTGACAAAGAGGAAGAAATTTTTAGAGCAGCTGAAGCTTGCCCAGTAGATGCAATTATAATATATGATGCAGAAACAGGAGAACAACTTTATCCATAAGAGATTAAAATGCTAAATAAAATTTATCAATGGTATGAAGCAGGAATTAAATACACTTTAATTGTAATTCCTATTATATTATTTATTGTTATGGCTTATTTATATGTAAAATCAAGCTAAAATAGGTAAAAAATATGAAAAAAATAATAATTTTTTTACAGATTATAGCCATAGGTATTTTATCTTTCAGCTGTACAAGAATGTATAACTCAAATGAAGTTTCAGTATATGATACAAATACAGTATTAACATATGAAGAAGGAGTTGTTGAGGATATAAAACCTGTAATTATAAAAGATGATGGAAGTGGAACATTTATAGGGGCAGCTATCGGTGCTGTTCTTGGAAGTTTTATAGGGGAAGGGAAAGCAACATCTTTATCTACTTTATTAGGTGGTTTGGTTGGAGCTTATGCAGGAAATCAACTTGACAAAGCAAATGCAGAAGAACTTTTTATTAAATTAGATAATAGTAGAAAAATAGTTGTAATTGTAAAAGGTGTAAATATTCAAAAAGGAGATAGAGTTAGAATTATAAAAGAGGGAAATAAAATAGTTAGAGTTGAAAGAATAACATAATTGAATTTTTTTATCTGAATATGTTAACTTATTCTTAATATTAAGTTAACAAAATGGAAATAAATTGAAATTAATAGAAAAAAACTTCTCAAAATATAGCCAATTTTATGAAAAATATGCAAACATTCAAAAAGAAGTTTCTTTAGAATTTAAAAAATATTTTTTCGTAGGTAAAGGTTTAGATTTAGGATGTGGAACTGGATTTTTAACACAAGTAGTCAAAAATGATTTTAATAAAATAATTGGAGTAGATATTTCCAAAAATATGATTGATATTTACAATAAAAAAGGATTTATAGGAATTACAGCAGATATTCAGAGTTTACCTTTTAAAAAAAATAGCATTGATTTTGCAGTTTCAAGTTTTGCTCTTCATTGGACAGATATTAAAAAATCTTTTAAAGAAATTTATAGAGTTTTAAAAGAAGAAGGAAAATTTGTATTTAATATTCCAATTAAAGACTCTCTTTCAGAAATACATAATATTTTAGATAAAGAAACATTTAAGTTTTATTCAAAAGATTGTGTTGTAGAAAGTTTAAAGCCTTATTTTAGAATTGAAAATATAACTATCAAGCAAAAAAAATTATCCTTTGAAAACGGTAAAGATTTATCTCTTTATTTTAAACTTACAGGAACTTCTCTCAATCAAAAAGACAAAACCATAGGAGAAAAGCTAAAAAATATAAAAAAACTATTTAATACAAGCTATCCTATAAATACTAAATTTAAGCTATTATTTATTGAGGCAATTAAGAGTTAACTTTATTTGCTCTAAAAATTCTCATTTTTTGCCCATCTATAATCTCATATTCAGGTTCAAAAACCTCTTCAGAAGAAAATAAATCTTTAACATTATAATTTGCACAGATAGCATTTATAGCTTTTTTTATTTCCTCTTTATCCATTACATCTGTTTCCCAGTAAGTTGCAAAAACAAGATTTCCTTCTGCATCATGTATTGCAAGTCTTACCTCATCTACTAATTTTTCTGTAGGATCGCCATATAAAGTTAATGTTGCATATAAATCTTTATTTTCCATTTTATACATCCTTTTTAGATAAAATTATAACCTATACTTTTATATTTTCGATAAAATTTTTTATTTAAAAAAGTTTTAGGAGGTTTGAGAATGAAAAAAATTTTAATACCTATCTTGGCAGTTGGCTTACCTGTTTTTGCTTCAGAAGTTTCAGAGAATAATGAAGAATCTAAGGAACTTGGAGTAGAGTTTTCTGTTGACTACTGGGTGGCTTTTCCTGATGGAAATATAAATGTAGAAGGGAAAAATTATGGTATGGATACTATTGGATATGATAAAGCAAAAGATATAGGAGCTAAATTTATATATGAAGGACTTTTAGACAAAAACTTAAATCTTGTTTTGGCATATACACCTATTAAATTTGAAGCAAAAGATAAAGAGGCAACATCTAATATATCTATAAAAGAGTTTAACGTAGCTCCTAGTGAAAAATATGAAAGCAAATATGATTTTAATAATTATGATTTTGGGCTTTTATATGATATTGAGGAACTAAAAGAAAAAACAGAAGATAGATTGGATATAAGAGTTGGTGCAAGTTTAAGATATTTAAATGCAAGTATGGAATTTAAAGCTGAAAATGGCTCTGAATATAAAAAAGATTATTCAAGTTTAAAACCTATGTTTGATATTGAAGCAGAAACAGAAGTTTTACCTGTAAATCAAGATTTAACTGCTGAAATTATTTTAGAACTACAGTCTTATGTATGGAATGGAGAGTATTTACATGATTTTATAGATTCTGCAAGGGTAAATTATAAACATTTCTTTGTAGAAGCAGGATATAGAGTAATAAAATATAAACTTAAAGATGGAGATATAAAATCTAAAAATACTGCAGAAGGATTCTTCTCAAGTGTAGGTGTTATGTTTTAGTCTATATTTAAGATGATATAATACTAAATTGCACAATTTAGTAACTTTTTAAGGAGGATTTCTATATTGCCACTTAATGAATATAATCCTGCACAGATAGAAGAAAAATGGTATAGAAATTGGCTAAAGGATAACATATTTTACGCTACTCCTGAAAATGAAGCAGAATCTTTTTCTGTTGTAATGCCACCGCCAAATGTTACTGGAAGTCTTCATATTGGCCATGCTTTAAATATAACTCTTCAAGATATTTCTGTTAGATATAAAAGAATGAAAGGTTATAACACTTTATGGCTACCAGGATTTGATCATGCAGGAATTGCTACTCAATGGGTAGTTACAAGACAGCTTGAAGAAAAAGGAATAAAAAGATTTGATTTAGGAAGAGAAAAATTTATACAAAAAGTATGGGAATGGGTACCAAAAGCAAGAGATACTATAAAAAAACAGGTTGAAAAAATTGGAGCATCTTGTGATTGGTCAAAACAAAGATTTACTTTAGATGAAGGTTTTGCAAGAGCAGTAAGGGAAGCATTTTATAGACTTTATAAAGAAGGATATATATTTAAAGCACCTTACATAGTTAACTGGGACCCAAAAGATAGGACAGCTATTTCTGATCTTGAAGTTGAGTATAAAGAAGAAAAAGGAAATCTTTGGTATATAAAATATCCAGTAGTTGATGAAAATGGAAATGAAACAGGTGAATATATTACTGTAGCTACAACAAGACCAGAAACTATGCTTGGAGATACTGCAGTAGCAGTACATCCTGAAGATGAAAGATATAAACATTTAGTAGGCAAAAAAGTAAAACTTCCATTAGCAAAAGAGATAAGAAAAACATGGGATGATAAAGAAGTTTCAAATCTTATTCCAATAATAGCAGATGAATATGTTGATCCAGAATATGGAACAGGAGCAGTAAAAATAACACCAGCTCACGATCCAAATGATTTTGAAGTAGGTAAAAGACATAATTTACCTATGGTAATAGTTATGGATGAATCTGCTACCATGAATGAAAATGCAGGAGAGTTTAAAGGGCTAAATAGATTTGAAGCAAGAAAAAAAATAGTAGAAAAACTTAAAGAAATAGGACTTTTAGAAAAAATAGAAGACATAGTCCATAGTGTCGGACATTCTCAAAGATCAGGAGCAGTCGTAGAGCCATATCTTTCCATACAATGGTTTGTTAATACCAAAAAGCTTGCAAAAAATGCTATAAAAGTTGTAGAGAATGAAGATATAAGATTTATTCCAAAACAATGGGAAAAAACCTATTTAAACTGGATGTATGAGATTAGAGAGTGGTGTATATCTAGACAGATATGGTGGGGACATAGAATCCCTGTATGGTATTGTCAAGATTGTAATAATGTAAATGTATTTAATGATGAAATTTTTGAAAATATTGCAGATAAAGTAATATTTAATATCTATGCAGATACAAGAATATCTCAGTTTTTTACATTAAAAGAGTTAGAAAGCTATTTAAACAGCCAAAACTTTACTCATTCAGATAAAACAAATCTTGAGTTTTATGAAAAGATTGTTTTCAAAAAAGATATACCTCAATTAAAAAAAGAAAATCTACACCAGTTTTTAGATAAAAATTATAAAAAGGTTCCTTCATTAAATAAAGAAAATAATGAAGATTTTATAGGTTTTGTACCACATGCAATTTTCTATATGTATATTAATGGATATATAAAAGATAATTTTACAGCTGAAGATATTTTAAAAGCTTACAAAGAACATGAAAAAGAGATAAAAGATATTCTAAATATGTTCTTAAATAGAATAAAAAAAGAGGAAATCTTAAAAGATAAAGAAAAATTAGAAAAATGGCTTATAGATCATGCATATGGTAACTGCAAAAATGGAAGAATTTTCTTTTCAGAAATAGATGGCAGTTTTGGAATTATTGAAGAAAGTATAAAAGATGTTTATTACTTTATAGATTTAAAATGTGAAAAATGTGGAAGTAGAAACTTAAAACAAGAAGAAGATGTACTTGATACTTGGTTTTCATCAGGACTTTGGCCATTTGGAACTCTTGGTTGGCCTGAAAATACAAAAGAGCTTAATAAATATTATCCAACTTCATTACTTGTAACTGGATTTGATATTATCTTCTTCTGGGTTGCAAGAATGATAATGATGGGAATGCATTTTATGAAAGAAAAACCATTTTCAGATGTGTATATTCATGCTCTTGTTAGAGATGAAAAAGGCGAGAAAATGTCTAAAACAAAAGGAAATGTAATAGATCCTTTAGATATGGTTAAAAAATATGGAGCAGACTCTTTAAGATTTACTTTAGCTGCTTTAGCAGCTCAAGGAAGAGATATAAAACTTTCAGAAAAAAGAATAGAAGGATATAAACATTTTGCAAATAAAATCTGGAATGCATCCAAATATGTCCTTCAAAATATAGATAAAGCAACTGTAGTTTCAGATATTTTATCTCTCAATTTATCAGAAGAAGATAAATGGATAATATCTAAACTTCAAAAAACTATAAAAAAATTAGAAGATGCATTAACAAGTTATAGATATAATGATTATGCAAATAGTATTTATGACTTTTTCTGGCATGATTACTGTGATTGGTATCTTGAGTTTACAAAAGAAAGAATATACAAAGGCTCAGATAAAGATAAACAGACAGCAATATCTGTATTAATCTATGTTTTAGACCAGTCTATGAGACTTTTACATCCAGTTATGCCATTTATTACTGAAGAAATATGGCAAAAAATACCTACAAAAGATAAAGAGTATTTACCTATAGCTAATTTCCCTGAATATGATGAAAATAAAGTTTTTGAAAAAGAAGAACAGTTAGTAGAAGATATTAAAGAGATGATTATTGGAATTAGAGCAACAAGGGCAGATTTTGGTATCCAGCCTTCAAGAAAAGTAGATGTATTTATAAAACCTACAAATAAAGAAATAGAAAGGGTTTTAAATAATTTAGTAAACTCATTAAAAGGACTTATAAAAGCAGAAAATCTAAAAATATCAACAGAACTTGAAAAACCAGAAAATATGGCAGTATCTATTTCAAAAATAGCAGAAAGTTATCTTGATATAGCCGGCGCTATTGATATAGAAAAAGAGTTAGAAAGACAGAAAAAAGTATTAAAAGATATTGAAAAATCTATATCTATATCTGAGAAAAAGCTTTCAAATGAAAACTTTGTAAAAAAAGCACCTGAGCATGTAGTAGAAAAGGAAAGACAGCTTTATAATGAACTAAAAGAAAAACAAGAAAAAGTTAGTAAAATAATTGAAAGCTTGAAAAAACTAAAATAAAAGGTAAAAGATGGAAGAATTTGTTGAGAAAATATTTTTAGAAAGTGCAAAACTTAAAGAAGAGTTTGCCTATCAATACTCTGAAGATATAGTAAATCTTGGTATTTTAATGGCTAAAAGGCTTAAAATGGGATATAAGATTTTAATATGTGGAAATGGTGGAAGTGCTGCAGATAGTCAGCATTTTGCCGCAGAGATAGTTGGAAGATTTGAAAAAGAAAGAAAAGGTTATCCTGCTATAGCTTTAACAACAGATACCTCAGCTTTAACAGCTATAGGAAATGACTATGGATTTGAAGAAATATTTTCAAGACAAGTAGAAGCTCTTGGAGAAAAAGGAGATATTCTTATTGGAATATCAACAAGTGGAAATTCAAAAAATGTAATAAAAGCAGTAGAAAAAGCAAAAGAATTAAATCTATTTACAGTAGGATTTTTAGGAAAAGATGGTGGTAAACTAAAAAATATAGTAGATAAAGCCTTTATTGTTCCTCATAATAATACTGCAAGGATTCAAGAAGTTCATCTGACCTTAGAACATACATTATGCAAAATAATAGATATGTATTTAACAGGAGAAATATCTTAAATATATGATGAGGGCTAAAAGCCCTCATTTTTTTTAAAACATTCCTGGAGGTTTTCCTTTAGATGTTATAAGTCTTTCTACAGGCTCCCCACCTAAGATATGTTTTTCAATAATTTCTTCTACATCATCTGGAGTAACCCTTCCATACCAAACTGCATCAGGATAAACAACTACATTTGGACCAAACATACAAGGCCCTAAGCATCCTGTTGGAGTTACTGCCATTTTACTCATTAATTCTGGTTTAGTCATTAAAACTTCTTGAAACTTAGTAAATATTTTGTCAGAGCCTTGAGCTCCACAAGATGGCATTCCTGGTGGTTTATTTTGCATACATACAAAAACATGTCTAAAAGTTTGATCTGCCATTTAGTTTCCTCCTTGAAAATTTTTTTAAAATTGTAAATCTAAATATTACTAAAAAAAAATGATTTAAGTTAGATTTTTCTTTTCCTGTTAAAATATATTGGCAAATTTTTAAAAGGAGCTTAAACTTAAAAATATGAAAAAGAAAAAAAGGTTAGCAGTAGCTTTAGACTTTACAACTATAGAAGAAGCAGAAAAATTTTTATATAATATTGAAGATAAAGATATAATTATTAAAATTGGATACTCTTTATTCATAAAGTATGGTACAGATATTACAGATTTTGTAAAAAACAGAGGTTTTGACCTGTTTTTAGATTTAAAACTTCATGATATACCAAATACAGTCTATAATGGGGTAAAAGCGGCTCTTTATACAGGAGCAGACTATTTGACAATTCATACCTTAGGTGGTATTAAAATGTTAGAAAAAGCAGTTGAAGCTAAGAAGGATTCAGATTTAAAATTACTTGGCGTTACAATATTAACAAGTCATGATGAAAAATATTTAGATTATATAGGTAGTAAATATTCTATTAAAGAATTAGCTTTAAAACTTTCAAAAAATGCAGTAAATATAGGTATAGATGGCATTGTTTGCTCTGCAGAAGAGGTAAAACAGATAAAAGAAGACATAAAGAAAGAATTTATAGCAGTAGTACCGGGAATAAGAACTGAAAAAATAGAAGGAGATGATCAAAAAAGAGTATTAACACCAGAAGAAGCTATAAATCTTGGAGCCGATATTATTGTTGTAGGAAGGCCTATAATAAAAGCAAAAGATCCAAATAAAAAAATTAAAGAAATAAAAGAAAGAATAAATTAATGAAACAAACTTTAAATTTAAAACTTTCAAATAAGCTTGTAATTACTTTAAGTTTAAAACAACAGATAAAAATTTTAACTTTAAATAAATTAGAACTTAAAGAAGAAATAAGACATGAGCTTGAGGAAAATCCATTTTTAGAAGAGATAGCAAATTTAGAATCTGATTATATGCCTTTAAAAGATTTATCTTCTTATTATAATGAAGATGAAGAGATTTCATTATCTAATAGAATAGCTTATACACCAACACTTTTTGATATCCTTGATTTTCAGATAGATTTAGAATTTGAAGGCAAAGAAAAAGATATTGCAAGAGAAATTATTGGAAATTTAGATGAAAAAGGTTTATTAGATGTAGATATAGAAGATATTGCAAATAAGCTTAAAGTTTCAAAAGAAAAAGTAGAAGAAGTTAGAAAAAGGGTTTTAAAATTAGAACCAACTGGTATTGGTGCTAAAAGCATAGAGGAATATTTAATTACTCAATATGAAGAAAGATATGGAAAAGATGAAGTTGTAGAAAAAATTATTAAAGAAGATGCTTTTTATCTAAATGATATTGAATATTTAAAAGAAAAATATTCTTCTATTCATGAAGAGGAATTAAAGGACAAAATCTGTAATATAAAGCAACTTACACCATATCCAACTTTTGATTTATCTTTGGATAATGTTCAATATATAGAACCTGATATATTTATTGTTGAAAAAGAAGATGGATTTGATATAAAAATAAATGAAACAGGTATTCCTAATTTAAAATTAACTACTCAGTATAAAAAATTAATTAATAAAAAAGATTTATCACCAGAAACTAAAAAGTTTTTAGAAGAAAAATTGGAAAAAGCAATAGGAATAATTAAAGGGATTCAACAAAGAAGAGAAAATTTAGAAAAGATAACAAAAGCTTTAGTAGAAGCCCAAACTGAATTTCTAAAAAAAGGTAAAGCATATTTAAAACCATTAACGTTAAAAGATATTTCTGAAAAAGTTGAATTACATGAATCAACTATTAGTAGAATTATTTCAAATAAATATGCATATACGCCTCTTGGGGTTATTCCTTTAAAATCTTTCCTTGCTTCAAAAGTAAGCAAGCTCAGTCAAGATATATCTTCAGAAAAAGTAAAATATCTTATAAAAGAGATTATTGAAAAAGAAGATAAGAAAAAACCTTTAAGTGACGAAGGAATATCTAAGGTACTTAGAAAAGAATATGGAATTAGAGTAGCAAGAAGGACAATAGCAAAATATAGAGAAGAATTAAAAATACCAAATTCAACTGCAAGGAGGAAGAAAAAATGAAGATTGAACATGTAGGAAAAAACATCCAAGTTACAGATTTTATTAAAGATTATGCAGAGCATAAACTGGAAAAATTAAAGCCATATTTGAAGGATATTGATATATCTGAAGATTCTGTTATTGTAAAAATAACCTATGATTTTGAAAAACATAGACATAGAAATAGAGTAGATATAGATATTTATTTTAATACTCCAGGCGGTGGAGTAATTCATGCATGGGAGGAAAGCAATGATTTATATGCAGCTATAGATTTTGTAATAGATGAAGTAGAAAGACAGCTTGTAAGATTAAAAGCAAGAAGAGTAGAAGAAAGAAGAAGACTTGCCAAACTAAAAGAACAAGAAAGAAGAACTGCAGTTGAAGAAGAAAGCATAAAAAAACCATTAATTACTTTAGAGCCTTTACCTATGGAAAAACCTATGACAGTTGATGATGCAAGACTATTACTTGAAGAAATGGGAGCATTTTTCTTACCTTTTAGAAATGCAGAAACAGGTGAAATTAATGTAATATATAGAAAAAAAGCTGGGAACTATGGACTTATAGCACCAGGAGTTTAAATAAAAAAAAAGGGGCTTATGTCCCCTTTTTATAAATATCTTCAAATGTTTTTCCTTTTTTTATAAATTCCAGCATTTTTAAATCTTCTTTTGAAAGGTTTGTTTTTTCTAATAAATCAGGCCTTTTTTTATATGTTTTTTCAAGCTGTTTCCATCTTCTCCATTTTTTTATTAATTCATGATGCCCAGATAATAAAATTTCAGGTACTTTCATATTTTTATATTCTGCAGGCCTTGTATAATTAGGATACCCTAAAAGATTGTCAGAAAAAGAATCCACTTTTAAACTATCTTCATCACCTACAACACCGGGAACTAACCTTGATACTGCATCTATAATTACAACAGCAGCAGGCTCACCACCTGATAAAATAAAATCTCCTATGGAAACCTCTTCATCAACAATTGTTTTTACCCTTTCATCAACTCCTTCATATCTTCCACAAATAATTAATATTTCATCCTTTTTAGAAAGCTCTTTTGCAAACTCTTGATTAAATCTTCTTCCCCAAGGCTCTGTAATTAAAACATAAGGTTTATATCCTTTTTCTAATATACTTTCATAAGCTTTAAAAATAGGTTCTGGTTTCAAAAGCATACCAGGGCCGCCGCCATATACTACATCATCTACAGTTTTATGTTTATCAGTAGTAAAATCTCGTGGATTTATATTTTCAATAGATATTAATCCTTTTTTTATAGCCTGTTTTATAATACCTGTCTCTTTTAATCCTTCAATAAGTTGTGGGAATATAGATATTGTGAAAAATTTTTTCATAATGAATAAATTATATCTTTTTTAGGAAATTACAAAAAGACTAAAATTAATGATTTTATAATTATGATGATTTAAATGAGAAAGGAAAGACTTGAATAAAATTAAAGCCCCTTTTAAAAAGGGGCTTTTAAAATATATTAAGCACCTACTGGTTCTTCAGCTTCTTTAACTTCTACTTCAACTTCTGGACCTTGCCAGAGACCATGTTTTGTGCAGTAGCTCATAGCTTGGAGTTTCATTTTTTTCTTAGTAGGAACAATATAAAAATCAACTTCAGCTTGAGAGCATTGGTTTCCTTGTGTTCCTGGAACAAATGTAGCTTGTCCTAAGAAAGTATCACCATCCCAAAGTTGAACCCAAGCAATGTAATGATCAAAATCATCAGGATGACAATATTCTTCACCAACTTTTACTTTAACTTTTAATTTTTGTCCTTTTACTGCTTCTCCTTCAACATGAACAAATGGAGAATGTCTGTCAATATAGTCTCTTTTAGCTTCTTTGTCAATTGTTGAAATATCAACATAGTTGTTTATTTTTGGCATTTTCATACCTCCTTAAGTATTTAATTTTGGTTTTTATTTTATTTCTAATATATGTATCTCTAAATGATATTTATCATTAATTAAATTATTATTTCTTGGAAGTCTTTATCCCATTTACCTAATAATGTTGGTTTTGTTGTAGAAATTTTCAATATATCTAAAAACTGATTTCTAGGAATTTCTATAGCCCCAAATCTAGCCATGTGAACTGTTGCTTGCTGACAATCTATAATATCAAATTTCCATTCTTGTAGTTTTTTTACTAAATAGACAAAAGCAACTTTTGAGGCATCTGAAACTATATGAAACATAGATTCTCCAAAAAATGCTCTACCAATTGAAACACCATAAAGTCCACCTACAAGCTTATTATCTATGTACGCTTCTACACTGTGAGCAATACCTATTTTATGAAGGTTTATATATGCTTCTATCATCTCCGTAGTTATCCAAGTTCCATCTTGTCCTTTCCTTTTTACAGTAGCACACATTTTAATAACATCTTCAAAATTTTCATCAAATCTAATCTCAAATTTATTCTTTTTTAATACTTTTTTTAAGCTTCTTTGGATTTTTAGATTTTCAGGAAATAACACCATTCTTGGATTAGGACTCCACCATAAAATAGGCTCATCTTCACTATACCAAGGGAAAATGCCATTTTTATAAGCAAAAATTAATCTTTCTACAGATAAATCTCCACCATAAGCCAAAGGAAAATCATCAGGTGCGAAATAAGGGTCTGGGAAATAAATATCTGGATTATTTTTATCAATAATAAATTTCATTTTTAAAACCTTTCGTTTATAATAACTAATATTAAATATATAAAAAGAGGTAAAAATCAATGGATATAAAAGTTTTTAGTGGAAAAATAAATACTCAAAGAGTGGATGCTCTTTTTATTCCTGTATTTTCTGATAAGAAAAATTTCTCTGAAGAAGTTGAACAATTAGATTTAGAACTAAATAATGCAATTTCAAAATTAAAAAAAGATCAAAAATTTAATGGTGATTTAGGAAAAAGCTTAGTAGTTCCTACTTTTGGAAAATTAAAAGCAAAATATATAGTTTTAATAGGTGCAGGTAGCAAGAAAAAAGCAGATCTTGATATTTTTAGAAGAGTAGGTGCAAATGCTGTAAAAGTAGCTAAAGGAATAAATGCAACTAAAATATTATTTGATTTAAAGAAACTTGATGTAAATGAAAATGAAGAAGATTTAGCTCAAGCGATTGTAGAAGGAATTATACTTGGAAGTTATTCTTTTGATAAATATAAATCTAAAAAAGATGATTTTGAGATAAAGAGTTTAAATATAAGAGTAAGTAAAAAACACAAAGAAAAAGCAGAAGAAAAAGTAGAGCTGGGAAAAATATTAGCTGAATCTCAAAACTTTACAAGAGATTTAGTAAATACACCTCCAAATGTTATAAATCCTGAGAAACTTGCAGAGATAGCTTTAGAACTTGGGAAAGAGTATGGAATTGAAGTAAAGGTTTATGATGAAGAAGAATGTGAAAAAATGGGAATGAATGCTTATCTTGCAGTAGCAAAAGGCAGTGCAAATCCTCCAAGATTTATACATTTAGTATATAAAGGAAAAAATCCAAAAGAAAAAATAGCCCTTGTTGGAAAAGGTTTAACATTTGATAGTGGTGGCCTTAATATAAAGCCAGGTGATTATATGAGATGGATGAAATCTGATAAATCAGGAGCTTGCGCCGTTCTTGGAATATTTAAAGCTTTAGGGCAGCTGAAACCTGAAGGTATAGAAGTTCATGGTGTTATAGCAGCAGCAGAAAATATGCCAGATGGTAAAGCATATAGACCTGATGATATATTAACTGCAAAAAATGGAGTTACTATAGAAGTAGGAAACACAGATGCTGAAGGAAGATTAACCTTAGCAGATGCCCTTTGTTATGCATCAGAGCAAGAACCAGATATATTAATAGATATGGCAACTTTAACTGGAGCTTGTGTGGTAGCACTTGGAGAATATACTGCAGGGATAATGGGAAATGATCAAAAATTAATTAATAATATTTTAAAAGTGTCAGAAAAAACAGGAGAATGGATGTGGCAACTTCCATTTAATGATATGCTTAGAGAAAGTATAAAAGCTCCAAATGCAGATGTTTATAATATTGGAAAATCAAGATACGGAGGAGCTATTACAGCTGGTTTATTCCTTGAAAAATTTGTGCCAGAAAATATTCCTTGGGCTCATATAGATATAGCTGGACCTGCCCATACAACATCAGGATGGTACTATCATCCAAAAGGTGGAACAGGATTTCCTGTTAGAACAATCACTCAGTTTTTATTAAAAAAAGCAAAATAAATTTAAGGGGTTATTCCCCCTTTTTATGTAAATTTTGTTAAAATATTAGTTAAATTTTAAATTTATAGAGGTTTTTTATGAGAATACATGTAGCCCATAGCCCAGATTCAGATGATGCTTTTATGTTTTATGCAATAAACCATAAAAAAATAGATACAAAAGGTTATGAATTTATAGATGTTTTATCTGATATAGAAACTTTAAATAAAGAAGCTTTAAAAGGTACATATGAAGTATCAGCTATTTCTATCCATGCATTTCCTTATGTTGCTGATAAATATGCTCTTTTATCAAGTGGAGCATCTATGGGTGATAATTATGGACCTATGGTAGTCGCAAAAGAAAAATTTGATATAAATCAGCTAAAAAATAAAAAAATTGCAGTACCTGGTACATTAACATCTGCATTCTTGGCACTTCAATTATTTTTAGAATCTAAAGATTTCAATTATGAAGTGATACCTTTTGATCAAATTATTCCTGCTGTTAAAGAAGGAAAAGTAGATGCAGGATTAATAATCCATGAAGGACAGCTTACTTACAAAGATGAAGGTTTAGAATGTATAGTTGACCTTGGAAAATGGTGGTATGAGAAAACAGAAGGACTACCTCTTCCTCTTGGTGGAAATGTTATAAGAAAAGATTTAGGCGAAAAAGTAATGAAAGAAATATCTGAGATATTGAAAGAAAGTATAAAATATTCTTTAGAACATAGAGAAGAAGCAGTTGATTATGCTTTAAAATTTGCAAGAGATATGACAAAAGAAAAAGCAGATAAATTCATTGGAATGTATGTTAATGATTTAACAGTTGATTATGGCCAAAGAGGGAAAAAAGCTATAGAATTATTTTTAAATGAAGCAAAAAATTTAAATTTAATTCCAGATATACCAGAGATCAAATTTGTGTAGGTAAAAGCTATGAGGATTTTATTAATTGATGAAAATCCAGAAACATATGAGGTTCTTAATGAGGTAGCAAAACTCAGTCAGTCAGAAATAATATATTTTGACGATATAATGAAAGCTGAAGATTTTTTAGATAAGTCTGAAACAGTTGATATCGATGGAATTATAACAGAAAAATATACTCAAAATAAGCCTATTGCAATAATTTTAAACATAGTAAAAGAAAAAAATGTAGATATTCCAATTATATTATTAACTACTAAAATTACAGAGGAAGAAGAAGAATATTTTAAAAAAATGGGTGTTTCTTCTATAATGTTAAAGCCATTCAATCCTCTTGAAGTTCTGACAGAAATAGTTGAAATATTGAAAAAGGAAAAAGGTGAAGAGTATGTAAAAGAAAGACTTCATACTACTGAAGCAGATAGATCCTCTTTAAAAAGGATTATTGAAAAGATTATTAATCTATTCAAAAAATTATTAGGAAAATGATATTTAACTCTTTAAAAGAATGGAAAAACAAACTTGTAGAATATTCAAGATATCCAGAAGTTTATGTAATTGTAGAAGGAAAAAATGATATAAAAACCCTCTCTAACTTAGGAGTAAAAAATCTATACTCATTAAAAGGAAAAAGATTTTATGATGTGGTAGAAGACCTTGAATACTGTAAGCTTTGCATACTTCTTTTAGACTTAGATAAACAAGGAGAAAAAATATTTAATAAACTCAAATTTATTTTAGAAAGAGAAGGAATTCCTGTAGAAATATCTTTTAGAGAGTATTTAAAAAATTTTAATATAAAAGAGATAGAAAATTTACCTATAGAGGAATTAAATGATTGCTAAAAGAATAATCCCATGTCTTGATGTAAATAAAGGAAGAGTTGTAAAAGGGGTAAATTTTGTAAATCTTATAGATGCAGGAGATCCTGTAGAAATAGCAAAAGCTTATGATGAGGCTGGAGCAGATGAGCTCGTTTTTTTAGATATTACTGCCTCAGCAGAAGATAGAGACATAATATTAGATGTTGTAAAAGAAACTGCAGAAACTGTTTTTATGCCTCTTACAGTTGGAGGTGGAGTTAGAAGTTTAGAGGATATAAGGAAACTTCTTGAAAGTGGAGCAGATAAAGTTTCAATAAATACTGCTGCAGTAAAAGAACCTATTTTAGTAGAAGAAGCAGCAAAAAGATTTGGATCTTCAACAATAGTAGTAGCAATAGATGCAAAAAAAGTAGAAGAAAATAAATGGGAAGTCTATATTAATGGTGGAAGAACAAAAACAGGGAAAGATGCTATAGAATGGGCTAAAGCAGTTGAAGATTTAGGAGCAGGAGAAATACTTTTAACTTCAATGGATAAAGACGGTACAAAATCAGGATATGATGTAGAGTTAACAAAAAAAATAAGCGAAACAGTATCTATTCCTGTAATTGCTTCTGGTGGTGCTGGTAAAAAAGAGCATTTTTATGAAGTTTTTCAAGAAGGAAAAGCAGATGCTGCATTAGCAGCATCATTATTTCATTTTAAAGAACTTACAATAAAAGAAGTAAAAGATTATCTTTTAGAAAAAGGAATAAATATAAGACCTGTGGAGGAAATATGAAAAAGAAATCTTTATTAATATTATTGATAATAATTTTAATAGCTATTGGTTATGCATATTTTGTAGGAATTATAGATTTTACAAAACCTAAGGTTATTTTTAAAGAAAAACCTCAGTTTGTAGGTGCAAATAAACATATAGAGTTTAAAGTAGAGGATAATAATCCAGGTATAAAATCAGTAGAAGTTTTTGTAATTCAAAATGAAAAAAATATAAAAATATTTGAAGATAAAAATGTACCAGAGGGAATAAAGGAAAAAGATTATTCCTTAGATATAAAAGCAAGACAGCTAAGACTAAGAGAAGGTAAAGCAAAAATATTAATAATTGCTCAAGATGGTTCCTTGCTAAAAAATAAAACTACATTAGAAATACCTGTAAAGGTTGATTTAACTCCACCAACTTTAAGTATTCTGTCTTCTCCTGCAACTATAATAAATGGTGGTACAGGATTTGTATTTTATAGAACATCAAAAGACATAGAAAAAACTGGCGTTAAAGTAGGAGATTTAGACTTTAAATGTTTTAATGGAATTTTTAAAAATCCAAATATATATGGTTGTGCATTTCCATATCCTTATTACTGGAATACAAAGAAACCTATTATAGTTTATGCTATTGATAAAGCAGGGAATAGTTCTCAAAACTCTTTAATGTATTTTTTCAAAAAAGTTAGATATAAAAGATCAATAGTTAATATAACAGATACATTTATAGAAACAAAAGTAAGACCCCTTTCAGATAAAGATATTCAAGATCCTATAGAGCTATTTAAATATGTTAATGTAGAAGTTAGGAAAAGAAATGAAGACAAAATCCACCAAATTACATCTGATGTAAAAATAATAAAGCCAATGTTCCATGGAAGATTTTTACAACTGAAAAATTCTAAAAGATTAGGTGGTTTTGCTGATTATAGAAAATATAGATATAAAGGAAAAATAATAAAAGGAGCAGATGCTTACCATAAAGGTATGGATTTAGCATCTATAAAAAATGCTCCTGTTCAAGCGGCAAATGATGGAATAGTTAGATTTGTAGGATTCTTAGGAATTTATGGAAACTCAATAATAATAGAGCATGGAATGGGTATATTTACTTTATATTCTCATCTTGCAGAAAGTAAAGTAAAAGTAGGAGATACTGTTGTAAAAGGACAAGAGATAGGAATAACAGACACAACAGGATTAGCAGTAGGAGATCATTTACATTTTGGTGTTTTAGTTCAAGGTCTTGAAGTTCATCCTATAGAATGGTTTGATAGAAGATGGATAAAAACAAGATTTGAAAATGAGTATAATAAAATAAAGAAATTATATGGAGGTGAAAAATAGATGAAATTTTTTATAGACACTGCAAATATTGATGAGATTAAAGAGGCAAACTCTTTAAAAATATTAGATGGTGTTACGACAAATCCAACTTTAATATCTAAAACAGGAAAACCTTTTATGGATGTTGTTAAAGAGATATTAGAAGAAGTACCAGATAAACCTGTAAGTCTTGAAGTTGCAAGCACAGATTATGAAGGAATGATAAAAGAAGGAGAATATTTAGCAGAATTTGGAAGTAATGTTGTAATAAAAATACCAATGACATTAGATGGATTAAAAGCAGTAAAACATTTTGAGTATAAAGGAATTAAAACAAATGTTACTTTAATATTTTCTCCTGCACAAGCATTACTTGCTATGAAGGCAGGAGCATCTTATATATCTCCTTTTGTTGGAAGACTTGATGATATAAGCCATACAGGAATGGATTTAATTTCTGATATTGTAAATATTAGGGATAATTATAATTTTGATACAGAAATAATAGTTGCTTCAGTAAGAAACCCAATTCATGTTATAGAATCTGCATTACTTGGAGCAGATATAGCAACTATACCATTTAAAGTAATATCTCAACTTGTAAAACATCCACTTACAGATATAGGACTTGAAAGATTTTTAAAAGATTGGGAATCTGTACCTAATAAACCATTTTAAAAGGGAGTTTTCTCCCTTTTTTTATAAACAATGAAATACAGAAAAAAGGGTATTAAGAAAGAACATCATATTATAGAAGATGGAGAGGCTGTACTAAACCAATTAATAAAAGAAGGTTTAGCAGATTCTATAATACCGGGTAGAATAAAAACAACTCCAAAAGGAAGGCCAGGCAAAATAAGACTTACTTATCAGTATGATACACAGTCTGGAGCAAAACTTCTTTTAAAAAAAGGCTCTACAATCCAAGAAGTATTTGTAATTACTAATAATAGAGAAGATTTAAAAAAATTTATAAAAGAAAATTTTGAATAAAAAAATTATCAAATTTTAGCATAAAAAAATTTTTCGTCAAAAAAATTTTTCACTTTAATTTTAAATTTTTTAGAGTTATTATTTTCCTCCAAAAAAACAAAAAAGGGGTGATTTTTAACTTGGATATCTGGGGTGATATTGTCTCTTCAATGGCTCCAAATATAGATAAAAATTCTTTAAAGCTTTTGAAGGGAATACATAAAACAAAATTAGAAAATAATAAATTTAAAATATATACCCCAGATATAGTTTATAGAGACTGGCTTGATTCAAACTATAAAGAAGATATAAAGAAAATACTTTATAGATTAACAGGAAAAAATCTAATTGTTGAAGTAATATCTGAAGAAGAAATCCAATTAAAAAAAGAAAAAAGAAAAATAGAAAAACAGCTTCCAAAAGAAAAATTAGCACAACCAATAAATCTTAATCCTAAATTTACCTTTTCAAATCTTATTATTGGAAATTGTAATAAAGTAGCCTACAAAGCAGCTATAGCAGTAGCAGAAAATCCGGGAAATATTTATAATCCTCTTTTTATATATGGAGATATAGGGCTTGGGAAAACCCATATATTACACGCTACTGCCCACTATATGCTTTCTAAAAATCCAGATGCAAATATTATTTATACTACTGCAGATGCTTTTATGTCAGAACTTATAGCATATATGCAAAAAGGTTCTATCTTAGACTTTAGAAGAAAGTATAAAAATATAGATTTACTACTTATAGATGATGTCCAGTTTTTAGTAAGAAAAGAAAGAACTCAGATTGAGTTGTATTATATATTTAACGCTTTACATCTAATAAGAAAGCAAGTGATTTTATCATCAGATACACCACCTTCAAAACTAAAAGGAATTCAAGGTAGATTGTTAAGTAGATTTGCAAGTGGATTAGTAGTTGAGGTTAAACCACCTGATATTGAAACAAAACTGAAAATAATAAAGAAAAAAGCACAAGAATTTAAAATGGATATTCCTTATGATGTAATGCTTTTTATTGCAAAAACAGTAAACACAAATATAAGGGAACTTGAAGGTTCTTTAACTAAGTTAAAGGCTTATAGTCAAATAATGGAAAGGCCTGTAACCCTTGATATGACAAGAGAAGTCTTAAAAGATATTTTAGAAATAAAGCAGATTGAAGAATTTTCAATAGAAAAAATACAAAAAGAAGTAGCTAATTATTTTGCAGTTAATATAAATGAGATATTAGGCTCTTCAAGAAAGAAAAAAGTAGTAATGGCAAGACAGATAGCTATGTATCTTGCTAGATATTTAACTGATAAATCTTTAAATGAAATATCAAAAGCTTTCAAGAAAAAGGATCATACAACTGTAATAAATGCAATAGAAAAAGTAAAAAAACAGATGGAAAAAGATAGAAAATTTAAATTAACAGTAGAATTTCTAAGAGATAAAATACTTACAAGTTAAAAATTTTTAGATTTAATCCTTTCTTAATTCTAAGTAAAAGAAAAAATAAACAAGTCTTGATATAATAAAAATAAACTAAAAAAATTAAAGGGGTATATAAATGCCAAAATTAGTTTTAGTTAGGCATGGTCAATCTGTTTGGAATTTACAAAACAGATTTACAGGATGGATAGATGTACCATTAACCGAAAAAGGTAAAGAAGAAGCTTACAAAGCAGGAGAACTTTTAAAAGATATAAAATTTGATGTTGCTTATACTTCAATGCTTACAAGAGCACAAGAAACATTAAGAATAATCCTTGAAACAATAGGTCTTTATATTCCTGTAATTAAAGATCAAGCTTTGAATGAAAGACATTATGGAGCACTTCAAGGTTTAAATAAAGATAGAGCAAGAGAAAAATGGGGTAAAGAGATAGTCCATTTATGGAGAAGAAGTTATGATATTCCTCCACCAGAAGGAGAATCTTTAAAAGATACAGCAGCAAGAACAATACCATTTTTAGAAAGAACAATTATGGGAGATATTTTAGATGGAAGAAATGTTTTAGTTTCTGCCCATGGAAACTCATTAAGAAGTATAGTTATGTATATAGAAAATTTATCTCCTGAAGAAATAGTAAAAGTAGAAATTCCAACAGGTACACCAATAGTTTATGAACTTGATGAAAATGGAAAACTTTTGAACAAAGAAATAAGACATTTAGGGGATTAATATGAAATATTTGATAGCGGCAAACTGGAAAATGCATAAAACTTGTGCAGAAACCCTTGATTATTTAGATAAATTTTTACCTTCTGTTAAAGATATTCTAAATGTAGAAATAATGATAGCTCCTCCTTTTACAGCTCTTTCTTCTGCATCTATAAGATTAGATGCAGCTAAAAAAGAAGGAGAGTTTAATGTTAAGTTAGGTGCTCAAAATATGTATTTTGAAGAAAAAGGAGCTTTTACAGGAGAAATATCTCCAATTATGTTAAATGAGCTAAATATTGATTATGTAATACTTGGTCATTCTGAAAGAAGACATATTTTCAAAGAAAAAGATGAACTTATAAATAAGAAGATGTATTCAGCAATAGAGCATGGAATAAGACCTATATTATGTGTCGGAGAAACAATAGAAGAAAGAGAACAAGGAATAACATTAAATGTTATTGAAAATCAAATAAGAAAAGGATTAGCAGGAATAGAAAAAGATATGCCTTATATTGATATAGCTTATGAACCAGTTTGGGCTATTGGTACAGGAAAAACAGCAACTCCTGAACAAGCAGAAGAAGTTCATAGATTTATAAGAAGTTTAATAAATGAGATGTCTAAAGGAAATGATGATAAAACAAGAATATTATATGGTGGAAGTGTTAAACCTGAAAATGCTACTGATTTAATAAAACAAGAAAATATAAATGGTTTTTTAGTAGGTAGTGCAAGTCTTGATCCTGAAAAATTTTATAAAATAATAATAAACTCTTTGGAGGAATAAATTTGGAGCTTTTATATACAATTTTATCTATATTACTTATTATAGATGGGATACTTCTTGTAATTTTAATACTTATGCAAAAAACAAAAGGTGCAGAAATTGGAGCAGTTTTTGGCTCAGGTGCTGCAGCTGCTGTACTTGGAGCAGGAGCATCTAATTTTTTAACAAAACTTACATACTGGCTTGGAGGAATATTTTTAGCTATAGTTTTAACTTTATCTTTAATTGATCATTATAAACATAAACCTAAATTTACAGATATACCAGCTAATTTACCTGTAAAAACAGAAAAAAAATAAAAATTGGTGGTTAAATGAAAAGGGTAGGATGGATAGGACTTGGACATATAGGACTTCCTTTAGTAAAAAATCTTATTAATGCAGGACTTGATGTAAAAGTTTGGAATAGAACCTTAGATAAAGCTAAAAAAAATAATTTACCTTATACTGAAACCTTAGAAGAACTTGTTAATGATAGAGATATTATTATAACTATGCTTTATGATTCAGATTCTGTTTTAGAGGTTTATTCTAAAATAACAAAATTAGATATATTTAATAAAACATTTATAGATATGACAACTATTAAACCAGAAACTGTAAAAAAAATAGCAGAAATGCTTATTCAAAAAAAAGCTAATTTTTTAGAAGCTCCTGTAATAGGTAGTGTTCCTTTAGCAGAAAAAGGAACTTTAACTATATTAGTTAGTGGAGATGAAAATATCTATAAAGATTTAACAGGTATATTTTCAGTATTAGGAAAAGAAATAATCTATGTAGGTGATTATACAATAGCTACATCTTTAAAACTCATAAATAATATGGTTTTGGCATCTTTTTTAACAACTTTAACAGAAGCTTTTGTATCTGCCAAAAAACTAGGAATTGATCCAAAACTTACAATGAAAGTATTAGAAAATGGTGCAGGTAAATCTGCTGTTTTAGAAGCCAAAAAAGAAAAATTATTAAACGAAGATTACTCTACTCATTTTTCTGCGAACTTAATGTTAAAAGATTTAAATTATGCAATAGAGTTAACAAACAAAATTAATACACCTGCAGTATTAACATCTATATCTAAGGAACTTTATAAAGCAGCTAAAGCTAAAGGCTTAGGAGATAGTGATTTTTCTTCAGTATTAGAAGTATTTAAATCATTAGCAAATTTAGAAAATTAAAATTTGTCTTTAAGCTTTTTTGGTTCTTCTACCTCATACTCAACATCTATAAAATCCTTTTCTAATTCTTCTAATTCCTTTTTTGCTTTCCATCTAATATATAGAAAATAAGGGATTGTAATAGCCAATAGAATTAAACCTATAATAAATGCAAATAAAGATAATGTAATACTTACTGCAATTACAATTACTACTACTGCAAATATCCAAAGATATGTAAAAAATCTAAACATAATTTAATCCTTTTTTTATATTGTTATAATTTATAAATATATCTAAAAAATTTTCATATACAAGCAAAAAGGAGGAAATATGAACTATATAGTTATTTATATTACAACGCCTTCTTTAGAAAAAGGACAAGAGATAGCAGATATACTAGTAAAAGAAAAGCTTGCTGCATGTGTAAATGTTATTCCTAATATAAGCTCTACTTATTTTTGGCAAGGAAATATTGAAAAAGATGATGAATCTCTTTTGATAATAAAAACAAGAAAAGATAAATTTGAAAATTTAGAAAAAAGAGTAAAAGAAGTTCATCCTTATTCTGTTCCTGAAATAATAGCTCTACCTATAATTGCTGGTTCTAATGATTATCTAAAATGGATAGATGAATCCTTAGATAGGGATTAAAATAGCTTTCCTATTTTTCTAAAACCAAACATATACAGACTAAAGCTTAAAAGAGATAAAGCTATGAAATAAGGGATTAATGCATCAAGAGGCATACCTTTAAAGAAAATACCTATACTTCCTTGGATATAGTACCTTAAAGGGGATATATAAGATAAATACTGAATAAAAGGGTGCATTGAAGATATTGGAGTCCAGGCTCCACTTAAAAATATCATTGGCATCATTATAAGAACTGAAAGCTGTGCCACCTGAAGAAGATTTTTGGCTATAGATGCAATAAATAAGCCTATTCCTGTCATAGAAAATAAAAATATTAAGGTCAAAATTAAAAAATATATAAAATTACCATTCATTGGAACATTAAAAATCTTAAATAAAACAATACCTACTGATATTAAACTTGCTGAAAAGATTATTACAATTTGAGACAAACTTTTAGCTAAAATTATAAGCTTAGAATCTATAGGCATTAATAACATTAAATCCCAAGTTCCGTTTTCTTTCTCTCTTACAAAAACAACTGCAGATAATATAATACTTAATAAACTTAAAACAGATAAAAACTCAGAAAAAGATATAAATTTTTTTGTATCTGCATTTTGATTAAATAGTTTGTGTATTTTAAGTTCAATAGGAAATTTTAGATTAGAAAACTGACTTACACTATCTTGAATATAAGAAAGAGTAATATAGGCTTGAGCTGCTGCTGTTGAATCAAGCATCACATTAATTTTTGCTTTTCCTGTTTTTATTAGATTTTTTTCAAAATCAGGATCAAAAATTAATCCTACTATTATCTCTCTATTAAAAATAGCTTTTTTCAGTTCTTCCTCAGATTTAAACATTTTTGGTTTTTGAAATTCTGGTTTATGAAGTGTACTTAAAATTTTATTTGATATAACACCTTGAGTATAATCTACATAACCTACAGATATATTTCTTGGTTTTATCTCAAATCCTTCCCCTGCAATATAAACATCTAATGTAAAGGAATATAAAACAAGAAGAACAAGACCCCAATTTCTGAAAAAGGTTAATATCTCTTTAAAAAATATTGTCAAAAATGCTTTCATCTTAATTCCTTCTTCATAAATAAACTACCTAAGGTCAAAAGTAATATTGCATAAAAAATAAGTATCAAAAAATAAAACAGATTTTTATCAGAGCTAAATCCCTGTCCTATCAAAAAAGTATCATAAATAATATGGTTATAATACATAACAGGGAAAATATGTGCTTCAATATATGCTTCTCCTTTTAAGGAAGAAATTGGCATTAAAATTCCAGAATATAAGAAACCTGGGATTATAGTAATAACAATTGTTGCTATTAATGCCACTATCTGAGTTTTTGCTATTACAGAAACTAAAAGGCCAATTGAAAGACTTATAACTATATATATTTCAGAAGTTAGCCAGTAAATAAAAAAACTACCTTTAAATGGTACTTTAAAAAGATAGGTAGCCCATAAAAATAAAATAAAAATATTTATAGAGTGAAGTAAAAAAACAGGAATAAGTTTTGCAATTAAAAATTCAGATTTTTTAACTGAAGATGAATAAAAATTGAAAATAGTACCATTTTCTTTTTCTCTTACTATAAGTAAAGCTGATAATATAGCAGGGGCTATAAGTAAGATAAGTCCTATTAATCCAGGTACTACTGCATTTTCATCTCTCATGGATTGATTAAAAAGATTTCTATTATTTATATCAACAAATTTAAGATTTATATTTTTCTTTATAAAAAAATCTTGGGCTGTTTTAAATAAAACACCTTTGACATAACTTTCTATTGTACTTCCTCTAAATGGAAAAGAAGCATCAACAAAAATACCAATATCTGCTTTTTGACCTTTTAAAACTCTTTTTTCAAAAGAAGGTGGAATAATTATAATTAAATCTACTTTTCCTTTTTTCATATTATTTAAAATTTTATTTTCTGGTAAATATGTAATTTTTGTATCAAAATATTTTGAATGTTGTAAAGCAGATGTAAAATCTATTGATAGTTTTGTTTGATCTTTATCTATTATCACTGTTTTTATATGTTCAACTTGCATTCTAATACCATAACTAAATAAAAGTAGAACCATAGTAGGCATAAGATAAACAAAGATTATAAGCTTTGATCTTACAAGTTCTTTTATCTCTTTTAAAAAGTAAGCTTTTATTACTCCAGTATTCAAATTTTTACCTGCTTTTCTTCATGTATTTTTATAAATATATCTTCAAATGATTTAGCGTCTGAATATTTCTTATAGAGATTTTCAGGTTTATCATCAGCTATTTTTTTCCCTTCTTTCAATAGAATAACCCTATCACAAAAATCTGCTTCGCTCATATAATGGGTAGTAATAAGAACTGATACTCCCCATTTTTCTTTTAACTGATGGATAATCTGCCACATTTGAGCCCTTGCTATAGCATCAACGCCACTTGTAGGCTCATCTAAAAATAAAACAACAGGCTCATGAAGTATTGCAGCAGCTATAGATAATCTTTGATTTATTCCAAGAGGAAGTTCTGTAGGAAGATAATCCAAATACTGTTTAAATTCAAGTTCTTCTGATAATCTATTTATTCTCTTTATAGCTTTTATTGAAGGTATTTGATGTATATTTGCAAAATATATTAGATTTTCTCTAACAGTTAAATCTTTATAAAGGGAAAATTTCTGACTTACATATCCAATTTTGCTTTTAAGATTTAATCTATCTTTATAGCTTTCTATTTTTTTACCAAGTAGCCAAAGCTCTCCTTCATCAATAGGATAAAGTCCAAGTAGCATTTTTATTAAAGTAGTTTTTCCAGCTCCATTTGCTCCAAGAAGTCCTAAAATTTCTCCTTTTTTTAAAACTATGTCTATATGATCATCTGCTATAAAATCACCAAACTTTTTTGTTAAACCTTTTCCTTTTAAAACAATATCAGTATTTTCTAAATATGTATCCTTATTTTCTTTTGCCTCTAAATTTATTTCAGGTATTTTTTTATATTTTTTTAAAGCATAAACAAAAAATACACTTTCAAGATCAGGTTCAGCATGAGGAACATTTAAAGGTTTTAAAGAGTATGTTTTTTTATTAAAGGTAAAACATTCCTCATAACATTTTGTTTCTATATATGTATAATTTTTTACTGATTCTTTTAACTGATTTGCTGTACCTGTTGCTATAATCTGCCCATCTTCAAATAAAAACACTTTATCCATTTTTTCAGCTTCTTGCATATATCCTGTACTTATAATTGCTATTATTCCTTCTTTTTTTCTTATCTCATCTACAATTTCCCAAAGTTCTCTACGGCTTAAAGGATCAACTCCTGTTGTTGGTTCATCAAGGATTAAAAGTTTTGGTTTATGTATTAAAGTACATATTAAAGAGAGTTTTTGTTGCATACCTCCACTTAAATTTTGAGCTTTTCTATCTTGAAACTTATAAAGACCTGCCATTTTTAAAAGTCTTTCTCTATATTCATAATAAGATTTATCTTTTTTTATATTTCTTATTTCTGTAAAAAACTCTAAATGCTCTGATACAGTAAGCTCTGGATATAAAACTAATCCTATACCTTGAGGCATAAAACCTATATATTTTTTTATTTTTTCTGCCTCTTTTGGTGAATGATATTTATATCCTTTATATATAATCTCTCCTTCAAACTTTTTTACTCCTGAGATAGCAAACATTAAAGAGCTTTTTCCAGCACCATCAGGACCTATAAATCCTAAAATTTCACCATTATTTGCTGTAAATGATGCATCTTTTATACCTACCTTTTTCTTATATCTAACTGTTATATTTTTAACTTCTAAATCAGCCATAATTTTTATTCCTAAGGATATAAATTGAGAATAATAAGGTAATGAAGGATGTTCCTATCAATGAAAATATTATTGATAATTCCATACCAAATTTATTCCATATTAAGCCAACAATATAAGCACCTATAGCTCCAAAAACTGCAACTCCACTGTAAAAAATACCATAAACAGAACCTTGATTTTTTGCATTTTTCGCTATAAAAGCCCTATTAGCATTTAAAGATGAAACTGTAAAAAGTCCTAAAAATGCAAAAGCAAACCATGTATAAATAGGCTGTTCTTGTAGTAATAAAAGCTCAGAAATTATTCCAGATATATATGCAAACAAAAGTATTTTTTTAGCCCCATATTTATCAATTGCAAGGCCAAATATATAACTTGTAGCAGTTTGTACTGCAGTTAAAACTACAAATAGTAATGGAATTATAGATATTGATATACCTACTTCTTTTGCTTGAACTGTAAAGAAAGCATCATTAAATATAAAAAATACAAATAAGAAATAAAAAATAAGAAGTTTTACTGTTTCTTTATCTTTTTCTATAAGCTTGAAACTAACTTTTTTTATTTTGTTTACCTTAGGTACATCTTCTACAAAAAAAGCAACTAAAATTACACCAATTATTCCTGGGATAATAGTTAAAAAGAATATATTTCTTATAACCTGTTCTGTTGGTGAAAAATAAAGCAAAATAAAAAAAAGAGTTAATGTACCGCCAAGTTCTCCTCCAATATCAAGAGTTTTATGAAATCCAAAGCTTTTCCCATATTTTTTCTTTTTTGTAAATGAGGAAATCATATAATCTTTTGGTGCAGATCTAATAGCTTTTCCAAGCCTTTCAAAAGCCTTTAAAAAAGCAACAGATTTATAATTATCAGAAAAACCTATTAATGGTTTACTTATTGCAGATATTACATATCCAGCTACAACAAGAGGTTTTACTATACCAAACCTGTCAGCAATATATCCTGATAAAAGTCTAACTGCATAAGAAACAAATGTGGCAACTGCAACTATAATTCCAAGTTTATCCATACTTTGATTTAAAATAACTACTACAAAAATTGGCAGAATAGGATTTATCATTGCCGTAGCAAAATCTGTAAAAAAACTTACTAAGCCAAGAACAACAATATTTCTATTCATAACTCAGGTAGTTCATTTAAGCTTTTTGGTAGTTTTTTTCCATCTAAGGATATAACTCCAGTTGCAGGAAGTCCAAGTTTCAATAAGGGATTTGGTTTTAAAGGTTTTAGTCTAACTGCATAAACCCTTTGGATTCTATCTTCTCTAACTGCGACCTCTTTTGGTGTAAACTCTGCTTTTTTAGCTACTTTTACAACTTTTGCAGGTATTGGTTTATCTGGATATGCATCAAGAAATATTTCTGCTTTATCTCCTATTTTTATCTTTCCATTTTTAATAGTATCAACATACATCTTTAAATAAAGTTCTTTTGGATCAATAGCTGTAAATATAGGCATTCCAGCACCTATTACTTCTCCCTCATTTGCTATTTTGTCAACTATATATCCATTTAGTGGTGCCTTTATTAAAAGCTCATTTAAGACTACTTCTATTTCTCCTTTTTGTGCTTTAAGAGCGTCTATAGCATTTTTTAAAGCTTCTATACTTTTTTTTAGTATTTTTAGATTTTTAAGTCCATTTTTTGCTTGATTTAAATTACTTTCAGCTATCTTTATATTTTCTTCTATCTGTTTTTTCTTATCTAATAATGCAGAAAGTTTGTCTTTGTCTGTTTCAAGTTTAAGTTTTATTTCTTCAAAATTCCTTTTTGGCATTAAATTTTTTTCTGTTAGATTTTTAAATCTTTTATAATCTCTTTTATCTTGCTCTATAATTTTTTTTAAGCTCTCTATATTTTTTTCAAGTTCTGAAAGCATTGCTTTATTTATCTCTATTGATGATTTTGCTTTTTTGATAGTTTCATTTAAATCTTTTTTTGTCATTTTTAACTGAATTTTTTTAGCTTCAAGCTCTTTTTCCTTTGCTTTTATCTGAGCTTCTATTGCTTTTAGTTTTTGTTTATACTCATCATCTTCTATTTCTGCAACTAATTGCCCTTTTTTAATATTATCTGATTCATCTACATATAATTTTTTTATCCTTCCAGGATATTTTGTATTTATATTTACCAAATCTCCATCTATGGTACCTGTTCCCATTACAAGATTTGGTGGAAGTTGCTTTTTATTAAGCTTTTGATAAATAAAGAACACGGCAACTATTAAAAGTGCAATTCCAATTACTGCAGTCCAGTATTTCTTTACTATATTTTTCATTTTTTAAGCCTTTTTTAATTTATTTTTCAAATCTGAGTATATTATTATTAATAATGGAAATACACCTAAAAGTCCATAAAGCCCTGCAACAAAAAAAGTATCTTGTAATCCCCAGCTAAAACTATAAATCTGTTGTAGCTTATAAATAATAATTTTAGATATATAGAATACTTTTTCTGGATTAACTATTTGTGAAAATATTTCTTTCAATCTTTCAAATTCCATTAAAATATATGAATGATTTTGAGTATTATTTATACCTTCGTAATGTTCATACTGATATTTATATAAATTATTTGTAGCTATTGCTGTTCCAAAAGAACCTCCTACAAATCTTGAATAATGAAGAAGTCCTGTACCTAAGGATGTTTTATCTCCTAAATTTCTTAAAGCTAAAGTTGTAATTGGAGCAAAAAACATACCTAAGGAAATACCAAGAGGAATAGTTAATATTGCCGCTTGTACACTTGGAGTAAAATAATTTAGTTTTGGTATTATCCATAAAGAACTTATTAAATATAAAACTGCAGGTATGAAAATCACATATCTTTCTCCTATCTTATCAGATAGTATTCCTGCAATTGGTGAAAATAAAGCTATAAAAACTGCAAAAGCAAGTATATGAAGACCTGCATCTAAGGTTGATAAACCTTTTAATTTTTCAAAATATATTGGAAGAAGATAAAAAATCTGATACATAGAAAATCCAAGCAAGAAAAAGAAAACAGAAATACCAATAGCATACTCTTTTATTTTAAAGATAGAAAAATCTATTAAAGGTTCTTTTGAAACAATTTCTGAAATAAAATATAAAATTAAAGAAAAAATTGCAATAATAGTTAAATAAACAATAATATCAGACATAAACCAGCCAAGCTGTTGGCCTTTTGAAAGTATTATTAAGGTTGTAATTGTAAAAACTGATAAAAAGAAGAAAGATATAAAATTAAGTTTTGCTTTTTCTTTAAATACTGAAGTTTCTGGAAGATAAAATAAAGAAAGAATTATAGTTAAAATTCCAAATGGTAAATTTATAAAAAATACCCATCTCCAGCTTAAATACTCAGTTAAATATCCTCCAAGAGTAGGACCAAGAGAAGGAGCAAAACTTACACCAAGTCCAAAAATTCCCATTGCTAAACCTTTTTTTTCAGGAGGATAAACAGCAAAAAGAATAGTTTGAGCAGTAGCCATAATTAAAGCTTCACCTATACCTTGGAATATTCTTGCTCCAACTATACTTTCAAGGGAGTTTGATATTCCACATGCAAAAGAAAAAAATGTAAAAAGAATAATCCCTGCAATATAAACGTTCCTTAGTCCAAAATTTTTATCAAGCCAATGGGCAAGAATTAACATTGTAGCAGAGGCTATCATATAAGCTGTAATTATCCATTGAGCACCATAAAGATCTGTACTTAAAGGACCTGTTATCTTAGGAATTATAATATCTACTATTGTTGTATCTAAAACAGCCATAAAGGCTCCAGACATAACAATGAATGTTATTAAAAATCTTTCCTTATTTGATATTTTTTCATAAATTGGTTTATTTTCCATTTATTTTCTCTTTATCTCAACTTCTCCACCAAGACCAACTTTTAAAAGGCTAATATCTCCTTTGGTAATTCTTATTTTCACAGGTATTCTTTGGGCTACCTTTGTAAACTCTCCTGCAGTAATATCTCTTGGTACAAGAGCAAATTTTGCTGCAGTTGTTGGATTTATCTCAAAAACTTCACCCTCAAACTTTTTATCAGGATATGCATCTAATGTTATATATGCTTTACTTCCAACTTTAACACCTTTTAGTTTGTTTTCATCAAGTAAAACAAGAATATACAAATTATTTCTTGGAAAGATTGAATAAATAGGTTTTCCTGCAGATACCACTTCTCCGACAGATTTAAACTTTTTAGCAATAATAGCATCAAATGGAGCTTTTAAATCTGTATAAGATATAAGATTTTGTATATCTTTTTTAGTTTCTTTTAAACTTTCTATTTTTTTATTTAATGCTTTTATATTTTCTTCAAGCTCTTTTACCTGGGCTAATTTTACTTTGTTTAGTTTTAGATTATCTTCTAAAATTTTCTTTTTATAATCTAACTGATTAAGTTTTACTTTTAATGAATTTTCTTTAGCATTTAATATTTTTAATTGAGTATTTATTTCCTCAAGGTTTCTTTTAGCAGTTAAATTTTTCTCTACAAGATTTTCATATCTTTTTTTATCCCTTTGAAGTTGTTCTTTCTGTGCTTTTAACTCTTCAATCTGATATTTTATAGCCTTTTTTTCTAAATCTAACTGATTTAGTTCAGTTTGAGCTATATTTATAGCTATGTTTAACTGCTTTTCTATTCTATCTTTTTTTATCTCTAATGCTTTTTTTTCAAATAAAAGATTTTCAATCTCTTTTTCTGTTTTAGATAGTGTTGTTTTATAATCGGTAGGATCAATTTTTGCTAATAATTCTCCTTTTTTTACTTTGTCTCCTTCTTGTTTATACATTTTTATTATTTTTCCTGAAACTCTATTAAAAGCTATATTTGATAGATTATCTGTCTCTACAAAAACTGCATCAGAAATTGCATACTCTATTCTATGTTTTATCCATTTATAAGCAACAAATCCAAAAACTATTAATAAAACTACTAAGATAATAAGAGCAATTTTATTTTTCATTTAAATCTACTCCTACTGCTTTTTCAAGATCAACAAATGCTTTTAATAATTCATAATAAGAAATCATTCTTCCTCTTTTTGCCGCTGTATATGATGATTCTGCATTTAAAAGATCTGTCATATCTGCAAGCTGATTTTCATACTGGCCTTTAACAAGTTTGTAATATTCTTCTGCTTCTTTTAAAGTATTTTCTGCTATATCTAAATTTTTTTGAGCTGTAAGAAAGTTTTCATAAGCAGATTTTACTTGTAGTTTTATATTGTTTTTAAGCTGATTAATTTTTATAACTAATTTTTTTTCTAATTCTTTTGTTTTTAAGCTTGCATAATAAGGTTTTATTCCTTGAAATTCAAGATTTAAAGCTATAGCAAAAATATAATTACCTTTTGGATCAAGATATGGAGATTGATTTGAGTAATTATATTTAGCTTGTGCAACAACTTGCGGATAAAAGCTTGCTTGATTTATTTTATAAAGATATTCTGCTTGTTTTTCTTGTTCTGACAAAGCATTTATTATTTTCCTATTTCTAATTGCTAATTCTTGAAGTTTTTCTAAATTAAGATTTTTTGGAATATTCCACTTTACATGTTCTACTTGGAAATCTTTATTTATATCTTGATTTAATAAATTATTAAGATATGCTTTTGCAATTTTTAGATTACCTTCTGCTTTTTTAATATCTCTTTCAACTTTTGAAAGTTTAACTTTTGCTTGTAATACATCTACTTTTGTTCTTAATCCTTCTTTATATTGTTCTTTTGCTTTTTTGACTGCATAAGAAACTGCCTTTTTTTGAGATTTATATATGTTTAGTGCATCTTCTGCCATTAATACATTAAGATATGCTTTTTCTACTTTTGCTTTTATCTCATTTTCTTGTTCATGATACATATATTTTGACGACTTTATCTGAGATTTTGATATTTTAATCTTATTTATTCTTTGAAAACCTGTAAAAATAGGATAATTAATTCCTATATCAAAATTAGAAAACTGCTTATTAAACTGTTTAAAAGGTGGAGGACTAATACTACCAAAAGATATTGGTATTTGTGTATAAGGTGTATCTTTAAACATAGTATAAGAATAACTTACAAAAAATTGAGGAAACCATAACTGTTTATCTTCTTTTAGTTGGTATTGATTAGCTTTTATATCTTGTTTATACTCTTTTAAGTTTAAGTTTTGATTTAATGCTTTTTGAACTGCTTGATCTATTGTTAATCCATAAGAGGCTATTGGTAAAAATAAAATATATGCTAACTTTTTCATTTTAATCCTCCTAATATTACTTTTATTCCTTTTTTATATTCAGTTAATATCTCTTCTAAAGGTTTATCTTCAATTAAAATTGAAAACTCAAATAATCTTTTTCCAAAACCCATAAATAAATCTGTAATAAGCTCTTTTTCTTTATATTCTTTAAAAAGCTCTAAATAAAACTGAGATATTTTTTTATTTGTCTGTAAGAAGATATTTTTAAATTTTTCATCAATACATAAAAGCTGAAAGAAAAAAATCCTTCCTATATTTTTGTATTTATATAAAAGACTAAATAATTCACTGTTAAATTTCTCTAATTTTTTATCAATAGGAAGATTTAATGATTTATTTTCTTTTATTATATTTTCAATTTGAGCTGTTATAGTTTCAATAATATAAATAAATATATCTTCTTTACTTTTAAAATAAATATAAAAAGTTCCTTGAGCAACACCTGCATCTTTTACAATGTCAGAAACTTTAGTATTAAAAAATCCTTTTTCTGAAAATATTTTTATTGCACTATTTATAAGCCTTTGTTTTGTATCTGACTGACTCATCAGTCATAATTTTAAAAAAGAGAGAAGACAAAGTCAATAGTAATTTTTGTTAAAATAAAAGTTAAAAATTTATTAAGGAATATTAATAATTGATAAAAAAATTAAAGTATTATGGTGAGCTTATAAAGATAGAACATACTATTTTTGCTTTACCTTTTGCTATTGCATCTATCTTTATAGTAGAAAAAGGACTTCCTTCAGTAGATAAACTTTTTTGGATTTTAGTTGCAGTAATTGCAGGAAGAACAGCTGGAATGGCTTTTAATAGGTTTTTTGATCTTCCTTTTGACAAATTAAATCCTCGTTCAAAAAACTGGGCATCTGTTTCTGGTCTTGTTAAGCCTATTGAAATTTTAGTTTTAGCTATTATATCTTCTATAGTTTTGATTTTTTCTGCTTATATGCTTAATAAACTTGCTTTTTATCTTTCACCTATAGCTATACTATTACTTATTATTTATCCCCTTGGAAAAAGATTTACAAACTTTGTTCATCTTATTTTAGGAGCAGTATATTTTATTATACCTATAGCTGTAAGCATTGCTTTAAAAGCATCTGTCGTACCTTCTGCAGTTTTTTTAGGTCTTGCAATGGCTTTTTGGGTTTCTGGATTTGATATTTTTTATTCTCTTCAAGATATTGAGTTTGATAAAAAAGTTGGACTTTATTCTATACCTTCTAAGTTTGGTATAAAAAATGCTATTTTATTTGCAAGATTTTTTCATTTTTTAACTTTAATATTCCTTATTTTAACAGGAATATATGCAGATTTAGGACTTATCTATTATATAGGGCTTTTTATACTTACTTTATTCTTGGTATATGAGCATTCTTTAATAAAAGAAAATGATTTATCAAATATAAATGTTGCTTTTTTTACAATAAATGGTTATGTTAGCATTATTTATATGTTTTTTGTAATATTAGATATTTATTTAAACTGGAGGTTATAAAATGGAAGGTTTTGCAGATGTAATGGAAATAATGCAGGTTTTACCTCACAGATATCCTTTTTTACTTGTTGATAAAATTTTAGAGCTTGATCTTGAAAATTTAAAAATAAAAGCAATAAAGAATGTAACTATTAATGAAGAGTTTTTCAATGGACATTTTCCACATTTTCCTGTAATGCCAGGCGTTTTAATTATAGAAGCAATGGCACAAGTTGGAGCTTATATGATGATAAAAAAAATACAAAAAGAAGGAATAGATGGAGATTATACAGTTTTATTTGCAGGAATAGATAATGCAAAATTTAGAAAACCTGTTAGACCTGGAGATCAAATAATTTTTGAAGTTGAAGGTATAAATATAAAAAAATCAATGGGAAAAATAAAAGGTGTTGCAAAGGTTGATGGACAAGTTGTAGCAGAAGCAACATTAATGGCCGCTTTAAAGAAAGAATAATGTCTATTATAGAAGAAATTATCTTTGCAGGAAAAGTTTTATATCAAGAAAATCTTGTAAACTCTCATGCTGGTAAT
Source organism: Hydrogenothermus marinus (assembly GCF_003688665.1). Taxonomy (NCBI): domain Bacteria; kingdom Pseudomonadati; phylum Aquificota; class Aquificia; order Aquificales; family Hydrogenothermaceae; genus Hydrogenothermus; species Hydrogenothermus marinus. Next base: position 211,156 of record NZ_REFO01000011.1, read on the forward strand.
ATCTCTGTAAGGAAAGGAGATAAGATATATATTACAAAAACAGGTGCAATGCTTGGATTTTTAAAAGAAGAAGATATTGTAGAAGTTGACATAAAACCTTCAGAAAAAGATAAAAAAGCATCAACTGAGCTTATAGTACATAGAGCTATATATGAAAAAACAGATGCTAAAGCTATAGTCCATGCCCATCCAGTAAATATGGTAGCTTTATCTTTTAAGATAGATAAATTTATTCCTATAGATAGCGAAGGAAAGCTTTTTATAAAAGAAGTTCCAATTATTGAAGCTAAGGTTCCAAGTGCATCAAAAGAAGTTGCAGAAAAGGTTTCAGATAGTTTAAAAGAATATAATATTGTGGTAGTAAAAACTCATGGTTGTTTTATAAAAGCCGAAAATCTTATAAAGGCTGTAAATCTTGCATCTGATTTAGAGTATTGTGCAAAAATTTTTAGATATGTGAGAAATTTATAAATGGAAGAAGTAGTTTCCATATTTACTGAGTATTTAAAGAGTAATATATATACAGAAATTATTACATTAATTCTTGGGATATTTTCTGTAATATTGTTTTTTCTTTTAAAAAAGCATAGAGATGACTTTAAAAATTGGTACCTTTACGAAGGTATAAAGTTTTTTTATATTTTTTCTTCTTTTTTAGCCTTTCTTTTTTTAGAAATGAAACTAAAAAGCTATATTACTGGCCCTCTATTTAAAAATATATTTATGTTTTTTATTTTTTATCAGATAATAGATCTTATTTTTGAAGTTTTTAAAATAAACAGAAAAAAGCTAAAAAATTTTATAGATTTTCTACTTGGTCTTAATATAGTAATACTTTTTTTCCTTGATTTAATGCATAATTTTTCATTACCTTATGGTAAAAATTACAATTTAATAATATTTCTAAAAATAATAGTGGCTATTCCTTTCTTAATTACATTTTTTTACCTTTCAATGAGAGCAAGTATAAAACTTCCTCTAGAAAATAAAACCTTAAAAAATTTAATAAATAAAATCTTTTATATAACAAATATATTTCTTGCTATATTTACAATTCTTTGGATTACTGGGATATTTAAAATTACTTTTACAATTATTTTAGGATTTGTTGGAATTTCCTTACTTACCATTTTATTTTTAATTACACTATTTTGGGCTAATGACTATATAAATAAAAATTTAAAAGTTATATTAGAAGTTTTTCCTGATTTTAAAAACAGAGTAGATACAGTTTTAGCTATAATATATTTTATTTCCTCTTATTTTTATATACTAGAAGTTTTCAATGTAAAATACATCCACCAAAAACTTAAAAGTTTATATATAGTAAAAACAGATGTTTTATCTATATCTGTATATTCTTTAATAGAAGCCATTATTTTTTATTTATTTATTTTAAATCTAATAATACTTTTAAAAGTATTTATAAGATATTTACAATTTAAAAAGAAAGGAGAGTTTGAGCCTTCTCCTATAGAAGCTGTAATTTATAATTTTGGAATATTATTAGCATCTATAATTGCTTTATCTATGCTTGGTATAACTTGGAAAGTTTTACTTCCTATTATTGGTGCTTTAGGCATAGGTGCAGGATTTGGTCTTCAATCTATTATTAATAACTATATAAGTGGTTTTATAATGATTTTTAATCGTAAAGTAGAAATAGGAGATGTAGTAGAAATAAAAGGAAATGCAGGAGATTTTGTAGGCAACCCTCAAGAATTAATTTTTGGTATTGTTACAGATATTGGAGTTATAAATACTGTAATAAAAACAGTAGATGGAATAAGTGTAGCAATACCAAATTCAAGATTTGTTTCAGATAATATTATAAATTATACATTAGAAAATAATTACGTAAGAATGAGAATTCCATTTAAAATACCTTATGATGCACCAAATAAAAAAGTTGAAGAGATACTCCTTTCTTCTGTTGAAGATTTTAAAAATTTTTTATCAAAATATAATAAACCTCAAGTATGGTTTTTTGAAATGAAAGATTATTATAATGAATATGTACTTGTTATATGGATAGATGCGAGAAACTGGAAAAGAATAATATGGTTAAAAAGTGAAATATATAAAAAAGCTTGGGAAAAGTTTGAAGAAGAAGGAATAGAAATTCCAGTTACAACTATTGAGATAATTAAATCATATTTAGAAAAGCATAAAAATTCAGATAAGACTTGAAAAAAGTTTTTTTCAGTAACATAATAGTTAGTTAAGATTAACTAATAGGAGGTTTTAAATGGCTAAAGTTGTAATAGTTGGTGCTGGGTTTGCAGGCCATTACGGTGCTTTAATTCTTCAAGATGAACTAAAAAAAATAGGTGGTAATCATGAAATTACTGTTATAAGCAGAGTTCCTAAATTTACCTATATTCCTTCTCTTGTATGGGTTGGAATAAATCTTATGAAAGCAGAAAAAACTCAGTTTGATCTAAAACCTGTTTATGACAAATTAGGAATAAACTTTATTCATGGAAAAGTAACAGAAGTATGGCCAGATAATAAGTATGTAAATGTTGAGCTTCCTGATGGCAAAACTCAAAAAGTAGATTATGATTTCTTACTTATGGCAACTGGTCCTTATCTTAACTTTGAAGCTACAGAAGGACTTGGTCCTGAAAATGGTTATACCCAATCTATATGTTCTCCTCCTCATGCAACAGAAGCTGCAGCGAATTATTTAGAACTTGTTGCAAGATTAGAGAAGGGAGATAAAGCTACTGTAGTTGTTGGTACAGGACATGGAACTGCTACATGTCAAGGTGCTGCATTTGAGTATATATGTAATATTTGTAATGATTTAGTAGATAGAGGTTTAAGAGATAAAGTAAGATTAATATGGCTTTCAAATGAACCAAGACTTGGAGACTTTGGAATTGATGGACTTGAAGCAAAAAGAGGTTCTTTAATTTTTACATCTGAAATGATGGCAGAAGGCCTTTTTGCAGACTATGGAATAGAATATCAAATTCGCTCCCATGTGCATAAAGTAGATAATAAAAAAATATATACAGAAAATTTAGATGGTGAATTTAAAGAAATAGAATATGATTTTGCTATGTTAATACCTCCATTTAAAGGTCAACCTATAAAATGGTTTGATAAAGATGGAAATGATATTACAAACAAAGTATGTAATCCTGCCGGATTTGTTAAAGTTGATGCAAATTATGGAAAAAGTTGGGAAGAATTAGATGGTCCTGATTGGCCTAAAACATATCAATCACCAGTTTATGAAAATATATTTGCCGCTGGTATAGCGTTTGCTCCTCCTGGACCATTGTCTGAACCAAATAAATCTCCAAATGGTACTTTAATAGGACCTGCACCTCCAAGAACAGGATATACTGCAGAACTTTCAGGAAAAGCAGCAGCATTAAATATTGCAGAAATGATAAAAGGAAATAAACCTACTCATCATGCATCTATGGCAGAAACTCCAGGGCTTTGTATTGCATCAATGAAGAAACATGTATTTGGTGGAGAAGCTGCTACAATTGCAATCTATCCAGTAGCAAGAGATTATACAAAATACCCTGAATATGGTAGAGATTTAGATAGCTGTACAGCAGAAATTGGTATGGCAGGAGCTTGGTTTAAATATGCCCTTCATTATGCTTTCTTATATAAACTTCAAGCAAAACCTTTCTGGAAATTAATACCATAAAAGGAGGATTAAAAATTGAGACATAAAAAAACTGAAAAAAGAGCAACATTTAGATTCTCAGATAAAGATAGAAAAAGAAGAAAAAGTTATTTCTATCAATTTTTTAGAGCAATTATACTTGGATTAAAATTCTGGAGTCTTGTAAGAAAAGTTCATTAAAGTTTTTATAAAAGAGGTCTTTTGGCCTCTTTTTATTATATTAAAAAATTTCCTTGCTTAATTTTGTGAAAATGCTTTTCTTCTAAAATGAAGCTATAAATCCTGTAAATAAAGTTTTTAATTATACTAATCCTTTCATAATATTAATTATCAAAATTTAATTGAAATTCTTGTAATAGATTTTATATCAGGATATAGATAAAAACTAAAAAAGAAATTTTAAATAATATTAGTATTACTTTAAAAAAAACCTACCGACTAAGTCGGTAGGTTCAGTTTAATTAATGACCATATCCACCTTTTGCTGAAACTTTACCTTTAAATACTTTATAAACATAGGTAGTATAACCAATAACTATAGGTAAGAATATTAAAGTAGATACAAGCATTATAGTTAATGTCAAATCAGAAGAAGATGAGTTCCAGATAGTTAAATTATATTTTTCATCAATTGTAGATCTGATAAATACTGGATAACTTGCTAAAGCAATTGTTAAAACAGTACCTGTTATTGTAATTGATGATGCATAAATAACTTTATCATATTTTTCGTCAACTACAAGCCATTTAAAGTATAAAAACACTCCAATTATCATTAAGATAGGAGCTATCCAGAATAATGGATAATCAAAAAAGTTATTAAAAAGTTCAGATTTTAAAGCAATTATAAAGAAATCTGCAACTGCAACACTTACTACATATCCAACAAATCCTATAATTGCTGCTTTCTTTGCAAATTCAAAAGCTTTTCCTTCTGTTTTAATTAAAAGATAAGCTACTCCATGGATTAAAAACATAAATACAGATACAAATCCCATTAATATAGGAATAGGTTTTAAAAGAGTAAATAAATTACCATAAAAAACACCTTTCTCATCAATAGGAATACCTATTACTGCATTTCCAACTGCAACACCAAATAAGAATGCAGGTACAATATTTCCTATCCAATAAGCAATATCCCACCATTTTTTCCAAGTTGGTGAATCTTTTTTATTTCTGTATTCAAAAGCAACTGCTCTTAATATTAAAGCCCATAAAACTAAAAACATTGCTAAATAAAAAGCACTAAAAGATACTGCATAAACTATAGGGAATGCTGCAAAAAGCATTCCACCACCAGCAATAAGCCAAACCTCATTACCATCCCAAACAGGAGCAATAGCATTCATATTTGTAAGTCTTATTTCTTCATCTTTTGTAAAGATATGTAATATCCCACTTCCTAAATCAAAGCCATCAGTTAAAGAATATCCAACAAGGAAAATGCCAGCAAGTAAAAACCAAATACCATTTAATGTTGTAATTAATTCCATTGGCATCTTATCTTCCCTCCTTGTTTATTTGAGAAAATGCAGTAGAAACACCCACATTACCTGCCGCATTAGTATTATAATCAGGGCTTGAAGGGGATAAGTTAGGACCTTTATTTATAGCTCTAACCATAGCATACACAAAAACTATAAATAGAATTGTATAAATAATAGTAAATACAGTTAAAGATAAAGCTACATTAGCAGCTGGTACAGGAGATACTGCATCAGCAGTTTTTAATATTCCATAAACAATCCAAGGTTGTCTTCCAACTTCTGTTGAGATCCAGCCAAGCTCACTTGCAATATATGGTAAAGGTATAGAAAGTACTAAAATCCATAAGAAACCTTTACTGTTATATAAAGTTCCTCTTTTGAGTTTCCAAAGAGCAATTAAAACTATTAATGCAAATAAAAATCCAAGATATACCATTAAGTGGAAAGTTGTGAATACTAAAGCAATAGAAGGTAAATCTTCATATTTAATATTTAAAGCATGAGCTTTTATTTTAGCCTCAACTAATTGATCTTGAAGTTTTTGCTTTTCTTCAGGATTTGTTGCTTGAGCTAATTTTTCTTTTATAACAGGAATTTTAGATTCATATTCTTTAGCTTTTTCTTGATACTCTTTTACTAAATCATCAATTCCTTTAACTTCAGCATTTGGATCATGATAAGAAAGAATACTTAATAAATAAGGTATTTTTATTATCATTCTACTTTGATGATGTTCTTGATCTATTACTCCAAATAAATCAAGAGATGCTCCTTTTTCTGTTTGGAATTTACCTTCAAACATTGCAAGTTTTAAAGGTTGATGATGAGCTACTAAATATCCGTGTAAATCTCCAAATAATATTTGAATAAGAGATGCTATTGTAGTAAATATTAAAGCTATTTTTAATCCTACTTTAGCAAATTCAACATGTCTTTTTTTAATAAGGTAAAAAGCCATTACACCCATTACAAAAAATCCTGCAGTAATAAAACCAGCATCTACAGTATGTAAAAATCTAATCCAAGTTGTATGATTCCATGCTGCAGCTAAAAAGTCTGTTAATTCTGCTTTAATTCCTTGAGGAGATTCTACTAATCTATAACCTTCTGGAGTTTGTTGCCAAGAGTTTGCAATAAGTATCCATAGCGCAGACAAAGATCCTCCTATTGCTACCATCCAAGCAGAAAAAGCATGTACTTTATCAGAAACTCTTCCTTTACCAAATAAGAATAACCCTATAAAAGTTGACTCTAAGAAGAAAGCAGTTAACCCTTCTAAAGCAAGTGGAGCTCCAAAAATATCTCCAACAAGTTTTGAATATTCAGACCAGTTTGTACCAAACTCAAATTCCATTGTAAGACCACTTGCAACCCCTACTGCAAAGTTAATAGCAAAAAGCTTCATAAGGAACATAGCAAGATCTGAATAAACCTGTTTCTTGGTTTTAAGGTATAAAGTCTCAATAATAGCAATGAGAATACCTAAACCAAGAGTTAATGGAACATAAATGAAATGAAAGAATGCTGTAGCGCCAAACTGCCATCTGGCAAGCGTTAGAGCGTCTAAATCCATTTTTCAACCTCCTCAGTTGGTTAATATTAACTTAACTATAAATTATTTATCCATAATTTGAATATGTCAATACCTTTTTTCCCCATAAAGACTGTATTTTGAAGAAAAGTAAAATGGCATAAATTTAAAGTTTTAAAAATAATACAATTTATAAATTTAATAATATTTAAGGAGAAAGAAAAATGCAAGATTTAATTTATATTTATAAGTCTAATGTTGATACAATAGAAAATTTTTTATTAGAAACATTTTCAAATATTGGTAGTTTATCTATACACGAAGAGAAAAATTTTAAGAAGTTATTCAAAATTTTTTTATCTCTTGAATTAGTCTATGTATGTGATGAAAAAACTTTAATACAGATATCTCCAAATATATATAGAAAAAAAGTAGTGAAGTCAGCTATGGGAAAAAATAGAAGATACCTGATTGATAAACTAAACTTTAATGAAAATGATATTGCTATCTCACAGCCTTATATTAGTAGTGCAACAGGAAATATATGTATTACTATTGCAAAAAAAGAAAGCGGTAAGATTTATTTCTTTGACTTTAATCTCTTCATTCTTTTGCAAAAATTGGGTTTAATTGAGACACAACGGGAATTTAACTATATAAATAGAGGCTTTTATCTGTTTTCTTCTTCTATATTAATAATTCTATCTTTTTTTATAGTAGGTTATGCACTTTTTTCTTTTATTGACTCTTTATTATCTCAAAAAATTTCAATTGAAACAATATTTAAACCAATTATTGCTTTAACCTTAGGAATCGCAATTTATGATTTAACAAAAACTATTTTAGAGGAAGAAATATTTTTCAAGAACTACTCAAGAAATCAAATAGAAGTCAAAGTTTTAACTAAATTTGCATAGCATTGTTAATAGAATCTCTTATGATGATTTTTAAAGTAGCATTACATAGTATTGACCAAATGATCTATCCTTTTTACTTGATTAGTGGTATTTCACTTTTAATAGTAGCATTAGGAATTTTTATATATTTTTCCAAAAAATGAACAAAAAAATATTTATCAAATGTATTATTTCATATTTCATAAATGATATAATAATTTCCGAGAATCCTTATTATTAAAGGAGTTTTTTTATGCTTATAAAATTTTATATTAAACCAAGAAAAGGTGTTTTAGACCCTCAAGGAAGAGCAGTAGCAGAAAATCTAAGGAGCTTAGGTTTTGAAAATGTAAAAGATGTAAAAGTTGGAAAATATATTGAAGTTTATGTTAATGAGACAAATAAAGAAAAAGCTATTGAAGAAGCAAAAGAAATGGCAAAAAAAGCAATAGTTAATGATATTATTGAAGATTATGAGTTTGAAATAGTGGAGGATTAATCTTGAGATTTGGTATAGCCGTTTATCCTGGTTCTAACTGTGATTATGATACTTACCATGTAATAAGAGATATATTAAAAGAAGAAGTAAGCTTTATAGATTATAGAGAAACTAATATAAAAGATTTTGATTGTATAATTATTCCTGGTGGATTTTCTTTTGGAGATTATTTAAGACCAGGAGCTTTAGCATCTCATACGCCTTTGACAAATGCAGTTAAAGATTTTGCTAAAAAAGGTGGATTAGTAATTGGAATATGTAATGGTTTCCAAGTTTTAACAGAAAGTCATCTTCTTCCAGGAGCTTTAATGCCAAATATCCATGGAAAATTTGTATGTAAACATCAATATATAAAAGTGGAAAATAATGAAACTCCGTTTACAAATAAATGTGAGAAAGGACAGGTTTTAAAAATACCTATAGCTCATCATGATGGAAACTATTTTGTAGATGAAGAAACATTAAAAAAGATGGAAGATAATGGACAGATTATAGTTAGATACTGTGATAAAGATGGAAATATATCAGAAAAATCAAATCCAAATGGCTCAATAAAAAATATTGCCGGCGTTTGTAATGAAGAAAAAAATGTTTTTGGGTTAATGCCTCATCCAGAAAGAGCAGCAGAAAGTATTCTTGGCACAGAGGATGGACTTTTTATCTTAAAATCTATTTTAAACTCTATTTAAGGAGATTTTCTATCTCCTTTTTTATTTTTTCTTCAGGAACTTTACCTATTAAAATCTTTTTAACTTTTAAATCTTTATCTACAAAGTAGCTAATTGGAACACCGAAAATTTTGTATTTATACATTATCTTTTTGCCATTAAGCAAAACAGGTATATTAAAACCCCATGCTTTTTTTATTTCTTCAACATCTTTACTGTTTTCTGATTCAAGTACAATAGCATAAAAATTTATCTTATTTTTATATCTTTCATAATATTTTTCAATTATAGGTAGTTCTTTTTTACAACTTCCACAATATAATCCCCAAAATATTAAAACTGAAGGTTTACCTTTTAAATCATCTCTTTTTACAACTTTTCTATTTTCATCTAAAAGTTTAAAATCAGGTATTGTTTTTGCAAAAGAAAAACCGAAAAGTATTAATATAATTAAAAGTAGCCTCATTTAAAACCTCGCATATATTAAATTTTAATAAAAAATTTTATAAAATTTTAAAGGAAAGTTTATGATAAGAATACAGCTTGAAGAATTAGAATATAAATTTTTACATCCAAAAGCAACAAAAAGCAGACAAGCTAAAAGAGATAAAGAAGAAAAAGAGTGCGATGTAAGAACTAAATTTCAAGTAGATAGAGATAGAATTTTACATTCAAAACCTTTTAGAAGATTAAAACATAAAACACAAGTCTTTTTATCTCCAGAAGGAGACCATTATAGAACAAGAATGACTCACACCCTTGAAGTTTCTCAGATAGCAAGGACAATAGCAAAAGCTTTAAGATTAAATGAAGACTTAACAGAAGCTATAGCTTTAGGACATGACCTTGGCCATACACCTTTTGGACATGCTGGAGAATTTATATTAAGGGAAAGTGGAAGTTATCACCATGCAAAGCAAAGTTTAAGAGTTGTTGAAAAGCTTGCAAATGATGGAAAAGGATTAAATCTCACAAAAGAAGTAAAAGATGGAATATTAAAACATAGCAAAGGTAAATCTCCTTTAGTAGCAGAAGGGAATATGCCTAAAACCCTTGAAGGTGAAATAGTTAGAATTGCAGATAAAATAGCCTATATAAATCATGATTTAGAAGACGCTGTTAGAGCAAAAATTGTTAGATATGAAGATGTTCCAAAATCCATTACAAAAATTCTTGGTGAAACAAAGTCTGAAAAAATAAAAACATTAGTAAAAAGCGTAATAAATACGACTATAGAAAATGAGTATAAACATATTGTTATGGAAGAAAAAATATATAAAGCTATGTATGAGCTTAGAGATTGGCTTTTTGAAAATGTTTATTTATCAGAGCCAGTTGTTAAAGAGCTAAATAAAGGTAAAGGAATTGTAAAAGCTTTATATGAGTATTATTTAGAAAATTATGAAGAAATTCCATATTATGAAAAATATTTAAATTTATGGGGTAAATATGATCCTAAGCAAGCGGCAGTTGATTATGTTGCAGGAATGACTGATAGATTTGCCATAAAAACTTATGAAAAAATATTTATTCCAAAAGGTTGGGCAATAATTTAAAATCTTTTTGATTTTCATAAACTTTTATAATATTTTCAATGTTTGTCATCTCTTTGATTATATCAGGATTTGTTTTTTCTGCTAAATTAGGATTTTTAGAAGCTTTATTTAAAATTACTGCTTTTATATCTGCTTTTATATTTTTTAAAGCATTTATTGTTAAAACTGTATGATTTATAGTTCCAAGATTTGCCCTTGCTACAATAATCACAGGAATTTTTAAATCTTTTACTAAATCAAGATAAGTATATATTTTTCCTTTCACTTTAGTAATTGGTACATAAATTCCACCTGCACCTTCTACAACAACAAAATTATATTTATTTTTTAGATATTCAAAATGATCCATTATTTTATCTATGGAAATATTTAAACCTTCTTCTCTCTCAGCAACTAAAGGAGCAACCGGATTTTTAAATTTATAAAGAACTACTTCATCAATAGATTGACCTGTTATAGAAGATAATTTTTTTGCATCTTCACATTCAGAAATGCATCCTGTTTCAACTGGCTTAAAATAAGCTACTTTTTTACCTGATTCTAACAATGCTTTTGTAAGAAGGTAGGAAATATAAGTTTTTCCTACCCCTGTATCTGTACCTGTAATAAATATCATAGGTTTTGAATATCTTGTAAATTTCTTATATTTTTAAGATTAAATTTATCTATTCTTTTTATTAATCCTGTTAATACATTTTTAGGACCAATTTCAAATATTGTATCTACAGACTGAGATTTTAAGAACTCAACAGTTTGAACCCATCTAACAGGAGAGTAAAAATGAGCTTTTAATTCATTTCTAATTTCATCTGCTTCTTTTATAGGTGTTGCAGTAATATTGGAAATTACAGGGATTTTAGCATCCTTTATTTCTATCTCATCTATATATTTTGCAAACTCCTTTGCTTTTTCTTTAAGCATTGATGAATGAGCAGGGACTGAAACTGCAAGCTTTACTACTCTTTTAGCTCCTTTATCTTTTAAAATCTCCATAGCTTTTTCTACTGCTTCAGTTTCTCCAGAAATTACTGTTTGTTGATAAGAGTTATAATTTGCTATCTCAACAATTCCATTTATATCTTTTAATACTTCTTCTATATCTTCAGCTTTTAAGCCAATAATTGCTGCCATTGCTCCAACACCTTCAGGAACCGCCTCTTGCATTAATTTCCCTCTTATATTTGTTATCCATACTGCATCTTCAATATTTAAAGAGCCTGCAACTGTTAAAGCTGTAAACTCTCCTAAGGAATGTCCTGCTACAAAATCAGGTATTAAATCAGGCTTTTCTTTATTTAAAGCATAAAAAAGGCTATAAGATGTAATAACTAAAGCAGGTTGAGTATATTCTGTAAGATTTAGTTTTTCTTCATTATTAAAAATGATATCTGTAATATTAAAACCAAGTTTTTCATTTATTTTTTCATGTAACTCTTGAATTTCAGGATATTTTTCATAAACATCTTTTCCCATACAAATTTCTTGAGAGCCTTGTCCTGGAAAAACAAAAGCTAATTTTGACATAATACAACTTCTCCTAACAAAATTTTTTTAATATTATAACAGTGATTTACTTTTCAACTTTAAATTTTATAGTTGTTACTGCCCACTGTTTTTTATCAGAAGAGATAGCGTTAAATTTCCAACTTAAAACATAACTTTCAATTATATTTTTAAGCTTTATATCTCCAAGAGTTTTTGGATAAATTATATCTACTTTATCAACAGTTCCATCAGGATTTATCCAAAGTTTTACTTTTATTTTTGAAGGTGGCGGTAAAGCTGTTTTTATAACTGGTGTTTCTGGTTTATATACAATAACTCTACCTGCCGCAGGGCCAAAAGCAGTTTCATCAAATTTATTTAATTTAGTACCAAAGCTTGGATTAAAATTTCCTTCTAATACAGGTTTATAAACTTTTAAATCACCTATTTTTACATTATTTTCAGATATTGAAGCTATGTTCTCTTCATTTTCTGGTATAGTAATCTTTTTTTCTTCAAGTTGGACAGTCTCAGGTAAAATAGGAATAGCAATAGGTACAACTGGTTTTTTATCTTTGATTTTACCTGATGATTTTGATACTTTTGGAGCTTTTACTTTATTTTCTTGTTTTTTGTATTTTCTTTCTTTGACAATTTTTTCCTTCTTTTTTTCAACTTTTTTTTCTTTAATCTCAATAAATTTTACTTTTGGCTGTTTTAATTTTTCTATAGGTTTAATATTTGATGTAATATATCCATAAGTATAAAATAAAGAAAAATTAATTATAACTGCTATAATTAAACCTATTAGAAAGACCCATTTATTAAAGTAGCTTTTAATATTTAATTCCATAATGTTATTTTATATTATATTTATGAAAAAAAAGCAAGGAGTATAAATGAGTATTTCTATAATTGGAGCTGGAAGTTGGGGAACGGCTCTTGCTCAAGCTTTTTCTAAGAAGGTAGATAATATTTTATTATATGGAAGAGATAAAAAAGTTATAAATGATATAAATAAAACTCACCAAAATAAAAAATATCTACCTAATATAAAGTTAAATAAAAATATAAAAGCTACAGAAAATATAAAGGAAACTATAGAAAATTCAGAAATTATTATTATTGCTATTCCTACTCAAACAATAAAAGAGTTTTTAGAAAAAATAAAAAATTTTAATGTTAAAAATAAGATTTTTATCTCAGCATCAAAAGGAATAGATATTGATACATTAGAATTAGTCTCAGAAATGATTTATAAAGGTTTAAGTATAGATGAAGAAAATGTTTTTGCATTATCAGGACCTTCTTTTGCCAAAGAAGTAGCACAAGGACTTCCAACTGCTATTACTTTAGCAGGTGAAATATGCAAAGCAAAAGAACTTCAAAATATTTTAAGTAGTGAAAATTTTAGATTATATATAAGTGAAGATATAAAAGGTGTTGAACTTGCAGGAGCAGTAAAAAATGTAATAGCAATAGCAACAGGTATAAGTGATGGACTAAATTTAGGTAATAACGCAAGGGCAGGACTTATTACAAGAGGATTATATGAGATTAATAAACTTGTAAATATACTTGGTGGAAAAACAGAAACAATTTATGGACTTGCAGGACTTGGAGATTTAGTTCTTACTGCAACAGGTAATCTTTCAAGAAATAGAAGATTTGGACTTCTTATAGGACAAGGTAAAAAATCAGAAGAAGCTCTAAAGGAGATAGGACAGGTAGTAGAAGGTGTAAAAACAGTAAAAGCAGTAAAAAAAATATCAGAAAAATATAATTTAGAACTTCCCATATCTGAAATGGTTTATAAAATAATATACGAAGGTTTATCTCCAAAAAAAGCAGTAAAAAAATTAATGAGTAGACAACCAAAAAAAGAGTTTCAATGATAAAATATTAAAAAATTTTAAGAAGGTAAATATATGGAAAAATTTACAGTAATAGCAGGACCTTGTGTAATAGAAAGTAAAGAACTTTGTTTTGAAGTGGCAGATGTATTAAAAAATCTTCAAGAAAAATATAAAGATATAAGATTTGTTTTTAAATCTTCATTTGACAAAGCAAATAGAAGTAGTCATAAATCATTTAGAGGACTTGGTTTTGAAAAAGGATTATATATCCTTTCTCAAGTAAAAGAAAAATACAATCTACCAGTATTAACAGATATTCATGAAAGCTATCAAGCAAAAGAAGTAGCAAAAGTTGTTGATATTTTACAAATTCCTGCATTTTTATGTAGGCAGACAGACTTAATATTAGCAGCTGCAGAAACAGGAAAAGAGATAAATGTAAAAAAAGGCCAGTTTTTAGCACCTTGGGATACAAAAAATATAGTTGAAAAGCTTAAATTTGGTGGAGCTAAAAAGTTTTACCTTACAGAAAGAGGAGTATCTTTTGGATATAACAATTTAGTTGTAGATTTTAGAAGTTTATCAATAATGAGACAGTTTGCACCTGTTATATATGATGCTACCCATAGTGTTCAGTTACCAGGGGGACAAGGAGACAAATCAGGAGGACAAAGAGAGTTTGTATATCCTCTTGCAAAAGCTGCTATTTCTGTAGGAGTAGATGGACTATTTTTTGAAACCCATCCAAATCCAGATAAAGCTTTATCAGATGGCCCAAATCAAATACCATTAAAAGATTTTCCAGATATTTTAGAAAAACTTATAAAACTTAAAAATTTTATAGAAAATGAAAATATATAAAAAAGGGTTAATACTATCTTTTGCTTTTATATCTTCTTGTGGAGTTAAAGGTTCTCCGCAGCCTCCTCAAATAGATTTACCTCCTACTATTTCTTATATGAACCTAAAACAGCAAGGAGATTTATTAGTTTTATACTGGAAATATGATAAAACAAAAAAAATAAGGCAAAAAGTTTATATAAATGGAAAAGCTATTAATATAAAAATTAATCATTATAATGATTATTACTGGATAGATTATAAATATCCAAAAATAAACAAAGAATACTGTTTTTATATAAAAACTACCTACAAAAAGTTTGAAAAAAACTCTATAATCAAATGCATTAAAACTACATCTTATACTAAGATTAAAGATAAGATTAATGTAAAAATTATAGAAAACGGAATACTTTTAAAATGGAATAATAAATATAATATTACAAACATTTACAAAGGAGATTCTTATTCAGAGATAATTCCCATTCCTTATGAGCAAATAAAAAATCAAAATTATTTTATAGATAACAAAGTAAACTTAAATAAAATTTACTGTTATTACATAACAGCAACTATAAATGGAATAGAAAGTAATAGAATATATTCAAAATGTACAAAATTTAAAGACTTTTTTCCTCCAAAACCTCCAATTAATCTAACTTATATTGTTAAAAACAAAAAATTAATAATAATATGGCAACCACCGGAAGATAAAGATTTAGAAGGATTTTTAATCTTAAAAAATGGCAAACCTATTTTTAATGCAGTAATAAAGTCCTATTATGTGGAAATTAAAAATTATAAAAAAGGGGATATATTTGCAATAATTTCAGTTGATAAAGCAGGAAACAAAAGTAAACCTGCTTATCTTAAAATAGAATAATGAACTAACTTTGGATTCTTTTTCGGATAAAGTACATCAGTTAAAAACCATCCTGTAATAAAACCACCTATATGGGCATACCAAGCTACACCACCAATATTAGGAGGTACTGATACTGCAAATAAGACTTGTATAAGAAACCAATATCCAATAAAAAACCAAGCAGGAAGTATAAATGCAAAAAATATAAAAGGTGGAATAATAGTTAATACTTTAGCTTCTGGATAAAGTTTTACATAAGCTGCTAAAACTCCACTTATAGCACCTGATGCACCTATCATAGGAATATTTAAACTACCACTCATCAAACTTATAACAGATTGTAGTAAAGCTGCACCTAAACCAGAAAGAATATAAAGTAAAATATATCTAATTTTACCTAAGGCATCTTCAACATTATCTCCAAATACATATAAAAAAAGCATATTACCAAACAAATGGGCAAAGCCTCCATGGATAAACATAGCCGTTAGAAAATTTATCCAATGTAAATTCATGAGATCAACAGGTAATAATCCCCATGTATGAAAAAATAATTCTAATTCTTGCTTTGAGAGAGTTATCTCATATATAAAAACAATAATATTCAAGATTATTAATGAATAGTTTATTATTGGGATATTTCTTGTTGGAATATTATCTTTAATGGGTATCATTAGATATCTCCTTAGAATTTAAAAAGGGTGCCTTCTTGCAAGGCACCAAAATTTTTGGGGGAGGGAGGGGGGAGGGAATAACAATATACAACAAAATTTAAAAATTATCAACCATTTCTCATTAATTCTCTTAACCAGATATATTTATCTGCCGCATCTGGTCCTTGACCTATTACTCCAAGCCATCCTGTAAAATCAGGTATCCAATCAAAAATTATATATGCAACAGTAAATAAAATATATCCTATCCAGAATAACATCCACCATGTTGGAACTGCATCTGTATGATATGTAATTTTATCTACTGCTTTTGTATTTTCTAAATGTGAAGCCATTAGTACTTACCTCCTTCTTTTTCTGCTTTAATAATTTTTTCTTCTAACTCTAAAATATCATATTTTGGACCTTCTATATCTTTAAAGTCCCCCTTTAAATAAGAATATATAAATAAAAATAGCCAACCTGTTAAAGCAATAATATAAGCTATTACCTCAACTAAAAATCCTTTCAGTTGTGCCCCAGCCATACCAGCTTCTAAATAAGCAACAGTTCTAGTTGCAATTATAGTACCTACAACGAATATAAAAATAAATAATATTAAAAGAGCTACTGTCTTTTGAGTAATTCTCAATTTTTATCACCTCCAATTGGAGAAATCAGGGGAGAAAACTCCCCTTTTTATTAATATTAATGACTAAGAATAAAGTCAGCAAGAGCTTTTCTTTCAGCATCTGTTAAAGCTTTTGTAGTAGCAAGTTGAGATTGCATCATCACAAACTTAGCAGGATCAACTATAGGTTCATGATCTCCTTTTAAGAAAGCTAACAACTCATCTTCTTTTCCTTTATAAGCTTTAGCAATTTTACTTAAAGAAGGACCTACTGTATCAGCTGTAGCTTGATGACAAGCCCCACATCCTTTAGATTGAAAGATTTTAGAACCATCAGGTTTTGCAGAAGCTACTTTTGTAGGAGCAGAAGCCTTTTCTTTAGTTGCTCCAGGTACAACTGTTGTAGATGCACTTGCAAGCTGTTTTGCAGTTACACTAACTCTAAAATCTTTCGGTGGTTTAACTTCCCATGAACCAAGCCACATAATATAAGTAAGAAGTCCTATACCTCTTTCATTAGGAACAATCTTTCCATCCTTAGTTTTTTCAAAATACCAAGGATAACCAGGCATATTAGAACCTGGTGAAGTACTTTGTGGATCATAAAGATGAGCTACTTGCCATCCAAGATTATGAACAGCAGCTTCTCTTATTAAATCAGGGCCAATTCTTTTTGTTCCCCATAAAACAGGAGCTTGAAGTTCATTATTAAATTCAGAAGGATAAGAAACCGTATTAGATACTCCTGGAATACCAAATCTTAAAGTTTCATTAGAAACAGGTCTTATCATTTGTGAATGGCAGTTCCAGCAACCTTCAGCAACATACCAATGATGGCCTACAGTTAAAGCTTTTGCAAAAGATTGTTCATTAACTTCTCCATAATATTTTTTAAACTGCTCAGGATAAGCTCTTGCGATATGTTTAAAATCAGACCAAGCAGTTGTATTTTTTGCTTTTGCTTCTTTAGCTAAATCTATTACAGATTTTTTTGGTATATCTTGTAAAACAAACATAGGCAAAGCCCACGAAACAAAGTCAGCAAATAAGAAGAATATAATCCCTGCAACTAAAGCAACAAAAGAGAACCTTTCCATTTTACCCATTATAATCTACCTCCCTTATACTGTATCACTTTTAAGTTCTGCAGATAAGCTTTTTCCAGCAGTTGCAGTTTTATAGAAGTTTACTGCATACATTAAAAGACCAGTTATCATCATTATTCCAGCAACACTTCTAAAGTACCAGAATGGTTTTGAGAAGTTTACAGAGTCAATCCAAGGATTTAATCCTATCCAATCAAAACCTTGAACAAGTCCACCAGCTGTTAAGTCAATAAACATAGCAAAAACACCAATACCCATTAACCAGTATGCACCTTCAGAAAGACCTTTAGAATACATAGTTTCTTTTCCGAAAAGTCTTGGCCAGATATATTCAGCCATTCCAAGAACCCAAAGACCAAAAGTACCAAACATTATAAGATGGGCATGTCCTGTTACCCAGTCTGTAAAGTGGATTACTTTTTGGAATGTTAAAGTAACATGGAATGCACATTGGAAACATGTAATCCAATAGAAAATAGCACCAGTATACATATATCTTAATGGAACATTATATTTAAGCTGTTCTGCAGAACCTCTTAAAGTCATCATAAAGTTAATTAAAACTGAAGTAACTGCAAACTCAACAGCAACAGTTGCAAAAACTGCTGAATATTGAGCAAACATTGGTATTGGAGACCATAAGAAATGGTGAACCCCATTCATAGGGTAGAAGAATGCTAATCCCCAAAATCCAAGAAGTGATAATCCATGAGACCACATAGGTTTTTTCATAATTACAGGAACAAAATAATACATTAATCCCCATGCAACTGGAGTAACATAAAGCCCAACAAGATCATGAATAAATGTTGATTGAACAGCTCCAGCTCCTGAACCTACAGACCAAAATCTTGGTATAAGATTACCCATAAAAACAACAAGTGGAGTCCATACAAGCATTGCAGATATATACCATCCAGAAACATAAAGTGGCCCTCTTTGAGATGCTTTATAAAGTGGAGCACCAAATTGAATTAAATGGAGTAAAAGCCAAAATACAATTATAGGATCAATCCACCAAGGAGTTTCACCCCATTCAACATTATCAGCTTGTCCAAGGAATAAAATTGCAACAACTGTTATTAAAACTGCTGCTTGTAAAGCATAGAACATAAACCAACCAAGTTTATCACTTAAAACTCTATATCCAGTAAATCTTGGAACAGCCCAATAAAGTAATCCGGTAAACATATTTACTAAAAATCCATATGCTGCACCAGCTGTATGGATCATTCTAACTCTACCAGGAGATAAAAATTCTATTCCTGGAAATGGATAAATTCCATCAAGCTGTAATGAGTATAAAAATCCCATTAATGCAACAATAATAAAGAATATTAAACCCATTGCAACATGGGCTTTTACAAGACCATAATTAACTAAATTTTTAAGTTCTTGAGTATCTCCCATTTTTATATACCTCCTTATTACTTACCTTTATTCATTAAATATGCAATATAAGAAACTAAATCCCATCTGTCTCTTTCTGAAAGATGTCCAAATGATGGCATTGGAGAACCTTCAAGACCAACAGTTAAAACTCTGAAAGTATCTTCTGGTTTTGGACCTGCTGCTCTTACTGGATAAGTAAGATCTGTTGGAGGTACAGGTAATGTTTTTGCTAAAGGACCATCTCCTTGTCCATTTTCTCCATGGCAAGAAGTACAATTAGTAGCATAAATCTTTTTACCTCTGTTAATAGATTCAGGTGTACCAAAATAAGCAGGTCTTTTAATATTTTTGTAAACAGACTCACCTGGTTGTTCTTTTTCCCATCTGTCAGAGAATGTTTTAATGTAAGCTATTACAGCTCTTTTTTGAACTTCAGGCATAAGCTTAAAAGATGGCATAGGTGTTTGAGGAATACCCCAGTTTAAAATGTGGAGTAAATCTTCATCTGTAGGAAGAGTTCCTGCTGGTGTAGATTTCCATCTGAAAACTGCAGTATGGAAGTTTGGTGGTTTAACAATAAAAAACTCAGCAGCTTTAGATTTACCATCTCCATTTACCCCATGACAACCTACACAAAACTTGTTGTAAACTTGCCTACCTGCTTCTTCTTGAGCAGTTAGTTCTTTTGTTTTTTTTGCTTGTGCAGGCTTTGAAGACATAACATGTAAAAGCCCATACACAAACAAGGCTGGCATAAAGAAGAAGAGCAGCCACCTGATAGTTGTGTTTTCTCCCATGAGAATACCTCCTAAATTAAAGTATATTAACTCTTAATTTTATTAATTAAATATTCCCCCTACAATATTTCAATTTTTCTTTAATTTAACATTATTCTAACAAAAATATTGCAAATATTGATTTATATCATATTTTCTTTATTTTTATTATAAATAAATATTTCGGATTGTAAAGTGCTAAATTTTAAATTACCAAGTATAGAAGCAGAATACTTAAATATAGTAAAACTACCTGCTAAATCTTTAACTTTAAAAGCAGGAGAAAATATAAAAGCTCAAGTTGTTGATATTTTGCCTTCAGGTGGAGTTGTAATAAGATTAAAGGGCCAGTTAGTAGAAGTAAAATCAGAAATTCCTTTACAAAAGGATACTCAGTTATTATTAAAAATTTTACCTTCATCTGATCAAAACAATGTAAAATTAAGATTAATTTCTATATTATCTAAAAATGAAGCAAATATTATTAAAACTATCTTACAAAACTTTCAATTAAAACCTTCAAATTTAGATTTTAAATCTGTTCAAATATTAAACTTAATCAATGAACAATTGGTTTTAAATCTAAACCCTTCAAAATTAGAACAAGCTATAAAAAATTCTGGTGTTTTTTTTGAATCTAAAATAAGAAAAAATTTAGATTATAAAAATGACTTAAAATTTAAGTTACTAAAATTACTTTCAGATGAAAATATTAATCCAGCAGAAAAAGAAAAAGTAAAACAATTAATAAAAGATATTCAACAATATCAGTTTCTATCAAAACTAACAGACTCTATATGGACTTTTATACCTTTTTTTGATAAAGAGTTAGAAAAAGTAGATTTTATTTATAAAAAACTAAGAAAAAATAATAAAGAATATCATCTTATTATTATTCCATTAACTTTAAAAAGCATAGGCAATTTACAGATAAATATATTAAACTTTGAAAAAAATTTAAATATATCATTCTTTAGTGAAAATAAGAAATTTTTAGAAAAAATAAAAAAAAATATAGAAGAATTACAAAGTAAATTACAAATGTTATCTTTTAATGCAAATTTCTCTTTCATAGAGGGAAATATAAATTTAGAAAATATTGCTAAAAATAAATTTACAAACATATTTAATATAAAAGTATGAAAGATATAAAAAAAGCAGTAGCTTTAAAATATGAGGTAAAAAAAGATAATGCTCCAAAAGTAATAGCAAAAGGAAAAGAAAAAATAGCAGATAAAATTTTAGAAATTGCTAAAAAAGAAAATATACCTATATATGAAGATCCTGAAACTTTAGAAATATTGTTTTCCTTGGACATTGGAGATGAGATACCACCTGAATTATATCAAGTAATTGCAGAAATTTTTGCATATATTATTTCTAAAAAAGAAGAATATAAGGAGGATTAAAAATGAAAGTAGAAATAAGAGAACCTGCAGTAAGCGGTACTTTTTACCCTGATAATCCAGAAATTTTGAAACAAATGCTATTAAATTTTCTTGATAATGCTCCTTTATTTAATATAAAACCAGAGGCTATAATAAGTCCTCATGCAGGATATATATACTCAGGACCAACAGCTGCTTATGGATATAAACAGCTTTTAAATTTAGATAAAGATAAACATTACAAAATATTATTAATAGGACCTTCTCATTTTGTACCTTTTAATGGTATATCTTTTGGATATTATGATTATTGGGAAACACCTTTTGGAAAAGTAAAAGTAGATAAAAAAGAGATTGAAAATTTTGTAGTTAAAAATCAAAACTTACCTATTACTTTAAATACAATTCCACATCAAAGAGAGCATTCTTTAGAAGTTCAGGTTCCATTTTTACAAATAGTTTTAGAAAATTTCTCAATAATACCTGTTGTTTATGGACAAGTAGATTATTCTATAGTTGAAAAAATTATTGCTGATATTAAAGCAGATAGGGAAGATGTAATAGTTGTTATAAGCACAGATTTAAGTCATTACTATCCTTATGATATTGCAAAACAGATAGATTATAACTGTTTAGTTGCAGTTGAAAATGAAGATTTAAGATATATGAATATTTGTGAAGCATGTGGAAAAATAGGAATGGAAGCAATAATTGATTATGCAAGAAAAATTGGATGGAAATCTAAAATCCTAGATTATAGAACATCAGGGGATACTGCAGGTGATAAAGATGCAGTTGTAGGATATTTAAGTGCAATATTTTATAGAGGTTAAAAAATGGAAGAACTAATTATAGATTTAAATCAGATTTCTGAAGAAGAAGGAAAAGCTTTAGTAGAACTTGCAAGAATTGCGATTGAGGAATATTTAAAATCAGGAAAAATTATAGATTTAAAAGAAATACCTTATGAAAACTGGAAGAAAAAAGGAGCTTCTTTTGTTACTTTAGAAAGAAAAGATACAGGACAATTAAGAGGATGTATTGGCTCAATAATACCTTTTAGGCCTTTATACCAAGATGTAATCTCAAATGCTATAGCAGCTGCAACTAAGGATCCAAGATTTGTACCTGTAAGCTTAGAAGAACTTCCTTTATTAAATATAAAAGTTTCCATATTATCTTTTCCTCAAAAACTTGAGTATTCTACACCTGAAGATTTATTAAATAAAATTAAACCATTTGAAGATGGACTTATTTTAAAGTTAAACAATAATCAAGGAACTTTTTTACCAGATGTATGGGAAGATTTACCGGATAAAAAAGAGTTTATGTCTCATCTTTGTTTAAAAGCTGGACTTCCTCCTGATTGCTGGTTAAAATATCACCCTGACATTTTTATATATAAAACTAAAGTATTTTCTTAATAATGGAAAAATTAATAGTAGAAAAACCAATAGACCTAAAAAGTTTTATATCTAAAAGTTTAAATATTTCTAAGACAAAATCTAAAAATCTAATAGATACAAAAAATATTTTTGTTAATGGTAAAAGAGTATGGATAGCTACTTATAAGCTACAGAAAGGAGATATTGTTGAAATTCCAGAAATAAAAAAAGAAGTAAAAAAAACGACAATAATTTCTCAAAATAATATCTTATATGAAGATGATTTTATTATAGCTATTGATAAACCAGCTTTCATAGTATCAGAAAGTAAAAGAGATTCAGTGGAAGATCAATTAAGGAAACTAAAAGGGAAAAATATAAAAGCTATACATAGACTTGATAAAGAAACTACAGGAATACTACTTTTTGCAAAATCTTTTTCTATTTTTGAAAGGTTTAAAAAATTATGGGAAGAAAAAAATATAAAAAAAGAATATATAGCTATATCTCATAAAAAAGCAGAATTTAAAAAGAAAATAATAAACTTTCCAATAGATAATAAATATGCAAAATCAGAAGTTTTTACTATAAAAACTAATAAATTTTATTCATTATTTAAGATAAATATAAAAACAGGGAGAAAACATCAGATAAGAATTCATTTATCAAAAATAGGACATCCGATTATTGGAGATAAAGATTATGGATATAAATATATAGATGATCCTATTTTAAAATCCGTAAAAAGACAACTACTTCATTCTTCTACTTTATCTTTTTTTCATCCATATTTAAAGAAAAAGGTTATAATTAATTCTCCAATACCAAAAGATTTTAAAGAATTTTTAAGAAAGGTAAATTTATTATAAATGAAGCTCCTAAACTGGTATATATTAAAAAAACAGTTGATTTTATATTTTATAGCTTTACCGGCATTTGCATTTATTGCTGCATTAATTTTAATTTTGGAAAAGATAGGTAATATAAAGGTTTTTAATTTTTATGATTTTTCTTTATTTGTTTTATTTTCTTTACCAGAAAAATTATATTATGTAATTCCTACTGTTTCTGTTATTGTATTTTTTATAGTTTATAGAGAACTGCAAATATCAAAAAGAATTTATCCAATTTTATTAAATGGAATATCTTTAAAATATCTTTATCTTCCAGCTTTTTTATTTTCTATTTTTGTTTTCGTAATTGAATTATTAAATATAGAATTTATAATGCCAACAACTAACCAATTGGCATCTATCCACTATAAAAAGTTAAAAGGAGACAATCTAGAAGAAGAAAAACATTTAATAACTGCACACCAATGGATAAAATTAAATGATACAACATTTATTTATTTTGGCTTTTTAGATTTAAATCAAAATAAAGGAAAAGATTTTGTATTTATTCAAGTTAAAAAAGATAATTTTTATCCTTTATATAGGATAGAAGCAAAAGATGTAAAGCTTGATAAAAATAAAATTTTTCTGAAAAAAGGTAAGATAGTTTCTTTAGCTAATATACAAAACTTTGAATATACAAAATTTGATAATTTAGATTATCCTGTAAAAATAGATTTAAAAAATTTAAAAAAACTTATAAAAATAAAAAAAGCAGTTTCTATTTCTCAGTTTTATAAAAAGGCAGTTATTGCAGATAAATTTGGGTATCCTTCTGGATTTTTTTGGAGTAGATTTTTTTCTTATACAACCTCTATATTCTCACCAATAGTTTTAATATTATTTACTTATCCATTTTTGTGGCTAAAAAGAAAAGAAAAATATATAATCATTGTTGGTTTAATATTGCTATATTGGTATCTTATATCTGCTCTTGCATCTTTAGCAGAAACAGGAGCTATCCCTTATTTTTCACCTTTATTTGTAAATCTATTTTATGCTGTTTTAGGAATAGTTTTTATCAAAAAAATAAAGTTCACTGAGCTTTAGGATAAGAACCTAAAATCTTAAAATAAGGTGATATATTTTCTAACTCTTTAAGAGCTTCTTTAATATTTTTATTTTCAATATGTCCTTCAATATCTGTAAAAAAGATATAATCCCAAGCTCCTTTTTTAGAAGGCCTTGATTCTATTTTTGTCATATTTATTCCTCTTTTATACAAAGGTTCTAAAGTTTTATATAAAGCTCCTACTTCATTTTTAACAGAAAATATAAAAGAGGTTTTATCATTTCCAGTAGGTTTTGGTATATCTTTTCCTATTACTATAAATCTTGTAAAGTTATGAAGATGTTTATCTATTTTTCTTTCTATTATATGAAGCCCATAAATATCTGCTGCAGCCTCACTTGCTATTGCTACAGATTCATAATCATCTTTTGCCATCTCTGCTGCTTTTGCAGTGCTTTCAACCTCTATTAATTGAGCATTTGGTAAATTTTTATGGAGCCAATCTCTACATTCTGCAAAAGCATGCCTATGAGAATAAACCCTTTCTATCTCGCTTAAATTAGGATTTATTCCCATTAAATGAAGTGAAATTTCTAATATTATCTCCCCTGTAATTTTTAAATCAAAATCCATAAACATATCTAAAGTATAATTAACAACTCCTTCAATAGTATTTTCAACAGGAACTACTCCAAAATCTACTTTACCTTTTACAATTTCTTCAAATACATCTTTAATAGTTGCAACAGGAATATGCTCAACTGCTTGGCCAAAATATTGAATACTTGCTTGATGGGTAAAGGTTGCTTTTGGACCAAGATATGCAACTTTTAGATTTTCTTCTGTTGACCTACAAGCAGATATAATCTCTCTAAATACCGGTTTTATATAATCAGTTGGGAACTCTTTATATTTTTCATTTAATTTAATTAATCTTTCAAATATTTCCCTTTCTCTACTTGGAACATATATAGGAAGTCTGTACTGCTTTTTTATATGACCAACTTCTTTTGCAAGTTTTGCTCTTTTATTTAATAATCTTACTATTTCTTCATCAATTTTGTCTATCTGCTCTCTGAGTTTTGAAAGATTTTCCTTTACTTCTTGTGGTATCTCCTTCATCTTTCTCCTTTCTTTATATATTAAGCTTTAAAGTAGGATAAGACAGCTAAAAGAAAAAAGCAAGACTTTAATTTAGTATATAATTTTTCCTATTGACAAAATAACAAAAAAAGTATATTACTATCCGTTAAATTTACCGGGAGGATTTAAAAATGGATATTGAAAAAGTAAGAGAAGAATTATTAAAGAAAAGAGCAGAGATTATAGAATCTCTTGAAAATAATAAAAAGGAAAGTCAAAATGAAAAAAGCGGTGTAGAAGACGCAGCAGATGAAGTAACAGCTGAGCTTTCAAGAGAAACTTTATATAAATTGTCTCAAACAGAAAGAGAAAAATTATTCTTAATAGATATTGCTTTAAAGAAAATTGAAAGTGGAACTTATGGTATATGTGAAGAATGTGGAAATCCTATAGGAGAAAAAAGATTAGAAGCTATTCCTTGGGTAAGACTTTGTATAGATTGTAGTCAAAATGAAGAAGCTTTAAGACTTTCAAATGGATATGAAGATATAAATTATTATAATATTCTTCCAGATGCATCAAACTTTATTGAAGAGGAGGATAATAAATCTGTCTCTGAATAACACAGGAAATTTTAGAATCTTTTTAATAGTTGTTTTTTTTGTTTTAATTTTAGACTTAATAACTAAAAATTTAGCTGTATCACTTTTAGCTAATAAAGATATAGTTATTATTCCTAATTTTTTTGATTTGACTTTAGTATGGAATAAAGGTGCTGCATTTGGAATATTTGCAAACTCTTCTGAATGGATTAGAAAAGCTATCCTATTAGGAGCATCTACAATAGCAGTTATAATTACTGCTATTTATGCCTATATAAAAAGATTTAATATCTCTGTTTTTGAAATGATTTTTCTTGGATTAATTGCAGGAGGAGCCTTAGGAAATCTTTATGATAGATTTTTTATTGGAAAAGTGAGAGACTTTATAGATATTCATATATTTAACTACCATTGGCCTGCTTTTAATATAGCAGATGCATCTATTACAATTGGTATTATCGGTTTTGTTTTTAATGAAATTTATCTAAAAAAAAGATTGAAAAATAAAAATAATGAATAATTTTTAGAGTAAAATTTAATAAATGTAAATTGCTGGAGGTTTTATTTATAAAATGATAGGTTTCTTAGCTAAAAAAATATTTGGAACAAAAAATGAAAGAGAGATAAAAAAGTTAAGAAAAATAGTAGATCAGATAAATGCATTAGAAGATGATATAGAAAAATTATCTAATAAAGAGCTTATTGAAAAAAGTCTCCAGCTAAAAGAAAAAGTTCAATCAGATAAAGAGTTATCAGATGCTATAACAAAAGGTGAAATAGTAGATATACTTCCGCAGGCTTTTGCAATTGTAAGAGAAGCGGCAAAAAGAACTTTAGGATTAAGACCTTTTGATGTTCAGTTAATAGGTGCTATTGCTTTACATCAAGGAAAAATTGCAGAAATGAAAACAGGTGAAGGTAAAACCTTAGTTGCAGCTATTGCTATATATCTGAATGCTTTAACTGGAAAAGGTGTACATCTTGTAACAGTTAATGATTATCTTGCAAAAAGAGATGCAGTTTTAATGGGAGCAATATATAGATTTTTAGGGTTAACCATAGGAGCTATAAATACAAATCAACAATCTTTTTTAATAGAATGGGCTGATGAAGAAGCTTTCAAAAAAGCTATAGAAGAAGACTTAAGAGTTTGGGAAAAAGGATATAAGGGAGAGCTTTTACCTGAAGATAAATTTAATATAGAAGCAAGAAAAAATTTCTTTACTATAGCAGTAGAAGCTGAAAGAAGACAGGCTTATGAAGCAGATATTACATATGGTACAAATAATGAGTTTGGATTTGATTATTTAAGAGATAATATGGTTTTTTCTAAGGATCAAATGGTTCAGGTAAAAGGCCATCATTATGCTATTGTTGATGAGGTTGATAGTATATTAATAGATGAAGCAAGAACTCCTTTAATTATTTCAGGACAAGCTGAAGAAGATATTTCTATATATTATTCTGCAGATGGCTTTGTTAAAAATTTATTACAAAAAGCTAAAGAAGAAGGTTTAGATCCTCTAAAAAATGATTATTATGAGGTAGATGAAAAAAATAAAACAGCAGTCTTAGCAGAAAAAGGTGTTCAAGAAGCTGAAAAATATTTTAATATTGAAAATTTATACGATCCTAAAAATATAGATATATTACATGCAATAAATCAATCTTTAAGAGCAAATACCTTATTCCATAGAGATAAAGATTATGTTGTAAAAGATGGAGAAGTAATTATTGTTGATGAGTTTACTGGAAGACTTATGCCTGGAAGAAGATGGTCTGATGGTTTACATCAAGCTATAGAAGCAAAAGAAGGAGTAAAAATAGAAGCAGAAAATCAAACATTGGCATCTATTACCTTCCAGAACTATTTTAGAATGTATGAAAAGCTTGCAGGAATGACAGGTACAGCAGAAACAGAAGCTGAAGAGTTTAAAGAGATTTATGATTTAGATGTTTTAGTAGTGCCAACAAATAAACCAATTCAAAGAAAAGATTACCCTGATCTTATATATAAAACTGCAAAAGAAAAATTTGATAATGTTATTAAAGAAATAGAAAAACTCCACAAACAAGGAAGACCTGTACTTGTAGGTACTGCTTCAATAGAGACTTCAGAATACTTATCTAAATTATTAAAGAAAAGAAAAATACCACATAATGTTTTAAATGCAAAACATCACGAAAAAGAAGCAGAAATAATAGCACAAGCAGGAAGAGTTGGGGCAGTTACTATAGCTACAAATATGGCAGGTAGAGGTACTGATATACTTCTTGGTGGTAATCCTGAATTTTTAGCAAGAGAAATATTAAAGAAAAAAGGTTTAACACCAGAGAAAGCAACAGAAGAACAATATAAAGAAGCATTAAAAGAAGCACAAAAAATAACATCTGAAGAAAAGAAAAAAGTTATAGAACTTGGTGGACTTGCAGTAATAGGTACAGAAAGACATGAAAGTAGAAGAATTGATAATCAGCTTAGAGGTAGAGCAGGAAGACAAGGAGACCCAGGAAGTTCAAGATTTTATTTATCTCTTGAAGATGATTTATTAAGACTTTTTGGTGGAGATAAGTTAAAAGCAATTATGGATAGACTTAAAATACCAGAGGGAGAACCTATAGAAAGTTCTATGGTTTCAAAAGCTATAGAAAATGCTCAGAAAAGAGTAGAAGGGCAGAACTTTCAGATTAGAAAAAGACTTTTAGAGTTTGATGATGTAATGAATAAACAAAGACAGGTTGTATACTCTTTAAGAAAGGATATCCTTGAAGGATTAAACTTAAAAGAAGAGCTAAAACAATGGCTTTATGATGTTGCAATTGATTTTACTAATAAATATGCTCCAGCAGAAGAGTATCAAGAAAAATGGGATTTAAAAGAACTTGAAAGTTCATTTAAAGAATGGCTTGGTATAGAATTAAACCTAAATAAAAATAAAGAATGGGATAGAAAAGAGCTTGAAGATTATATTTTAAACAAGCTTGAAAATTACTATCAAGAAAGAGAAAAACAGATAGGTGAAGAAGTATATAGAGAACTTGAAAGATATATCACTTTACAAGTTTTAGATAATCTTTGGAAAGAGCATTTACACTTACTTGATAGATTAAGAGAAAGTGTTTCTTTAAGAGGTTATGCACAAAGGGATCCTCTTGTTGAGTATAAAAAAGAATCTTTTGAACTGTTTGAAGATATGCTTTATAAATTAAAATATAACACCCTTGAGTATTTATATAAAGTTCAACTACAATCAGAAGAAGAATTAAAACAACAAGAAGAAGAGCTAAAAAAACAAGCAGAAGAGAATTTAGAAAAAGCATCTACAAACTTAGATACACCAAAAAAAGAGAAGAAAAAGAAAAAGGTAATAAAATATAAAACAAGACTGGAAAGAAGGAAAAGAAAAAAGTAAAGAAGATATTTAGTCCTAAAGTTGATAAATCTTGAATGATAAATCAAAGATTTATTTTGTAAACCTTAATTTTAAGTTAAAGCAGTTTTAAAGCTTTTCTTTAATTAAAGAGAGGAATGCTTTTCCTCTTTCCTAATTTATAATCTTTACACTAAAATAATTTGTAAATTATAAACTCAAATTATGTTTATTATCATACAAAAATACATAAGCTGAAATAAATTTTTATATCAAAATATAAAAAAAACTTAACCATTTCTTCATACTACCTTTACAAAAAAGGTATAAATTAAAATCAAAATAAAAAAAGGAGGTGATAGAAAATGAAAAAATTAGCAATAGTTAAACCAGATTCAGACATTAGGTTTGAAGAAGTTCCTTACCAGTGTAAATGTGGATACAAAGGAAAAGATACAATCCTTGTATCACAAAATACAGGAATTCTTGATGTAAATTGCCCTAAATGTGGTAGAAGGATTTTAGAATTTAGAATATTAGAAAATAATGAAGGGAAATAATCTTTTTTCTGTTTTAGATTTCCCTTCATTATCCACAAGTTATCCACAGGTTATCCACAAGTTATCCACAAGTTGAAACCCTTTAATATCAACTGTTTGAACCAGTTTCATCCAATTTATCCACAAAAGTTATCCACAAGTTATCCACAACCTACAAAAAATATGTGGATAACTTAAGAAAAATCAGGCTTAAATTTGAGTTATCCACAAGTTATCCACAGGTTATCCACAAGTTATCCACAACTTATCCACAATCTAAAACCCTTGTACATCAACATTTTGAACCACTTATCCACAATTTTTCCACACCTATTATTATTATTATTAATTTATTTAATAAATAAAAAAAATATAAAATAATTAAGCAGAAAAAAAATTTTTTGGAGGAAAATTTTTTGGACTACTTAATGGGAAATTATGCAAGGTTTGATATTTATTTTGAAAAAGGGGAAGGAGTTTATCTATATGATGATAAAGGAAAAAAATATATAGATATGCTTGCAGGTATTGCAGTTAACACTCTTGGATATGCACACCCTAAATTAACAGAAGCTATTTGCAGTCAAGCGAAAAAATTAATTCATGTATCAAATCTTTTTAAAATAAAACCACAAGAAGAAGTTGCTAAAATTTTAGTTGAAAATAGTATTAAAGATGGTAAAGTTTTTTTCTGTAATAGTGGAGCTGAATCAAATGAAACAGCTATAAAACTTGTAAGAAAATATTTTTATGATAAAGGAAAATCTGAAAAGTATGAAATAATTACCTTTACAGGTGGATTTCATGGAAGGACTATTGGCTCATTAACTGCTACAGCACAACCAAAATATCATGAAGGTTTTAAACCTCTTCTACAAGGAATAAAATATGCAGAGTTTAATAACATAGAAAGTTTAAAAAAAGCTTTATCTGAAAAAACAGCAGCAATAATGTTTGAGATAATTCAAGGAGAAGGAGGAATAAATCCAATAGATAAAGAGTTTTTAAAAGAAATTATAACTATAGCAAAAGAAAAAGAAATTTTAATTGTGGTAGACGAAGTTCAAACTGGTATAGGTAGAACAGGTAAATTTTTTGCTTATCAACATTTCAACATTGAGCCAGATATAATAACTTCAGCAAAGGGCATTGCAGGAGGAGTTCCTGCTGGAGCTGTAATTGCAAAAACAGATATAGCAAAATCTTTTACACCAGGAACCCATGGCTCAACTTTTGGTGGTAATTATCTTGCTATGACTGCTTCAAAAGTGGTTCTAAATGAAGTATTACAAGATGGATTTTTAGATGAAGTTTATAAAAAAGGAGAATATTTAAAAGATAGATTGAAAAAATTAGGCTTAACACCAAGAGGATTAGGATTAATGATAGGAGTACCTTTACCCGAAAATATTTCTGTGAAAGATTTAGTTAAAGTTTGCCTACGAAATAGATTAATAGTAGGTATGGCAGGAAATAATACTTTAAGATTTGTTCCACCACTTATTATAAATTATAATGAAATAGATGAAGCAATAGAAATATTAAAAAAGTCTTTGGAGGAAATTTAAAATGAAAAAATTTTCTTTAGCTATATTAATTTCTACAGCAGTAGTTGGAACATCCTTTGCTATCCCTGGGATAGACTTAAAAGTAGGTGCTGGATATATTAATCTGTCTCCTTCTGGATGGGTTAAATATAAAGGTAATCAAGTAGATGTTAAAAATGATTTACACTGGGGAGATTCTGGCAATATAAATGCTTATTTAGAATTAGGACTTCCTATTTTACCAAATATTAAAGTAGAATATCTACCTGCTAAATATGATGGAACAGGGAAAATAACTAAAACTTTTAAATTTGGTGATTATACCTTTACTGCAAGTGATAATATATATTCAAAATTAAAACTTGACCAATATTATTTATCTTTATTTTATAATTTGCCAATACCTTTTGTAAAGCCAAGAATAGGCGTTGCTGTAGATTATGCAGATGGATATGCTTATGTTAAGTCTTTAACTACAGGTCAAGAAGATAGAGCAGATTTTAAAGCACCTATTCCTATGGCTTATTTAGGACTTCATGCATCAGTTCCTAAACTTCCTATAGAATTTGATTTTGAAGGTAAAGGAATTGCTTATAAAGGAAATAGATTGATTGATATAAAGGCAATGGGAATGTTTACATTAATTGGTATTCCTTTAATAGGTAAAGCTTATGTTGGCGGTGGATATAGATATCAAAAAATAAAATTAGATGATATTGATAATGTTTATTCTGATCTTAAATTTAAAGGTTTCTTTGGAGAAGTTGGAGTTGAATTTTAAATAAGGAGAGTAAATGGAAATAACTGAAAATGAAATTTTAGAGCTTTTTAGACAAAAAAAGAAACCTTTTTATATAAAAACTCTTTTAAAACAGCTTGGTTTACCTAAGACAGAAAAGCAAAATTTAAAAAAGATGTTAAGAAAACTTCAAAAGAAAAAATTAATTAAGTATCAAAAAGGTAAATATTTTCTAATAGAAAAAAAACAAGAAGAAGATTTAGTAAAAGGGCAAGTTGAAGCACATCCAAGTGGATATGGATTCTTAATAATTGGTGATCAAGTAGAAGATCTTTTTATTCCTCCACCTGAGATGAAATATTTATTTGATGGAGATATAGTTTTAGCAAAACCAATAAAAAAGAAAAAGAAAGATGAAGCAAAAGTAGTAAAAGTATTAGAAAGGGTAGTTAAAGAAGGAGTAGGAGTTTTAAAAAAGGATAAAACTGGATATTATGTTCTCTTATCTGATACAGTTATTCCTCATAAAATCTATGTTCCAAAAAAACAAGCTGAGAAAATAGTAAAAGGTAGTTATGTTGTTGTAAAAATAAAACAGTATCCAGAACCTAAAAAAAGAGCTAAAGGAGATATTGTTGAAGTTTTAGGAAAAACAAGAAATACAAAAACAGTAGCTGAAATAATAGCAAGAAAATATGGACTTCCAAAAAGGCATTCTGATGAAGCTTTACAAGAAGCAGAAAAGATATCATCAAGAGTAGTTATATCTAAAAATAGAAAAGATTTAACAAAGCAGGTATGTTTTACTATAGATCCAGAAAGTGCAAGAGATTTTGATGATGCAGTAGCAATAGAAAAAGAAGGTGAAAATTATAGACTTTATGTTCATATTGCAGATGTAAGCCATTATGTAAAAGAAGGCTCTGCAATTGATAAAGAAGCATTTGAAAGAGGTAATACATATTATCTTCCTGAAAATGCTCTTCATATGCTTCCAGAAAGATTATCAGCAGATTTATGTAGTTTAAAGCCTAAGGAAAAAAGATATGCTTTCACATGTGAAATGCTTATAAATCCAAAAGGAAAAGTGATAGATTATGATATTTATGAAAGTGTAATTATTAGTAAAGCAAGATTAACTTATGATCAAGCTTTAGGTATTATTTTAGGAGATCCTGAATTATCTGAAAAATACCCAGATTTAGTTGAGCCTTTAAAATATATGGAAGAGCTTGCAAAAATACTTTTAAAAGAAAGAGAAAGAAGAGGAAGTATAGATTTTGATCTTCCTGAAAGTAAGATACTGTTTACAGATACAGGAGATCCTTATGATGTAGTACCTTATGAAAGACATTTTGCTCATAGATTAATTGAAGAATTTATGATTATTGCAAATATAACTGTAGCAAAACATATGGAGAAGTTAGAACAACCTTTTATATATAGATCCCATGAAGAACCAGATATTGAAAAGGTTATAAAGTTTGTTGATTTAGTAGCAGGACTTGGATATGAAGTTAATTATCCTGATGTTATCACTCCTAAATTTATACAAAAGATATTAAAAAAAGTAGCAGGCACTCCTGAAGAAGAGCTTATTAGATTTATGGCACTAAGGAGTATGAAACAAGCAAAATATACAGTTGAAAATTATGGTCATTTTGGATTAGCACTTGATACTTATACTCATTTTACTTCTCCAATTAGAAGATATGCCGATTTAGTTGTACATAGAATGCTTAAAAAATCAATAAAAAATAAATTTACAAAAAAAGATTTACAAACATTACCAATTAAACTTGAAGAAGTAGCAAAACAATGTTCTAAAATGGAAAGAGTAGCAGAAGAAGCAGAAAGAGATGCTTTAGAAATATTAAAACTTAGAATACTATCTAATCATATTGGTGAAGAGTTTGAAGGAATAATTACAGGCGTAGTTTCTTTTGGGTTATTTGTTGAGATTGAAAAATATATAATAGAAGGTTTAATTCCTATTTCTTCTTTAGAAGGATATTATATTTATGATGAACAAAATCACAGATTGATAAGAGAAGACAAGCAAAAATCTTATAGACTTGGAGATAAAGTTAAAGTTAGAATTGAAAAAGTTGATGAAGACTTGAAAAAATTAGATTTGTCTATGGTTGATTAGAATATATATCCTTTGTAATGGGGCCTTCAGGAAGTCTATTAATAAACTGTTGAACTACAGGGTCTTTATTAGTTTTTATTTCTTCTGGAGTTCCTATTGCATATATTTTACCTTTATGGATAATAGCAATTCTGTCAGCTATAGAAAAAGCACTTTCTAAATCATGGGTTACTACTATAGATGTTACTCCTATCTCTTTTCTAAGCTTTAGTATTAAATTATCTATAATTGCACTCATTACAGGATCAAGTCCAGACGTTGGCTCATCATATAAAATAATTTCAGGATTTGTTGCTATAGCTCTTGCAAGGGAAGCTCTTTTTCTCATTCCACCAGAAAGCTGAGAAGGATAAAGTTCTTCCACTCCTTTAAGTCCAACTAATTCAAGTTTTTCTTTTGCAAGCTGATATATCTCTTTTATAGGCTTTTTAGTATTTTCAAGATAATAAAATCCTACGTTTTCCCATATTTTTAAACTGTCAAATAAAGCTCCTTCTTGGAATAGATATCCCATTTTTTTTCTAAATTCTATAAGTTCATTTTGAGATAGTTTTGTAATATCAATCCCATCTATTATTATCTGTCCAGAAGTTGGTTTTAAAAGCCCTATTATATGTTTAATAGTAGTTGATTTCCCACTACCGCTACCTCCCATTAAAACAAAAATTTCCCCTTTTTTTACATCAAAAGATATACCTTTTAATATTTCTCTATCTCCAAACTTTTTTACAAGATTTTTAACTATAATGTAAGATTTATTCAATTTCTATTACTACCTTATCCCCTTTTTTTAAATTAAATTTTTCTTTTGCATTTTCCATTGGAGTAAACAGTTCATAAAATCCAAAACTTCCTTTTATAATGTTTAAATTATTTTTTTCTCCTTCTAAAAATGAATTTACTAGTTTATTTATTTTAAATCCTTTAACATAACCTATTTTGAAAGAAGGTAAATCTTCTATATTTGTAATAGCATTTCCAAACTTATCAAATTTTATAATTTCTCCTATTATTTGCTTGATTTCTATTTTTAGTTTTGGCAGTACTATTTTTTTGTAATCTTTTTTTTCTTGGCCAAATTCATTTAAAGGTATTTTTTTGGAAATATAAGCAGATACAGGTGCAAAAATATCTCTTCCATGAAATGTATTATTATCTCTGGGTAGTAAGTATTTTTCATTTTCAATTTTTATTATTTTTTTAATCTTTTCTTTTTCTAATGCTAATGATAAAACACCATTATCTGGAGCTACAAAATAGTAATTTTCTGTTTTTATAATAATTGGATCCCTTTTTGTACCAACTCCTGGATCTATTACTACACAGAATATTGTACCTTTTGGAAAATAGGAAAAAGAAGCCCTTAAAACAAGAGCCCCTTCTAATATATCAAAAGAGTTTATATCATGAGATATATCTATAATATCTACTGATGGATTTATATTTTTTATTACCCCTTTTAAAGTTCCAACAAATCCATCTTTTATTCCAAAATCAGTTAAAAGAGCTATCATTTAATAAATTCAGGTTTTTCCTTTTGGTATTTATTATCTAAATATTTTATAAAATCCTCAGTTTTATCATACTTTTCCTTTCCATATAAAACTGCTTGACTATCAACAACAAGTTCATATCCATTTTTATTTGCAAACTCGTTTACAGATTTTCTTACGAAATTTGCAAATTTTTCGACTGATTGTTGCTGAATTTTCTGAAGTTCTTGTTGTTTTTGAATTATTTCCTGTTGTAGTTTTTGCATTGCTACTTGATCTTTTTGGTTTATAGTTGCTGCTTTAGATTGAATTTCTGATTTTGCTTTGTTTGCTATATTTTGTAATTTAGCTTTTAGATCAATTCCTGCTTTTGATTGGGTAAAAACCTTTTGAACATCAATGTAAGCTATTTTCCCTTCTGCATAAGATGAAACTGCTAAAACGAAAATTGTTAAGATAGATAAAACAAATTTTTTCATAAAAATTCTCCTTTTTGTTTTTTCTTTATTATACTTGAAAATTTTAAATTATTTATATATTTTTTTTCGTAGGTGTAGCTTTCGGGACTGTCGCTTTCTGATTTTTCAGAAAGAGGAAAGTCCGGACTCCAAAGGGCAGGAAGCTGCCGAAAGGCAGGTGGGGGTAACCTCACGGAAAGGGCCACAGAAAATAGACAACCTTCATTTTAGTAGGCTGGGAAACAGCCGAAATGTAAATAGGAAGGTTCAGGTGAAACGGTAGGGTAAAAGCCTACCAGTACTACTGGCGACAGTAGTAGCTGGCAACCCCCTTCCGGAGTAATCCCAAGTAGGAGAGCGTTAAGGCTGGCCCGGCTTGCTCTCGGGTAGGGAGCTTAGATAAATGACAGTCTAAAACAGAATCCGGCTTACCTGAAAGCTACACCCCACTAATTTTAAGGATTTAAAAATGAAAAGAGTATTTGTTGGAAGTTTTATTGACCAAAAAATTTCAAAAAAATTTTATTCAAAAATAAAAAAGGATTTTGCAGGTGTTATTTCTGGTAGATGGATTCCTACTGAAAATCTACATATAACTTATAAGTTCTTAGGAAATGTTCCCGAAAACAAAGTAAAAGATATAAAAAATGTACTTTCTGAAATTTTAGATAAACAGATAAATACAAAAATAATTTTAAAAGGCTTATCTGCATTTCCTAATATTGAAAATCCTAAGGTTTTTTACATATCTGTTGAAGATAAAAAAGGTGATTTAAAAGAAATACATAATTTTGTAGAAGAAAAATTAGAAAATTTAGAATTTGAGAGAGAAAAAAGAAGTTTTACTCCACATATAACATTAAAAAGACCAAAATTTGTAAAAATTCATCAATTTAAAGAAAAATTAAAAGAATACCAATATAAAGAATTTGCACATATATTTAATATTGAGGTCAATGTTATTGAAAGTATATTAACTAATAAAGGGGCAATTTACAGAAAAATATAATTAACCTTTTACAGCCTTTATTATATCCTGTATAAATCTTTTGAAATATTTATTACTATTTTCAACCCAATAATAAATTTTTTCTGAAGAAATTTCTTTTGTTGGATCAGCAAGATTAATTCTGTTATTTTGTAAATCTTGTAAAAAATATGCTGTTTCTTTATCTATAATATTTTTTTCATATAGCTTTATAAAACATTCATCTGTATTTTTCTCTCCTAACTTCCTTAAAAGATGTTTACATATCCAGTTAGCTCCATCTATAGCAACAACTAAAAAATATTTAGATCTATCTATAAACAAAGGCGAATTTATGAACTCTTCTTTTGAATATTTTAAGAAAGTTTTTAATTTTTTTATATTTGATAAAATGGCAGATATATTTTGTTGAACCCTTTTTATATTAATAGATATTTTTAGCTTAGGCTGTTTTTCTTTTAATTCTTTTACAATCTTTGAAAGTTCTGGAATAAACATATTGTCTAAAGTTAAGATTATATCAGAGACTATAGAATACATATTTTCAGGTTGGTAATTTAGATTTTTTTCCATTAGATTTTCTTTAAAATTATATAAATCAAGTAAAGCCCTTGAAAGCTTAGGATTAAATATTTCCTCTTTTGAAATTATTTTTAAACAGTTGTCTTTAAAAGATTTATTGTAAATAATAGAAAGTAAATGACAAGATATTTCTTCTAATTCATCATTTAAAACAACTAAATAATATTTTACCCTATCTGGATATATTGGTTTATTTTCAAATTCTTCTTTGCCTAAATCTAAAATCTGCTTTATCTTTTTTATATATGTTTTTACTTTTCCAGCTTTTTCATTTAAAAATTTAATATCTATGGTTTTTGGAAGCATTAACTTAACTCTGTTTTTATTTTACTTTTTAAATCATAAACCTCATCTCTTAAACTTTTTATGGTATTTTTCATATTCTCAAGATATTTTCCACCTGTTGAGTATACTTCTAATTCTTCATTTATAATCTCGTTTATTCTGTCAATTAATAACTGATTTTCTTCATAAAAATATAAAAGTAGAGCCGTTTTTATCTCATCTAAATTTTTTCTTAAACTTTGGATTAATATCTCTTCTTGCTTTTGCAAAAATACTTTTTTATATTTTTTATTGAAAAATAAAGCATCTACTAAAGAACCAAAAATAAAGAATATTCCTACTATAGATAAAATCATCCACATATCTACATCTGAATTTAAAGTTTCATAAATTCCTATTAAAGTTAAGATTATTCCTGTTAAAAATATAGATAAAAATCTAAAACTATTTATATTCTCTGCAAATTTATCTAAAAGAGATGAATATTCTAAGTCTGCATCAAACATTTTTTCTGAAATTTGTGGAATTTGAAAATATATTAAAGGATATATATCTTCATAATTTTCTAAGAAAACTTTTAAATTATCTAATAAAACATGCTTTTTCTGGTCTGGAATTCCTAATTTTTCAACATAGTTTTCTGCTTTTTTTAATAAAGTATCTTTTAATGATCTATTTAGCCCTGAAATATTCATAAAAAGTTGCTCTTTTATAAATAAATTAACATTTTTTTCAAACTCTTTTAAAAATTTAATAACTAAATGAGGTTCTCCAATTTCTCTTATTTTTTCCAATTCTTCTTTGAAAAAGTGTAATTTATCATCTAATATTCTATTTACCCCAAGCTTTAAATAATCCTCAATTTCAGTTTTTTCTGCTAATATAAACTCTTTAAAACTTACATTCTCTGCTCTTTTAGAATGCAGCTTTTCTTGAAAGTCTTCTAATTTTTTATATATTTCATTTAACTTTTGTTCTAAGTAATTTAACGTGTCAATAAGTTCTTCTAATTTTTCTTTATAAATAGTATCAAAACCTTTTTTTGGTACTCTTATTGGAGTGTTTATTGTTTCTATATTTTGCTTTAAGTATAAATATAATTTATTAAATTCATTATCAGCTAAATTTTTTAGGAAGATATTTACTTCATCTTTATCTGAAAGATTTTTTGTCTCTTCAATATATTTACTTAAGGTGGAATATACTTTTTTAGCAATATTCTGGGTTTGATCCATATAAGAATAAAGTTGTTTTAGTTTATTTCCGGTGTTCACTTTTTAACCTTTTTTTTATTATTTTTGCAAATAATCAAAGATTATACAACTTAAATAATCGGAAAATATAGTTTTTTGTTTATATATTATATGGCATATTTTTTGCATATATAATAATTGGAATACTAAAGAGGTAGGATTTATGGATAAATATCAAAAAACAATAAAAAAAGAAATTTTAATAGAAGGAATAGGACTTCATTCTGGAGAATATACTACATTAAGATTAATACCTGCAAGTGAAAATGAAGGAATTAATTTTATAAAAAATAATGAAATTATCCCAGCGAAAATAAAATATGCTTCTGGATTTGATTTTTCTACTACTATAGAAAAAAATGGACAAAAAGTTCAAACTATTGAGCATCTTATGGCTAGCTTGTTTTTCTTAGGAATAGATAATATTTATATAGAAATTAATGGGAAGGAAATTCCTATTTTAGATGGAAGTGCTAAAAGTTTTATTGAGAAAATAAAAAAAGCAGGAATACAAAATCAAAAAGCTGAAAAAGTATATGCAGTATTAAATAAAGAAATATTAGTGGAAAATGAAGATAAATATATACATGCAACTATTTCTGAAAATCCTGTATATAGATACAAAGCTAAATATAATAATAATATAATCGGAAATAGAGATTTTGAGTTTAAGCCTTTTGAAGAAAACTATAATCATATAGCAGATGCAAGAACATACTGCTTTTTTGAAGAAGTAGAATTTTTAAGACAAAATGGGCTTGCAAGAGGTGGTTCCTTAGATAATGCAGTAGTTTTTAAAGACGACAATGTTTTAAATCCTGAGGGATTAAGATATGAAGATGAGCCTGTTAGACATAAACTTCTTGATTTGATAGGTGATTTATATTTATTAGGGTATCCTATAATTGCAGATATTACATCTTTTAAAGGTGGACATAAATTAAATGCTGAATTTTTAAGAAAAGCATTAAAGGAAAACGCATTTGATTTTGTACCTGCATCTAAACTTGAAAGCTTAAATCTTAAAGTAGCTTAATTATTTCTTCAAAAGAAGGTTTCGTAGGAATAATATCTACTTTTAAACCTTCTTTTTCTATCTCTTTTTTTGTTGTATTTCCAATAGATATAATTTTTGTATTTTTTAATAAATCTTTAAAATCTTTAAATAGGTTTTTGAAAGATAAAAAAGTTGAAGGACTTGAAAATAAAATATAATCTATATTTCCAGATTTTAATAAATTATAAATTTCATATTTATTTTCAGGAATATTAAGCTTTGTATCATAAACAAAAACTCTTTTAATATTTGGTAAATTTATTGGCCTACCTTTTTTTGTTGTAATATGAATAAATTTTTTATCTTTAAATTTTTTTTCAATAATTTCTTTTATACCTTCTGCAGAATTTTTTTCAGGAATAATAATATTATTAAATCCTAAATTTTTTAGATATTCACCTGTTTTATTTCCTACTGCAAGAATTAATATATCTTTTGGTAAATCTTGTTTTTTTAAAAAATAATCAACTGCCTTTTTTGAAGAAAAAATTATTCCATCAATTGTGGGTAAATTTATATAATCAAAATCTAAAGGAATTGTTTTTATTAATGGAAAATATATTAAATTAACATACTTACTTTTTGCCAAATTTTCTATACTTTTATTTAACTTATCTTCCCTTGTAATTAGTAATGTTTTCATCCTTGTCTTTCACCTGGAACTAAAAATACATAATCATCTTTTTCAATTATGAATGTGTCAGGAGGATTTAGATATGTCTTTTTTCTTCTTTCTATAGCAATAGGCATAAGATTTTTTGATCTTACATAAGCAAGAAGTTCTCCAAAATTATTAAACTTTCCAATTCTTGATACTTTAACTTTTCTAATTCCTGTTTCTTTATCTATTAATGTTTTTATTAAATCTGTTGTACCTGGATTTACAAGTCCACTAAATAGGATTTTACCTAATAATTGTCCATGGACTAACACTTCTTTAACTCTCATTCTTTTTTTAAATATCTCAGCATCTTCATCAAGTAATACTTCAACATATATATTTGCTGTAGGATTTATACTTGAAACTAACATAGCTGTAAGTGCTGTTCTTGCATCTATATTTCTTTCAGAAATACCTTCTTCTCTTTCTGCTACTATTATTACGTCAGAAGCTTTATCTACTGCTACATCAAGTAAAGTAGTATCATTAATAAAATCACCTCTTTTATATCCTATATAATCTGGAAGTTTAATTCCTATTTCTGACTTTGGTAAATTTGTAACAATTACAATCTCTTTTTCTACATCTGAAGCAATTAACTGTTCTATAACTTCTTCAGCAGTTTCATTCCATCCACA
Organism: Hydrogenothermus marinus; assembly: GCF_003688665.1. Classification (NCBI taxonomy): domain Bacteria; kingdom Pseudomonadati; phylum Aquificota; class Aquificia; order Aquificales; family Hydrogenothermaceae; genus Hydrogenothermus; species Hydrogenothermus marinus. The sequence continues at coordinate 253,181 of NZ_REFO01000011.1, forward strand.
TATTACAATATGATTTTCTAAGTTATCCAATTTTATTTCTCCTCCTTTAATGTCCATTAATCTTCCAACTAATGCTGCAGAAAAAGTAGCTGTTAAAGCTGAAACAAAAACTATACCACCTGCTATAAGTACAGATGTTAATATTCTACCTTCTTCTGTTTTAGGAACAATATCTCCGTACCCAACTGTAGATACAGTAATAAGCCCCCAATATAAAGCATTCCACATATTTTCAAAAAGTTTATTTCCTGCATTATATTCATAAATATAAACAATTAAAGAGATACTAAATATCCAAGTAATTAATGAAAAAGCAATAAATGCAAATAAAAAACTTTGTTCTTTTAATGCTAAATAAAGACTTTTTAAAGCACCGCCATATCTTATTATTTTTAATATTCTTAAAACTCTTAAAATTCTAAAAGCTCTTAAAGGTCTAAATAATGGAAGTATTGCAAGTAGGTCTATAATTGCATACGGTGTTATCATCCATTTTAATTTTGGTATAAATGCTGATTTTAAACCTTTAAAAATTCTTATATATAAAGGTAAATCTAAGTATTCTTCAAATCCTTTTAGAAAATCTTTCGTAAAATTAGATATAACCCACCATCTTAATATATATTCTATTAGAAAAAAGTATAGAGCTATATTTTCATAATCATTTAAAAATTTATTAAGGTCAGGAGGTAGTTTAGCTTGGAATGTAGGAATAAAATCAGGAAGTATAGCTATAGATGAAGTAATTACAACAAAAAGAGCAACAACATCATATAACTGCTTACGAGGACTAGTTTCACTTTCAATTGTGTTATATACTTTCCTTTTTAAAATCCTGTAATATTTTGTAAATTTTCTTAAAAAATTATCTTCAATAAACATAATACAAATAATTAACCTCTTTAATATCTTCTTTATTTAATAAAATCATTAAAAGTCTATCAATTCCTAAAGAAGCACCTGAAGATTTAGGCATATTTTTCAAACTATCTATAAACTCTTTATCTATTTCGTATTTTTTCCCTGTTTCTTTTTCTTTTTTTTCAATATCTTCTTTAAATCTTTTTTCTTGTTCTATTGGATCTGTAAGTTCATAGTATCCATTAACAAGTTCAATTCCATTAATATAAGCTTCAAATCTTTTTCCTTTTCCATTTTCTATTTTAGCAAAAGCTGAAAATGTTGGAGGGTAATCATATATGAAAGTTAATTTATCTTTTCCAAGATTTGGCTCTACATAAAAAGCATAAACTCTAAAATAAGCTTCTTCATAATCTATTTCTTTTTTCAATCCTTCTTTTTTGTGTAAAAACCTTAAAAGGTTTTCATAATCTTCTGGATAAACTTTTGTAAATTTATAAAAAGCTTCATCTACAGATATTTTTTCTACTTTTCTTAAGTCATACTTTTTTCCTTTGTATTGAATAACAGGCTTTTTATATAAAGCTATAGCAGTTTCTATAAAGATATTTTGGGTATCTTCCATTAAATCTTCAAGATTATATCCAACTCTATACCATTCAAGCATTATAAACTCTATTTTATGTTTTTTTGAACCTTCAAAATTTCTAAAAACCTTAGTTATTTGATATATATCTTTTTTATATTTTGAAAGTAATTTTTTCATCTGAATTTCAGGAGAAGTATGAAGATATTTTATAAATTTTTCATTCTTTTCATTAAACACTTCACATTCTATAGGATAAATATTTGGATCAAGATTTGGATAATCTTGAAGTATATCTGTAATTACTTCATAAGCATCGGTATTATTAAAATAATCTCTTATAGCTTTAAATACTTTGTTTTTTGATATAACTAAATCCATAATATAATAATATAGCAGACTATACAAAAATAAGAATATCTTTATCCAAAAATTATATCTTATGTTACATGGAGGAAATTAATGATAAAAGCTATATTACTTGATATAGAAGGTACAGTATCACCTATATCTTTTGTTAAGGATGTAATGTTTCCTTATTCTATGGAAAAAATGGAAAATTACATAAAAAATAATAAAGAAAAAGTAAAGCATATTTTAGATAAAGTTAGAGAAATAGAAGGTAAAAATTTAACAGATGAAGAAGTTATAAAAACATTAAAAAGATGGATAGATGAAGATAAAAAGATTGATCCATTGAAAGAAATTCAAGGATATATATGGAAAGAAGGATTTGAAACAGGAAAATTAAAAGCTCCTATTTATAAAGATGCTTATGAAAAAATGAAACAATGGAAAGATAAATATAAGCTTTATATATACTCTTCTGGCTCTGTTAATGCTCAAAAATTATTTTTTTCTTATACAGAGTATGGAAATATTTTAGATTGGTTTTCAGGACATTTTGATTTAAAAATAGGAAGTAAAAAAGAAAAAAGCTCTTATGAAAAGATAGCTAAAGAAATAGGTTTAAAACCTGAAAAAATTCTATTTTTATCAGATAATCCTGATGAGATAAAGGCAGCAAAAGAAGCAGGACTTGAAGTAATTAAAGTTTCAAGGCCTGAAGATGTGCCATATTTGGAAAATTTTCCATATAAACAGATTAAAAGTTTTGAGGAGATAGATTTATGAAAAAAGGATTAGTTGTAGATAGAGAAGCTAAATATATAGGTGTTTATATAGATGGAAAAGTATATACAGGTATTCCAAGAAAAAAGGTTTTAAAAAAGACAAAGATATATGCAGGAGATTATGTTCTTGGTAAGATCATAGATAATGAAAATTTTGCAATAGAACAGATAGAAAATAGAAAAAATCTTTTAATAAGGCCAAAAGTAGCAAATGTTGATAAAGCTTTAATTCTTCAAACATTAAAAATGCCACCTTTTGATGATTTCCTTCTTGATAATCTTCTTGTAATATATGATTATTTTCAAGTAGAACCGGTAATTGTTTTTAATAAGATTGATTTATTAAACGAAGAAGAAAATAAAGAGCTTACAGATATTGAAAATCTTTATAAAAATGCAGGCTATCAAGTTTATAAAGTAAGTACAAAAACAGGCGAAGGTATTGATAAGTTAAAAAAATCTCTAGAAGGGGATATTATTATCACAGCAGGACCTTCAGGAACAGGTAAAAGTTCATTAGTATCAAAAATTTTAAATATAGATTTAGAAACAGGAGATGTTTCTAAAAAAACAGAAAGAGGAAGACATACCACAACAGGTATTAAACTTTTTAAGTTTGGAGAAAACTCATTTATTGCTGATACTCCCGGTTTTTCAAGTGTTGATGCATCCTTGTTTATGGACAAAAAAGAGATTAAAAATCATTTTAGAGAGTTTTTAAGATATAGTTGTAAATTTTCAGATTGTACACATACAAAAGAACCTGGTTGTAAAGTCAAAGAAGCAGTAGAAAAAGGAGAAATATCCCCTAAGAGATATGAAAATTATTTAAAAATATTAGAAAAAGCAAAATAATTAGCTTTTTAAAAAGTTTGGTCTGTAAAATCCTGCTAAAAGAAATTTATCTTTTTTTTCTATTATCTCAGCTACTGTTCCTTTTTTGAAAGCAACTCTATTTGGACTTATACAGGTAATTTCATTTAAAAATAGGCTTAAGTCAGGTTCATGTCCTACTAATACAATATTACCTTCATAATTTTTTACTACTTCTAAATAATCTTCAGGCTCTGCATCTGGTGAAAGATTTTCTTCTATATTAACCTCTTTATATAAAACTTCTGCTAAAATCTTTGCTGTTTTTAAAGCTCTTTCACAAGGACTTGATATTATTTTTATATCTTCAGGTAATATCTGAACAATAAAATTTGTAAACTTTCTAAACTCTTTTTCTCCTTCTTCTGTTAAAGGTCTCTTGCAATCATCACCTTCCCAATTTTCTCTTTTTTCTGCTTTTGCATGTCTTACTAAAAATATTTTTCTTATATCTTTCTTACCCATTTTTCAAACACCTCCTGAGAGTTAAAATCTCTTTTCTTAGGTCTTATATATTCCCCTGAAGAAGTTAATATCCTTGCTTTAGCAGTATCTTTTAGCTGAATTTCTAAAATTGATTTCAGCTTTTCTTTAAGCTCTTTTTTTTCTATTGGAACAAGGGTTTCTACTCTTCTGTGGAAATTTCTTGGCATCCAGTCTGCACTACTAATGAATATATTTTCTTCTCCACCAGATTTAAAATAAAATATTCTTGCATGCTCTAAATATTTTCCAACTATACTAATTACATTAATATTTTCACTAATATTTTCAATACCTGGTCTTAAACAACATATACCTCTTACTATTAAATCTATTTTAACTCCTGCTTGAGATGCTTTATAAAGGGCTTTAATAATTTCAGGATCAACTAAGGAATTCATTTTTGCTAAAATTCTGCCATCTTTACCATATTTAGTTTCTTCTTTGATAAGCTCTAAAATTTTGTCTTTTAGATTTACTGGTGATATAAAAAGTTTATTTAGCTTTGGTGGATGGAAATATCCGGTTATTAAATTAAATATTTTGTTAACATCATCTCCTATGTCTTTATCTGAAGTTAAAAAATGAATATCAGAATATACTTTTGAAGTTTCTATATTATAATTTCCAGTTCCAAGATGGATATATTTTTTTAATCCTGTTTCTTCTTTCCTTACAATCATTAATATTTTTGCATGTGTTTTTAATCCAGGTACTCCATATATTACATGAACTCCATCTTCTTCTAATCTTTTTGCCCATACTATATTGCTTTCTTCATCAAATCTTGCTTTTATCTCAACTACTGCTGTAACTTCTTTTCCATTTTGAGCGGCTTTACTTAAAGCTTCAACTATAGGTGAGTTTTTACCTACTCTATAAAGAGTTTGTTTTATTGCAAGAACATTTGGATCTTCTGCTGCTTCTTCTACTAATTCTACAATAGGATCAAATGATTCATAAGGTGTAAAAATTATGTACTCATTTTTTTTTAAAATATTAAATATTTTTTCTACATTAAATTGAGGTGGATAGTAAGATACATAAGGAGGAAATTTTAAATCAGGTCTATCTATTTTTCTATATAAAGTCCATAAATCAGAAAGATTTAAAGGTATATTCATTCTATATACATCATAATCTTTTATATTAAGCTCATCTTTTAAAAAGTTTAGTATAAACTCAGAACCACCCTTTATTTCAAGTCTTACAGGTTTTCCAAATCTTCTTTCTCTTAAACCTTTTTCTATCTCTTCAAGTAAATCATCTGCTTCTAGCTCTTGTATTACAATATCTGCATCTCTTGTAACTCTAAATGTTGCTACATTCCTTATTTCTTGATTTGGAAATAGTTTATCAATATGGTTAATTATTAAATCTTCTAAATATATATAATGTTCTTCTTTACCATTTTCTTTTAATCTTATAAATCTTGGCAAGATTTTTGGAATAGGAACAAGTCCAAATTGTATTTCTTCAGAAATCATCTCAACAATAATATTGAAACTTAAAGATGAAAGATGAGGAAATGGATGAGTCTGATCTACTGCTAAAGGTGTTAATATAGGATATACAAACTCTTCAAAATATTTATCTGCTTTATTCTTTAGATTTTTAGAAAGTTTTTTATAACTATGTATATGAATTTTTTCTTCTTTTAACTTAGATAACAGATGTTTATACTGCTTTTCTGTTTCTTTTAAAAGTTGATTTGTTCTTTTTGTTATTTTTGAAAGTTGTTCTTTTGGTGTTAAACCATCAAAAGAAGGGGTATTAACATTTGCAGAAACTAATTTTTTTAATCCTGCTACTCTTATCATAAAAAATTCATCTAAATTCGTGAAAAAGATAGCTATAAATTTTAGCCTTTCAAGAAGAGGATTATTCTCATCTTCTGATTCTTCTAAAACTCTTTTATTAAATTCAAGCCAACTAAGTTCTCTATTAATATAAAGCTTAGGATTATCCAGATTTATATCCTTTTTAGCATTCCCCATTTTTTACTACCTTTTCGTAAATTATTCCTTCTCTTATACCATACTTAGAAATTACAAGTTCTTTAGCTTTAAAGATATCCATTAGTTCTAAAGCAACAATACTTGCAACAGCTACTGTTTTAGCTCTTTCTAAAGAAATTGGATAAATCTCCATAATTTCAGATGCTGTCATATTTTTTATTTTTTCTACTATCTCTTTAAGTTTTTTCTTTTTTATTCTTTTCTTTCCAGCTATCTTTTTTAAAGCTCTTATACTACCGCCAACCCCTACAATAATATTTGTTTCGTATAATTTAAAATCATAAGGATTAACAAAAGCTCTAATTTTTCTTCTTATTGCTATCTCATCTTCTATTTTCCCATCTTTCATATAATCTTTAAATATTAAAGTTCCTAAAGGATAGCTTTTACAATTTTCAGTATCTATTATAGATTTACTCTTTTTTAAAGATTCTATTTCACAAATTTCTAAACTTCCGCCACCTATATCAAATATTAATCCTTGTTTTTCTTTTATATCCAATAATGCACCTATAGCTGAGTAATAAGCTTCTTCTTTCCCTGATAATACTTGAATATCAAAATATTTTTTTAATCTTTTTATTATTTCACCTTTATTTTCTGCAACTCTTATTATATATGTTGCAAAAGATATTACACAGTCTGGATTTATCTGTTTCACTTCATTATAAAAATCTTTTATCAGATTTTCTAATTTATTTATTCCTTCTTCTGTGATTTTTCCATCTTTTAGATAATTTAATAGCCTAAGATAATAAGAGTTTTTAAAAATTTGTTTTATTTTTTTTCCTTGTAGTGAATACAAAACAAGTTTAACAGTGTTTGAACCTATATCTATTACTACTATTTTTTTCATTTAAAATCCTTTATATCTTTTTTATAAACAATTTGATATATATTATAGATGCCAATAAAAATTCCTATGAGAATTCCTGTTATTGTCCAAGAAGTTTTACCAATTTTATAGCTTCCATCAAGCCACCAGCCAATATATGCTCCTAAAACAACAGGAAGTAAAAAGATAATACTTATACTTCCAATATAAGTAAGAGCATACCATATATTTTTTTCTTTTTTTTGTTCTAATTTATTTATCTTTTCTTTTATATCTTTAAAAAAATCTGACATTTTAAGACCTTTCTATTTCTACAATATTTTTTAAAATTGTTCTTTCTAATATCTTTATATTTTCTCTTAACTGTTTTTCATATATATCAATTCTACTAGATTTTTTTTCTAATTCTTCTTTTAAACTTTCAACTGAATTTCCTTTTAAAAATATTCTTGTAATTATAGATACAGAGTTATTTTCTACTTTTAAAATTCCATAATCATAAGCAAAAAAATTTTTACTTTCATTCTCATCAATAAAATAACCAATGGATCTATTTAAAACTGTTATATATCTTTCATGGTTAGGATAAATTCCTAAACTTCCAACTTTATCTTCAAGAGAAATAAATTTTGCTTTATAGCTTTCCTTCTTTTCTGGAGTTATAAAATTAAGGGTTAATAGCTTCATCTACAACTCCTATCATATAAAATCTTGCTTCATCTATATCATCATATTTACCATCTATAATCTCTTTACAGCCTTTTATAGTTTCTTTTAAAGGTACATTTTTACCTTTTTTTCCTGTGAAAGCTTCTGTTGTAAAAAATGGTTGAGTTAAAAATCTTTCTAACTTTCTTGCTCTTTGAACTATAAGTCTATCTTCTTGAGAAAGTTCTTCTATACCAAGCATATTGATAATATCTTCTAAATCTTTATATCTTTGAAGATGATATCTAACAAGATTTGCAACATTATAATGCTCCATGCCAACTATCTCAGGGTCTAAAACTTTTGTATTTGATAAAAGTGGATCTATTGCTGGATAAAATCCTTTTGCGGCTCTTTCCCTTGAAAGAATTACGATACTATCAAGATGAGGAAAAGTACTTGAAGGTGCTGGATCTGTTATATCATCTGCAGGTACATATATAGCCTGAACAGATGTAATAGATCCTTTTTTGGTAGAGGTTATTCTTTCTTCTACAGATGCTATTTCTTCTTTTAATGTTGGCTGATAACCTGCTCTTGCTGGTAGTTTTCCAAGTAATGTAGAAACTTCCATTCCAGCTTGGGCATATCTAAAGATGTTATCAACTAAAAATAAAACATCTGTATTTTTTTCATCTCTAAAATATTCTGATATAGAAAGAGCAGGGAATATAGTTCTAGATCTTATCCCTGGAGGCTCATTCATCTGTCCTAAAACTAAAACAGTTTTGTCTAAAACATTAACCCTTTTAAGTTCATGCCAAAGTTCATGTGCTTCTCTTATTCTTTCTCCAACACCTGCAAAAACAGATATACCTTTATGTATCTTTATCATTCTAAATATAAATTCTGTTAATAAAACTGTCTTTCCAACTCCTGCACCGCCAAAAAGTCCTACTTTACCTCCTTTAACAAACGGTGTAAGAAGATCAACCATTTTTATACCAGTTTCAAGAATTTCTTTTTTTTCTGATTCTTCAGTAATTTTAGGGGGGTCTCTATAGACTGGATACTCTTTATCTGAATTTATTTCTCCAAGTTTATCTATTGGTTCTCCAACTACATTTAAAGTCCTTCCAAGAACTTCATCTCCAACTTTAACTGTTAGATATTTTCTTGTTCTTCTTACTTTCATACTTTTTGAAATTCCAATACTTTTCCCAAGAACAATACAAGAAACTATGTTATTTTCTTTAAGAAGTTGCACTTCCAGTTTTGTTTGAGTTTCTTCAACTATAAGAATTTCTCTAATAAATGGTATATCATTTTCAGGAAATGAAACATCTATAACACTTTCTCTAATAGCTACTATCTTACCACTCATTTTTCACCTACCAAAACTTTATAAGCTGATATAATCTCTTCTATCTCATTTGTTATTTCTTCTTGACGAAAATAATTTTTTTCTATCTCTAATTTATTAATACTTTTTTCTATTGATTTAGATGCATTATTCATATTCATCATCCTAACACCATTCTCAGATATGAAAGACTCAATATAAGCTCTAAAAACATTAGAGTATATATACTCAATAATTGAAGAGGATAATATCTCTATAGGATTTATATCAACAATAGGAGGATATTCATAAATATTTTTTCTTTTTATCTCAAACGGTATTACTTTTTTTATTACTGTTTTGAATTTACCTATTCCTACAAATTGATTATAAGAAAGATATATCTCATTTATCTGATTTGATATATAAAGATCTGATAAAAACTCCATTAAGTTTGTAGCATAAGAATAAATTGAACCATAATCTATAGGCGCTGGAAAGGTTTTTATTTTATTATCGGTAATAAAATCATCTAATTTTTTTCCAATTACAATAAATCCATAAAAATCTTCTTTTTCTTTAAATTCTGTTTGGACAAAATTTGCTAATTTTTCATTAAAAAGACCACAAAGACCTTGATCTGAGCCATAAACAATTACAGCTTTTTTGCCTTTTGCAAAGGATAAATTAATATCAGGATAGTAAGATAATATACCTTTTAATGTTTCATTTATTTGTGATTCATACTCTCTAATACTATCAATTAGATGTTGAGCTTTTTGTAGGTTTAAAGAGGCTATAGATTTCATAGATATTACTATTTTTTTGATGCCTTCAAACTTATGTATTTTCAGTTCTATATCTTTTGTTGTATTCATAACTTTTCTACAAAATCTTTAATTTCTTTTTTTAGGTTTTCTGTTAAAACTTTTGAGTATTTAATTTCTTTTAGTATTTCTGGTTTTTCTTTTTCTAATCTTTCTAAAACAAAGTCTGCATTATAATTAACCTGATCTTCTGGTAATTTATCAAAATAACCTTCATTTAATAAAAAAAAGATAATTACTTGTTGTTCAACCTGATAATGTTTTCTTTTTGGTTGTTTTAAAAGCTCTCTTAATCTTTTTCCTCTTCTTATTATCTTTTCAGTTTCTCCAAACACTTTTACTCCAAGCTTTGTGAATATCTCAACTTCTAAAAACTGAGCATAATAAAGTCTTAAAGATTCTGCAACATCTTTTAAAGCTGGTATTTGAGTTTTTCCTCCAATTCTTGAAACTGATTTTCCTACATCTACTGCTGGTCTTTGATTTATATTAAAAAGATTTGCATCAAGATATATCTGTCCATCAGTGATAGATATTACATTTGTTGGAATATATGAAGAAATTCTCCCTGCTTGAGTTTCTACTATAGGAAGTGCCGTAATTGAGCCACCATTTTTTATTTTACAAGCTCTTTCTAAAAGTCTTGAATGTATATAAAAAATATCTCCTGGATAAGCTTCCCTTCCTGGAGGTCTTTTTAGTAAAAGAGATAAAGCTTGATATGCAAAAGCATGCTTTGTTAAATCATCATAAACTATTAAAACATCTTTGCCTTTATCAAGAAAATATTCTGCTATTGCAGTTGCTGAGTATGGAGCTAAAAATTTAAGTCCAGGATTTTGATCTGATGTTGCGGCTACAATTACTGTGTAATCAAGAGCTCCATATTTTTTTAAAGTTGAGTAGACATCTAAAACTGCCTGTTTTCTTTGTCCTATTGCAGTATATACACAGATTACATTTTTATCTTTCTGATTTAGTATAGTATCAACTGCCAAGGTAGTTTTACCTGTAGAGGTATCACCAAGAATAAGCTCTCTTTGCCCTTTGCCAATAGGAAACATAGAATCTATTACTTTAATACCTGTGTAGAGCTGATCTTTTACAAAATCTCTATCAAAAATAGCAGGTGCATCTCTTTCTACAGGATAATAAGTTGAAGTTTTTATGGGTGGTTTTTCATCAAGAGGTTTACCAAGAGGATTAACCATTCTACCTACTATATCTTCTGACACAGGTACTGATATTATATGGCCTGTTCTGTAAACAATACTATTTACTTCAACATTTTTTTCTTTTTCAAGTATTATAGCTGTTAAAAAATTTTCTTTTATATCTATAACTATTCCATTTATATTATTTTCAAATTTTACAACTTCATAAAACTGGACATTTGGAAGACCTCTAATTTTAGCAAGACCTTCTTCTATAGATTCAACAACACCTTCTTCTTCAATTAGTGGCTTTAATTGATAATCTTTTACTGCTTCTTTTATTGCTTCTTTAAATCTATCTATTCCATTAATAGCTTTCAATTTTTTTCCTCATTATATTTTGAAATACAGATAACTGGCCTTCAAGAGATAAATCTATAAGTTTTGAACCAATATGTATGCTAACTCCTGCAATTAAATCTTTTTTCTCTTCTTCTTTTATAGATACTTCAATACCAAACTCTTTTTTTATTAAATCTTTCAGCTTGTTTTTTTCTTCTTCTGTTAAAGGATATGCAGTTTCAATTAAAATAAATTTTTGATGTTTTAATTCTTCTGATATGGATTTTTTATCTTCATCTGGTAAATTTTCAATGGCTTCAAGGGCTAATTTGAATAAATTCTTATGTAAATTTTCATCAGAAACCTTAACTAATATTTTAGAAACAAACTGAAGAGAGTAGTTTATAATAAACTCCTTAATCTCATTGATTACTTCCTTTTTCTCTATCTGAAGAGATTCTAAAAATTTTTCTCTTTCTGCATCAAGTTCTGCTTTCATCTGTTTATACAACTTTTCTTTTTCTTCTTCTACTTGTTTTGTTATCTCTGCTAATTTAGCCTTTTTTATATTTTCTATATCTTGTAATAGTTTTTCATATTCTTGTTTAAGCTTTTCTACTTTTGCTTGAGCTTCTTCTGCTTCTCTTATCTTTGTATCAATATACTCTTTTCTTTTTTTCAAAACAGAGATAACAGGTTTATAAAGTAGCTTTTTCAAAATCCATAGTAGAATAAAAAAGTTTATAATCTCAAAAAGATAAGTTAATAAATCAAACTTCATTTTTTATCCTATTTTGTAAAAAGATGTATAAATGGATTTGCAAAAAGTATAATTAAAGCAATTACCAAAGAATAGATAGCAACAGATTCAACAACTGCAGCACCAATAAAGAAAAGTCTTATAATTGTATTTGCTTGTTCTGGTTGTCTTGCAACAGATTCTATAGCTTTTGTTAGAGCTTCACCTTCTCCTCTTGAAGGCATCATTCCACCAATTGCTATTGTAATACCTGCTGTAAATATTGATACTGCTGCTATAATTGTAAGTGAATCCATAATTTTCCCTCCTTATTTATAGTTCATACCAGTCTTCTTTTAAATATGCTAACTTTTTATCTAACTCTTCAACCTTTAATCCTGCAACTATATAAGCAAGAGTAAGAATACCAAATAAGTATGCCTGAATAATATCTCCAAGTATATTAAAAAGCATCATAGGAACAGGTACAATTACTGCTGTTAAAAGAACTAAAATAGCAATAATTAAGTCCCATCCAAGCATATTCCCAAAAAGCCTAAATGTTAAAGACAATATTCTTCCAAATTCACCTACTATATTTAAAGGAAATAATATAAAAACAGGTTCAAAAAATTTTTTAAAATAGCTTAAACCATGAAATTTGACACCATAATAATATATAGAAAATAATGTAATTGTAGAAAGCCCTGCCACTGCCGAAATATCCCCTGTTGGTGTATGAAATGGAGGTACCATTCCAATAATATTTGAAAATGCTACAAATATCCATATTGTAGCTATAAAATTAAAAAAAGGTGAGATTGGCATCTGAGCAAAATCTTTAATCTGTTTAGCTATTGCTATTAGTAATGTTTCTATAAAAATCTGCTTTGTAGATGGATTTTTTATTTTTAGATTTCTTGTAAATATAAATGCTAAAACTATTATTACAGCCATTGCTATCCATGTTGTTATTACAACATCTGTAAGAGCAAGATGGATTTTTATATTCTCAATAGTTATATATCCAAAATCAAAAAGCTCTTTTGTAAAAACTTTTTCAGCTACATTCATAATAACTTTAATTTAAGGTAATATCTAGAAAAGGTCAACCTTGATAAATAAAATCCTATTAAAAAAAATATAATTCCAGCTTTAAAATAGTAAGCAACTAAGATAGCTATAACTGATAAAAATAAAAATCTATAAAAGAACTTTAAGTTCATTTTTTTATTTAAAATAGCATTTTTAATACTTTTATAAAGATGATAAAAATATATAATTCCTGAAATATAACCTACAATGAAAGATATAAAAAATTTCATACCTCTTCTATTTCACCAGCTTTTTCTAAAGCAAGTTTAGAAAACACAGGGCCTAAGAACTCGTGAATTGCCGTAGCTCCAATTACCATATTAACAAGAATTAAACCAAAATCTTTAAATTCTGGAGTTTGATAAGAAAGCAAAGCAAGACCAATTACTATACCACCTTGAGGAAAGAGAGCAAAGGCTAGATATTTTTTTACTTTTTCTGGTGCTTGTGATAAATGAGCTCCAATATAAACGCCAGTAAATTTACCAATAAATCTGGATAGAATATAAACTAAAACTAAAGGTAAGAATACAAAAATAAGCTTTATATTTAAAAATGCTGAACCAACTACAAAAAATGCAGTAAATATTACATCCTCAATATAATTTTCAAGAGGTCCTTTAAATTTTTCATTCTCTTTATCTATATTAACTAAAGTAATTCCTGTTGTCATAGTAGATAAAAGTTCATCTACATTAACTGCATGTGCTATAGAAAATGTTAAAAATAAAATACCAACAGTTACAGTAACAACCTCTTTTCTTTCTTTTGCAAACTTACCTAAGTAATGCATTAAAAATCCCATTACAATACCAAGTAAAACAGCTCCACCTATCTGATAAAGGATTTTAAAAAAAATATTTAAAATTTCTAAATTTTGTCCAGACATTACAGATTTAGCTATTGCAAAACCAAGAACAAAGTTCATTATTCCTGTTGCATCATCAAGAGCTGCAACTCCAAGAACAGTTGTAGTTAGAACACCTTTGGCTTTATATTCATGAATAACTTCAAGGGTCGCTGTTGGATCTGTAGGAGATGCTAAAGCTCCAAATAATAAAGATAAAGCAAATAAAACTTTAATATCTAAATGTTGTGTAAAGAAAAAATATAAAAACATAGCAATAGAAACAAATAAATATGCTAATTCTGCCTCTCCTAAAGTTATAAATGAGATACTTTTCCCAAGAGATTTTATATTTTTCCAAGATAAAGATGCACCTATTAAAAATGTGATAATAGATAAAGAAGCATGGGTAATAATATCAGATTTATCTAAAAACTGCTTATCAATAATATTGAAAACATAAGGACTCATTAATATTCCAGCAACAATATATCCACTTACCCTTGGAAGTTTAAAGTAATTAGCAATATTTCCAAAAAGATAACCAACAACTAGTATTAAACCTATCTCAAATAAAGTTTCTTTAAAAAAAGATAAATCCATTAATCCTTTCTTCTTATATCAACACTTAATTTATGAGCTATTAAACCTTCTGCTTTTGCAATATCTGATGCTATTTTGCTAACTCTATCAAATCCTTTTTTAGAAACATATATAACTGAAGATCTTTTTACAAAATCATATACTCCAAGTGGTGAGGAAAATCTTGCTGTTCCTGCAGTAGGAAGTACATGATTTGGACCTAATACATAATCTCCTAAAGGCTCTGTTGAATATTCACCTAAGAATATAGCTCCTGCATTTTCTATATCATTTAGATAAGAAAAAGGTTCTTTTACTACAAGCTCAAGATGCTCTGGAGCTATAAAATTAGCTACTGCACAAGCTTCTTCTATGTTATTAACAATAAATATTTTTCCATAGTTATTTAATGATTTTTCTATAATATCTCTTCTTGGCATTTTTAAAAGCAGATCTGCATATATTGCATCATGAACTCTTTCTGCTAAATTTTCATCATCTGTTATAAGAATAGAAGCTGCCATTTCATCATGTTCTGCTTGAGATAATAGATCTGCTGCTATCCATTTTGGATTAGCAGTTTTATCTGCAATAACAAGTATTTCTGAAGGGCCAGCTATTGAATCTATTCCAACTACTCCATAAACATTTTTTTTGGCTAAAGCTACATAAATATTTCCAGGTCCAACTATTTTATCTACTTTTTCTACTGTTTCTGTTCCATAAGCAAGAGCAGCTATTGCTTGAGCTCCACCTAATCTATAAACTTTTTCTATTCCACATATATAAGCTGCTGCAAGGGTATATTTATTTGGATTTGGAGATGTCATATATATATTTTTTACTCCTGCTACTACTGCAGGAATGGCATTCATTATTACACTTGAAGGGTATGCCGCTTTTCCACCAGGAACATATAGCCCAACTTTCTCAAGAGGTATAACCTTTTGACCTAATATTATTCCTTCTTCCTCATTTATATAAGAGTTTTCAAGTTGAGATTGATGAAAATCCATTACTCTTTCAGCTGCAACTTCTAAAGCATTTCTAACATCATCTTCAATGTTAACATAAGCTTCTTCTAACTCTTCAAACCCAATTACAAGTTCATCTGGAGAGTTTATTTTTATATTGTCAAATTTTTCTGTATACTCAATTAAAGCTTTATCCCCTTTTTCTTTTACATTTTTAATTATCTCTTTTACAGATTTTTCATACTCTTCAAAATCTACTTCACTTCTTTTAATTAACTTTTGAATATCTTCATCTTTTGTAAAATCTTTATGTCTTAAATCTACTATTTTCATTTAGGTACTCCTTTCTTTTTTTTCTTCTATATTAAGTTTATATTTCTATTGCTTTAATGTCTATAGTGTAAATGAATGATATAATATCTATCTAAACAATGAGGAGGATTTTTTATTTTGACTTATAAATGGCAAGGAATAATAAAGGCTTATTCAAAATATTTACCTGTAGATGATAATACTCCTATAGTTAGTCTTTATGAAGGAAATACTCCTTTAATTGATGCTTATAACTTATCAAAAGCTATAGCTCCAGATAAAAACTTAAAAATCTTCTTAAAATATGAAGGATTAAATCCAACAGGATCTTTTAAAGATAGAGGAATGACCCTTGCCATAACAAAAGCAAAAGAAGCAGGTAAAGAAGCAGTAATATGTGCATCTACAGGAAATACTTCAGCATCAGCAGCAGCTTATGCAGCAAGAGCAGGAATGAAAGCTTATGTTCTTCTTCCAAAAGGTGCAGTTGCAATTGGAAAGTTATCTCAAGCAATGATATATGGAGCAAAGATAATTGCATTAATGGGAAATTTTGATGATGCTTTAACAATAGTAAGGGAAATTGGAGAAAAATATCCGGTAGAGATAGTAAACTCGGTAAATCCTTATAGAATAGAAGGACAAAAAACAGCTGCTTTTGAGATTATAGATCAGCTTGGTGATGCACCAGACTTTCATTTTATTCCTGTTGGGAATGCAGGTAATATTACTGCATATTGGAAAGGATATAAAGAATATCATAAAGAAGGAAAATCAAAAAAACTTCCAAGAATGATAGGTTGGCAAGCAGAAGGAGCTGCACCTATAGTTAAAGGTTTTCCTATAAAAAATCCTCAAACAATAGCAACTGCAATAAAAATAGGAAACCCTTATAGCTGGCAACCAGCTCTTCAAGCAGCAAGAGAAAGTAATGGATTTATAGATGCAGTATCAGATGAGGAAATACTTGAAGCTTATAAATTAGTTGCATCAACAGAAGGGGTATTTTGTGAACCAGCATCTGCAGCATCAATAGCAGGACTTATAAAATCTTATAGAAAAGGTTTATTTAAAGGAAATGAAACTATTGTATGTACTTTGACAGGAAACGGTTTAAAAGACCCAGATACTGCAATAAAAATGAGCGAAAAACCTATAGAACTACCTCCTGATATTAATGAAATTGCAAAATATCTAGGATTATGAAAGTTTTAATTTATGGACTTGGAGCAATAGGAACTGCATTTGCTACCTTTTTAAAAGAAAATGCTTATAAAGTTTATGCAATTACTAAAGAAAAATATTTAAAAGAGATAAAAAATAATCAAGTATCAGTTTCAGGTATATGGGGAAATCATCAAGCAAAACTAAATGGAATATATTCAAATATTAATGAACTTCCAGAAAAAAATTTTGACTTAATTATACTTTCTGTAAAATCTTATGATACAGAAAAAGCAGTTAAAGATTTAAAAGATTTAGTAAAAGAAAATACTTTTTTAATGCTTGCTCAAAACGGATATGGAAATTATGAAACTGCAAAGAAATATATTCCTGCTAAAAATATTCTTCTTGCAAGAGTTATATTTGGATCAAAGGTTTTAAAGCCTGGGAAAGTGGAAATTACAGTTAATGCAGATGATGTTGTAATAGGACAGCCTGAAAATTTAGCAGATGAAGAAAAGGTTAAACAGATAGTAGATTATATTAATAACTCTGGAATACCAGCAAGATACTCTCCAGAGGTTTATCAGATTTTATGGGATAAAATTCTTTATAACTGTGCATTAAATCCACTTGGAGCTATCTTAGAATGTTCTTATGGAGATTTAGCTGAAAATGAAGAAACAAGAAGATTAATGAATAAGATAATTATTGAGATATTTAAAGTTGCAAAACTTCATAAAATAAAATTAAGATGGAAAACAGCAAAAGAATATATAGATTATTTTTATGAAAAACTTATACCACCAACAAAAGACCATTATCCATCAATGTATTATGATATAAAATCAGGGAGAAAAACAGAAATAGATGCTTTAAATGGAGCTATTGTAAAGCTTGGACAGGAAAAAAGAGTAAAAGTTCCTGTAAATGAAACAATTACAAGACTTATAAAATTTAAAGAAACCAATTCTTGATATGGTAAAATTAAATGTTTGTGAATTTAATATGGAGGAAATTTTTTGAGACCTGATGGAAGAAAACCAACTCAGATAAGACCTGTAAAGATAACAAGAGATTTTAATATTTATGCGGAAGGTTCAGTATTAATAGAAGTTGGCAACACAAAAGTAGTAGTTACTGCATCTGTAGAAGAAAAAGTACCACCATTTTTAAGAGGATCAGGGCAAGGCTGGATAACTGCAGAATATTCAATGCTTCCTCGCTCTACAGAAAGTAGAAATATAAGAGAAGTTGTAAGAGGTTCTCCTTCAGGTAGGACTCAAGAAATACAAAGACTTATAGGTAGATCTTTAAGAGGAGTTGTAGATTTAAAAAAATTAGGTGAAAGAACTTTATGGGTTGATTGTGATGTTTTACAAGCAGATGGTGGAACAAGAGTTACATCTATAACTGGAGCTTTTATAGCAGTTGCTGATGCAATGATTAAACTAACAGAAGCAGGAAAAGTAAAATCTAATCCTTTAAAAGATTTTATAGCTGCAATATCTACTGGTGTGTATGGAAATGAAGTTGTTTTAGATCTAAACTTTAAAGAAGATTCAGCGGCTAAAGTAGATATGAATCTTGTAATGACTGGAAGTGGAGAGTTTGTAGAGATACAAGCAACAGGTGAAGAGTTTACATTTTCTCAAGAACATCTAAATAAAATGATTGAATATGGAAAACTTGGTATAGAAAAATTAATAAATATTCAAAAGCAGTTTATTGAAGGAGTACCTTCACTTGGACATTGGAAAAGAAAGGATATAAAAGAATTTTACTTTGAGGATAAATAATTAGGAGGCTGTTGTTAATGGATAATTCTCTTGTTATTCTTGGTTCACAATGGGGAGATGAAGGAAAAGGAAAAATAGTTGATCTTTTAGCTGAAGATTTTGAATATATAGTTAGATACCAAGGTGGAAGTAATGCAGGCCATACAGTAATTGTTGGAGATAAAAAGTATGCCCTTCATTTAATACCTTCAGGAATATTACATGAAGGTAAGAAAAATATTATTTCAAATGGTATGGTTGTTTCTTTTGAAGAGCTTTTAAAAGAGATGGATAAAGTAAAAGAAGTTGTTGGAGATTTTGAAGGAAAGCTTTTCATAAGTGATAGAGTCCATATTGTTTTTCCTCATCATAAAATCTTAGATATGCTTTCAGAAAAAGCAAAAGGAAAAAATAAAGTAGGTACTACATTAAAAGGAATTGGTCCTGCTTATATGTCTAAGTATGCAAGAACAGGAATAAGAATAGCAGATTTATATGATCCAAACTATTTTAGAACAAGACTTGAATCTGCAGTTAATGAAGCAAAAGAAATAGCAGAAAAAGTATATGGAGAAACTATTAATATAGATTTAAATAAAGTTTACTTTGAAACATTAAAAATGTTTGAAAAAATAAAGCCTCTTGTAGCAGATACTTCATTAATGCTTTATAAAGCATTAAAAGGAAACAAAAAAGTTTTATTTGAAGGTGCTCAAGGAACAATGCTTGATATTGATATGGGAACTTATCCTTATGTAACATCCTCAAATTCTTCAGCTTTAGGACTTTGTAATGGTACAGGAGTTTCACCAAAGCAGATTGGAAAAGCAAAGGTTTATGGTGTAAGTAAAGCATATCTTACAAGAGTTGGAGCTGGTCCATTTCCTACAGAGCTAAACGATGGAATTGGTCAAAAACTAAGAGATGAAGGCCATGAATATGGAACAACTACAGGAAGACCAAGAAGATGTGGATGGCTTGATTTAGTAGCTTTAAGATTTGCATCTCGTATAAATGGAATGGATGGAATAATTATTACAAAATTAGATGTATTGGATCATTTTGACGAAATAAAAGTAGCTACTGCTTATGAGTATGAAGGAGAAATAATAAAAGATTTTCCTGCATCTTTACAAGTTCTTGAAAAATGTAAACCTATTTACAAAACTTTAAAAGGCTGGGATAAATCAACAAAAGGAATAAAGAAAAAAGAAGATATTCCAAAAGAAGCTTGGAAATTTATAGAAACAATAGAAGAAGAGACAGAAACACCGGTAGTAATGCTTTCTACAGGCCCAGAAAGATCAGAATATGTATGGATATAGTAAAGAAGAAAGATTTGGGTATTCAGTTTTAAAGTTGATAAACTTCCTAATGCTTTAAATTATGGGAAATATTGATATTTACCGAGATATTTTTATAATTCAAAAATTGATGTATATTTATCTGTAGAGATTATTATAAATAAATTGACTTCGTTTCAAATTTTTATTATTATAATTAATAATAATTTTATTATTATAATTAATAATAATTATTATTAAGGAGGATGGAAATGAAAAAACTAACTGCAGTTTTAGGTTCAGCTTTGATGTTCTCAGTATCTTCTTTTGCTTCTGATACAGATCTTTTAAATCAGGCAAAGAATCTTTTTAAACCTTTACCAAAAGTAGCTAATAATCCTGAAAATCCTGTAACACAAGTGAAAGTAAAACTTGGAAAAATGCTTTATTATGACACAAGACTTTCAAGAAGTAATATAATTAGCTGTAATTCTTGTCATAATTTAGCAAGATATGGAGTTGATAATACTCCAACATCTGTAGGACATAAATGGGCAATAGGTCCAAGAAATGCTCCTACTGTTTACAATGCGGCTCTTCATATTGCTCAGTTTTGGGATGGAAGAGCAAAAGATGTAGAAGAACAAGCATTAGGTCCTATATTAAATCCAATAGAAATGGGAATGCCTACGAAAGAAAGAGTTGTAAAGGTAGTAAAATCAATTCCTGAATATGTAGAACTTTTCAAAAAAGCTTTTCCAAATGATTCTGATCCTGTTAAATTTGAAAATATTGGAAAAGCTATTGGAGCTTTTGAAAGAACTTTAATGACTCCTTCAAGATTTGACGAATTTTTAAATGGAAATACAAATGCATTAACAAAAAAAGAAAAAAGAGGCCTAAAAACATTTATTTCAGTAGGTTGTGCAGGATGTCATAATGGCCCAGCTATAGGTGGAACAATGTTTATGAAATTTGGACAAGTTGAGGAATACTGGAAAGAAACTTATCCTTATGTATTAAAAGAATCTCCTGCAATAAAAGTTGATTTTGGTAGATTTGGAGTTACAAAAAATAAAGCAGATATGTTTGTATTTAAAGTACCATCTCTTAGAAATATAGCTGAAACTTATCCATACTTCCATGATGGTAGTGTATGGAAATTAGAAGATGCAGTTAGAATAATGGCTAAAACACAGCTTGGTAAAGATTTAACAGATCAACAAGTTGAAGATATAGTTGCATTTTTAAAATCTTTAACAGGAAAACTTCCTGAAGATGCTTTAAAAACACCTGTTTTACCACCATCAACAGATAAAACTCCAAAACCAGAGTTTTAAAATTTGAAGGGGGCTTTAGCCCCTTCTTAATTAATATTTATCAACAAAATTTTTAAAATTAGATATTAATTTTAATCCTGCCTTTTGACTTTTTTCCGGATGAAACTGAACAGCCCATATGTTGTCTTTTTGAATTGCAGAGCAAAAATCAGTTATATAATCTGTAGTAGATGCTATATCTTCCTTATTTTCAGGTTTTGCATAATAAGAATGAACAAAGTAAAAATATTCCCCTTCTTTTATATCTGAAAATAAACCTTCTTTTTGTTTTATCCAAACCTGATTCCAGCCCATATGAGGAATTTTATAACCTTCTTTATTCTCAAATCTAACAACTTTTCCTTTTAATACTCCAAAACCTTCATGTTCTCCAAACTCATACCCATATTCAAAAAGAAGTTGCAGTCCAAGACAAATTCCAAAATAAGGTTTTCCTTCTTGTATATGATTTATAATTTCATCAAAAAGATTAAATCTTTTTAGGTTATGAACTGCATCTCCAAAAGCACCAACACCGGGCACAACTATAGCTTTAGCATCTTTTATATCTTTTGGATTTGATGAAACCTTTATATTAAAGCCTACTTTCTCAAAAGCTTTTGCTACACTTCTTAAGTTTCCCATTCCATAATCAACAACTACAATCAACTTATACCCTCTTTTATATCTTTTACAATATTTTTAATTCCTTCAAAATCTTTCATTCCTTGAAGTTTAACAACTGCACTACCAACTATAATTCCATCACAAAACTTAGATAAAATTTGAGAATGTTCTTTTTTTGAAACACCAAAACCAACAGCAACATATTTTCCTGTAATATTTTTTATCTCATTTATTTTCTGTTTTATCTCTTCCCAAGGCAAAGTATCTCTTGCTCCTGTAATACCTGTTAAAGAAACATAATATATAAAATCATCAGAAAATTTACTTACTAATTTTATTCTTTCTTCATCTGAGGTTGGTGCAAGTAGAAATATAGTTTTTAAACCTTCTTTATTTGCAATTTCTTTAAACTCAGTAGCCTCTTCAGGTGGTAAGTCTGGTATTATAAATCCATCAATACCATTTTCTTGCGACTTTTTACAAAATTCCTCTACACCAAATCTAAAAACAGGATTGAAATATGTCATTAATATTAAAGGAATGTTAGGATTTTCTTCTTTTATCTTTTTTGTTATATCAAAAACATTTAAAGGTGTAATTCCATCTTTTACTGCTTTTTCATGGGCAACTTGAATTGTTGGACCATCAGCTACTGGATCAGAAAATGGAAGGCCAACTTCTAATATATCTGCTCCACTATCTATTAAAGCTTGAGCTGTTTTTATACTATCTTCAATAGAAGGATAACCTGCCATAAAATAGCATATTAAAGGTTTTCTTGTTTCAAAAACTTTTAAAATATCTGCCATTACTCACCAAACATAAGATTGTTTTTAATTATTATACCAGTTAGAATTTATTCTAAATATAAATTAAAGCTTCCAATTGTAAAAGATATACTCATTTTTACAGGAATATTTAGTTTTTTATCTATCCATATAATCCAGTTTCCTGTAGGTTTTAAAAGTCCTCTTGTTTTAAAATTTGGATGTAGCCATACTTTTATTGTTTTATATTTTTTGCCATTTACTTTTATAGTTTCATTTTCATTTAATACTTTAAAAGGAACTTTATAACCTTTTCCATCATAAAATATATTTAGATTACCTTCTTTCTGTTTTTTTACAATGGTATAAAGATATATAGAAGATGTAAATGGGTCTTTATAGTTGTTATTTTTTATTTTTTTCTCAATCTTTTTCCTGAAAATATATTGATTATCTTTTAATCTATATTCTGTTTTTTTGAAAAATATATAATCTTTTGAAAAAGTATATTCATGGATAAATTTTATTTTTCCTTCTTTTTGGACAAAGTAAAACTTTTTAGAATCTAAATTTTCTTTGTTATAAATAGCATATCCTGAATATTCAACTTTTTTAAATAAAGAGCCTATAGGTGTTGAATGAGCTTTTGCAGTTATTTTTCCATTTTCATATATAATACAGTCTTCAACTAAAGGTAAAAAAAAGTAATAACCTTTATAGCAGGTTTTTAAAGTTTCTGCTTTTAAAAAAGAAAAAAAGATAAGGAATATTAAGAAAGCTTTCTTCAAAATCCTATTTCCTTTAAAAAGTTTATTAATATCTCATTAAATTTTTCTGGATTTTCAAATGGTGGAAGGTGCGCCGCATTTTCAATTTCCTGATATTTAGAACCTTTTATACCATCTGCTATTATTTTTACTATTTCTGGTGGTGTTACTTTTTCATCATCTTTTCCTGCTATAACTATAGTAGGCACATCTATTTCTTTTAATATAGGTAAATTATTTTCTCTATTTGCTAAAGATGTAATTGCATTAATAATTCCTTGTTTTGTTGCTTTTCTCATTATACATTCAAGCTCTTTCATTTTTTTATCATCTTTTTTTGTAGCTGGTGAAGTTTGAACTTCAAGCATAGCTTCTATAAGAAAATCTATTCCCTCTTCTTTCACTCTTTCAATAGTAGCTTGTCTAACTTTTTTTTGCTCTTGAGTATCTGATTCTGCTCTTGTTGATACAAAAACAAAACCTTCTATAAGTTTTCTATGTCTTCTCCACATATCAAACATTATATATCCACCCATAGAATCACCAACAGGAACAACTTTTTTAATTCCTGCTTCATATAATTTAGAAACTATATAATCTGTGTATTGTCTTAAATCTTGGAATGTATCAAAAACAGGAGTATTACCAAATCCTGGATAATCTACTGCTATATAAGAAATTCCTTCTTTATTTAAAGCTTCAAACTGATATTTATACATATCACTATTTAATGGAAATGCATGTAAAAATAATACTGCTTTTTGAGCTGATATTTTCATTTTTATCCTCCTTTTTTATTTTTAAATATTAAATGGATCTCTTATATCTTTTAAAAGAGATTTTACACCTTCGTATTTACCACTGCAAATATTATCATTTTTAAGCATAAGCCATTGGTCATAATTTATTGGTAAGAAATCAAAAATAGAACCTAATATGGCTGTTGGTAGTAAAAAATATCTATTTAATTCTAGTACTGGTTTTTTTATATTTAAATAGTTTAATGCAAATTGAAATAACTCTTTGTAAGTTATTATTTTTGGACCGCAAAGTTCATAAATATTATTCTGTTTAAAATCTTCAACTACTTTAATAAAACAATCTCTAACATCAAGAACATTAACTGGTTGCAATTTCCCTTTTGGAGCTACAAAGAAAGGTAAATATCTTGCTACTTGTTTAAACTGTTTAAATAAAAGCTGTTCTTTTCCTAATATAATAGAAGGTCTAAATATTGAATAATTTAAACCTGAAGATTTTATTACTTGCTCTGCCATTGCCTTTGTTTTTTGGTATCTGCTTTTAGATTTTATATCTGCACCAAGAGCTGACATCTGAATAAAATGTTTTACTCCTACTTTTTTAGAACCAATAATTAGTTTTTCTGTAAAGATATAATGAACCTTTTCAAAGGTTATATTATTTTTTCTATCTTCTTTTAAAATACCAAGCAAGTTTATAACTATATCAGGTTTTGTGTCTTCTACTATTTTATTTAACTCTTCTGAAAATTTTAGCAGCTCTATATTCTCATTTATATTCAATACATTTTTTGCTTTTTCAAAATTTCTTACAGGAAGGATTAATTTATATTTTTCTGAAAGTTTATTTGCTATATATCTTCCTACAAAGCCTGTTGAGCCTGTAATTAAAATTTTCATTGTTTTGGTAAATATACTTTAAAACTTGAGCCTTCTCCAAGTTTACTATCAACTTCAACTTTACCTTTATGAGCTTCTGTAATATGTTTTACAATAGAAAGGCCAAGACCTGTTCCACCAACACTTCTACTCCTTGATTTATCAACTCTGTAAAATCTTTCAAATATTAAAGGTAAAGCTTTTTTAGGAATACCTATTCCTGTATCTTTAACTTCAACTACTATATATTTTCCATTTTCAAAAGAGTTTACTTCAACTACTCCATTATCTTTATTATATTTTATAGCATTTTCTATAAGATTTTTAAAAAGTATAGATAATTTTTGCTCATCTCCATATATAATTGAATTTTCTTTTATATTATTTTTAAAGTTTATATTTTTTTCTTTTGTAAGATGAGATAAATCTTCATATACATCATTTATAAATCTTTTTAAATCTATCTGCGTTTTTACTACTTTATCTTCTTTTGATTCAAGTCTTGCAATAATTAGAAGATCATTTATTAATGTATCCATCTGATTTATTCTTTTTAAAGCCATAGATATAAATCTTTTTTTATCTTTATCCTTTTCTTCTTGGTCTAAAGTTTCTATTGCTCCTTTTAATACTGCTATAGGTGTCTTTAGCTCATGACTTACATTTGAGACAAAATCTTTTTTTGCTTGTTTGTAAACTTCAAAAGGGGTAATATCTGTAAGATGCACAAACTTTTTATTATCTATGTTATAAACTTTTACTAAAAATTTTTTACTATCTATTATTATTTCAGTTTGATAAATATCTTCATTATATTTATGGGATACTATTGAATATAGATAATTGTTTTTTATAACTTCTGAAAAATGTTGACCTTCAGGCTCTTTTACTCCAAGAAGATTTTCTGCATATTTATTTGCATAATTTACAATTTTATTTTCATCTATAACAATAATTCCTTCATTTAAAAAATCTAAAAATTTTAAAAATGTCTTTAAATCTGCAATATTTATTTTTTTAGGATTTTCCATTTTCATCTACTTCTTGATGTCTAAGCATTTTTCCTTCTTTCATATAAATTACTTCTTCTGCAAGATTTGTTGCTATATCTGCTATTCTCTCAATATTTGAAGCAACTGTTATTAATCTTATTCCTACTTTAATATTTTTAGGATCTTCTACCATATATGTATAAATTTCTCTTATTATCTGCTCATTTAATGCATCTACTTTATCATCTCTTTTAATAACATCTCTTGCAAGTTCTGTATCTAAGGTTTCAAGACATTTTACTGCATCTTTTACCATTTTTAAAGCTATATCTGACATTAAAGGTAAATCAACATATTCTTTAAGTTTTGGTTTTTTAATAATTCTTTCTGCTTGCTCTTTTATATTTTCTGCATGGTCTGCTATTCTTTCTAAATCTCTATTTACAAATAAATCCATTATTAAAAATCTAAGTATTTTTGCTTCTGGCTGGTATCTTGCTATAGTTGTAATAATTAAACTTTCATTTTCAACTTCTAATTTATCTACAACTTCTTCTAAAGCTTCTACTGTTTTTAATGGTTCTGGATTATGTTCTACAATAGATTTTACTGCATTTTCTAACATTCTTACAGATAAATCTGCCATTTCTATAAGTTTGTTTCTTATTTCTTCAAGTTTTGGTTTTATAAGCATTTTCTTTTACCTCTTATCCAAATTTTCCTGATACATACTCTTCTGTTAATTTTTTAGAAGGTGATGTAAATATAATATCTGTTTTATCAAATTCAACAAGTTCTCCAAGATACATAAAAGCAGTATAATCTGAAACTCTTGCCGCTTGTTGCATATTATGAGTAACTATTATTATTGTTACATCTTTTTTTAGCTTAACAACTAATTCTTCAATTTTAGCAGTAGATATTGGATCTAAAGCAGATGTTGGCTCATCAAAAAGAAGCACTTCAGGCTCAACTGCTAAAGCCCTTGCTATCACTAATCTTTGTTGCTGACCACCTGATAAACCGTTAGCAGATTCATTTAATCTATCTTTAACTTCATCCCATAAAGCAGCTTCTTTTAATGCTTTTTCTACCTTTTCTTCTAAAACTTTTTTATCTTTTATTCCTCTTAATTTTAAACCATAAGCCACATTATCAAATATGCTCATTGGAAATGGTGTTGGTTTTTGGAATACCATTCCAACTTTTGTTCTTAGTTTGATTAAATCATAATCTTTGTCTAAGATATTTTCATTATCAAGTAAGATTTTACCTTCATATCTGTTTCCTTTATATAAGTCATGCATTCTATTGAAACATCTTAAAAGGGTAGTTTTTCCACATCCAGAAGGGCCTATTAAAGCAGTAACTTTATTTTCATATATAGGCATTGTAATACCTTTTAAAGAAGGTTCTTTTGCTCCTGCATACCAAAACTTCAGATTTTCAACTTTTATTTTTTCTTTTTCAGACATTAAAATCCTCCTATCCTTTATAACGGAGATGTATTATAGCTCTTGCTACTATTGTAACAATTAGGATAAAAAATGTAATTATGAAAGATGCTGCCCAAGCTTTAGAGTGCCAGTCATCATAAGGACCCATTGCATATACAAAAATAGTAACAGTTAAAGAAGATATTGGTTCATTCATATTTGTTGTGAAGTACGCATTATTAAATGATGTAAATAGTAAAGGTGCAGTTTCTCCTGCTACCCTTGATATTGAAAGAATTATTCCTGTTAAAATTCCTGTAGCGGCAGCTTTATAAACAATATCTTTAATTACTTTAAAATAAGTTGCTCCAAGTGCAAATGCTGCTTCTCTTAAACTCCAAGGCACAAGAGAAAGCATATCTTCTGTAGTTCTTAAAACAACTGGTATCATAATAAATGCAAGAGATGCAGCACCAGCCCATCCGTTGAATCCTTGTATTTTATCAACTAATTTATTAGTAAGTATTATAAATGCTAATACACCTACAATCGTTGAAATTAAAGCAATAACAAGACCTATAAATTTACCTGCAGAAGCAGTTTTTATACTAAAAAATTTATTTACTATAATATTTAAAATTCCACCAAATATGATAGCTATTATTGCAGATAAAAATGCTACTGCAAGTAGCCCTCCCCAATTTATATGACCAATAGGTTTAACTAATATTGCATAAATAAATGTACCAACAACAATAGATGGAACACTTACCATAATATCAGAAAGAGTAGAAACAGTTTTTGCAAATTTTGAACCTCTTGCATACTCTGCTATAAAAGTACCTGCTAAAATTCCTAAAGGAATTCCCATTATAGTTGCATAAAAAACTATCTCAAGCTGGCCTATAAAAGCATTTCTTAAACCACCACCTGGTACACCGGGAGGTGCTGGATCTTCTGTAAATAGTTCAATATTTAATCCTGAAATGCCATGTCTTAAAACATCAAACAAAATAAATCCAAGCCAAAAAAGCCCAATAAAAGCAGCTACTGTAGAAAGTAAAAGAGCTATATAACTTTGAATTTTTCTTCTTTTTACATATGCTTCATTATAAATCATTATGATAGCTCCTAAGCTTTATCTTGAGTAATTCTTTTCTGCTTTAAGCAAGAAGAATTTTGCTATTGCAAGTATCACAAAACTTAAAATAAATAATAAAAATGCTAAATAGAATAAAGATGAAAGGTATATATCTGTATCTGCTTCAGTAAACTCGTTTGCTAAGGTTACTGTAATAGTTGCTGCTGAATCAAATAAAGAGGTTGTAATTTGATGATTATTTCCAAGAACAAAAGCTACTGCCATAGTTTCTCCTAATGCTCTACCAAGAGCTAAAACAACACCACCGTATATACCAAGTTTAGCATAAGGTATCATAATATCTTTAACTACTTCCCATTTTGTAGCACCAAGAGCATAAGCAGACTCTTTCATTATATTTGGAGTTAGATTTAAAGAATCTCTTGCAATACTTGCTATAAAAGGGATTATCATAATACTTAAAACAACACTTGCAGTAAAAAGATCTACACCTTGAGGCTCACCTTCAAAAAGTTTCCCAATAATAGGAATATGTCCTAAGGTTTTTTGGATAGCAGGTTCTATATAATCTGCCATTAAGGGAGCAAGGGTAAATAAGCCCCACATACCATATATAATACTTGGAATTGCTGCTAGCATCTCGATAGCTATTCCTATTGGAGATTTTAGAAGATAAGGAGATACTTCACTTAGGAATATAGCTATACCTATGGCAACTGGTAAAGCAAAAATTAAAGATAATACAGTTGTAATAATAGTTCCATATAAAGGAGCCGCTGCACCAAAAATTTCTCTAACAGGATCCCAATCATTTGTAAGAATAAAATTTATAATCCCAAACTTATGGATAGCCAAAGATGATTCATTATAAAGAACTAAAATTGTTGAAAATACTAAACTTAAAACTAAAAAAGATGCAAGAAAAGCAACAGTTCCAAATATTATATCTGCAAAAGGATATCTTCTAAGTCTTTTCATTATTACCTAACCTTATTAGAATATATTTAAAATTATAACAAAAAAAGGGGGCTTTTTAGCCCCCAAGTAGTAGGTTTAGTAGCAGCAGGAGATTAAGGATTTATTCCTTTTTCTTCCCAGTATTTATATATTTTTCCTTTTAATTCTCTTGGTAATGGAACATAATCAAGTCTTAGTGCTATTTGATCTCCATTTTCAAAAACCCATTTAAAGAATTTATTAACTATTTTATTTCTTTCTTGTTTTTCTCTAGGTTCTAATACAAATGGAGTTCCTGCGATAGGCCATGCATCTTTTCCTGGAGCATTTACAAGCCAGAGATAGAAATGTTTTTTAGGATCAAAATTTGCAGTTGCAGCTGCTGCTTTAAATGTATCAACTGATGGTGCTACAAAATTTCCAGCTTTATTTTTCATTATTGCATGAGAAAGTCTGCTTTGTTTTGCATAAGCATACTCAACATATCCTATTGAATATTTTAATCTTTTAACATAGTTAGCAACCCCCTCGTTTCCTTTACCTCCAATTCCTACAGGCCATTTTACAGATTTTCCAGCTCCTACTTCTTCTTTCCAATCTTGACAAACTGCTGATAAATAGTGAGTAAATATAGCAGTTGTTCCAGAACCATCTGATCTGTGAACTACAGTAATTTTTTTATGTGGAAGGTTTAAACTTGGATTTAAATTTTTTACTTTTGGATTATCCCAGTACTTTATATGTCCCATATATATGTGACATAAAGTATATCCATCTAATCTTAATTGTCCTGGCTTAACTCCTGGGATATTAACAACAGGTACTACACCACCAATAATTACTGGAAATTGATAAAGTCTTTTTTCATCTAATTGCTTTGGTTTTAATGGTGCATCTGAAGCACCAAAATCAACAGTTCTATTTGTAACCTGTCTTATTCCACCACCAGAACCTATTGATTGGTAGTTTAATTTAACTCCTGTTTCTTTGTAATACTGATAAGCCCATGCTGACAATACTGGATAAACAAAAGTAGAACCAGCTCCAGTAATAGTTTCTCCTGCAGTTGCAAAAGAAACAGTAGCAGCAGTAGCTACTACTGCAGATAATAATCTTTTTTTCATTTTAGTTTTCCTCCTATTTATAAATTTTTATTACCATTTAACTTCAGCAGTTAACATATAATCAATTGATTTATCACTAGATTCATGGTTACTTGGATCATAATAAATAGTATTTAATATAAATTTTACATATTTATTGTATTGATAAGCTACACCAGCAATTATATTTTGTTTAGTATAGTCACTATAAGTTTTTTTATTAACATCTGTATATTGGCTATTCACTGTCCAATGATCATATCTTGCTAAGAAAGAAACTTTATCTATTGGTCTAATTTCACCATTTATACTCCATCCATGTCCATCTTTACCAGATGAATTTGGAGCATCGTTAGTCATTATATGTCCTGCTATAAGGAACATAGGGTTGTTATATACGGCATGGATACCAAGCATATTATTTTTGCTACGTCCACTGTCTATACCTGCTAAATATCTTCCATAGAAAGATACATTTGCCCAGCTATCTTTTGTTGCATGAACATGTTTTTTTCCTGTTCCAAGAAGATGAGCAGTTAATCTCCATTCAAAACTTTGACCACTTCCAGTTTTTTCTCCGTGATAACCACTGTCATTAAATAAACCCATTTCACTGCTAAAGTAATCTGTTTTTGTTTTGAAGTCTATACCAGGTGATGCAGAGTTTATTACATGAGCTGCATGAGAAGTTTCAACGAATGTTTCAGAAATTGATCTATAAAGCCATCCATGGTGTTCTTCATAATCTATCCAAGGTCTATGAACTTGTCCAAATTCAACACCTGTATAAGGTAAAACATTATCTAAATAAAGGTAAGCATATTTAAGTCTAACTAACCAACTACCATTATCTTTCTCTTTTCTATCATCACTTTTATTTTGAAAAGTATCAATAGTAAGTCTTACATAATCTTTGCTATTTTTGTCAAAATAAGCTTTAACTTGGAAATAGTTTCTTCTTGTTTCAAATCTACTTACATCAGTCTTGCGATTATTTTTTGCATTGGAATTATTTTTGTCATACTGACTGTAAGTATAACCCAGGTAATGTACTCCATTGAACTTTAATAAAGCTGCTTTAGTTTTTACTTCCACAGCCATAGAAGATGAAAATAATGCTGCTACTCCAAGAGTTGCTAAAACTTTTTTCTTCACTTTTCAAACCTCCAAATGTTAATTATTTGGTAGTTATTGTAATAATTGAATATGAAGATATTATTAAGTTTTTGTTAAGAAATCTTAACATTTCTTAAAATTTAACAATAAATAAAAATCTGATTTATACTAAATAAAAATAAACCTAAGGAGATATATTAAAATAAGAAGCTGGGCAGAAGTTTATACAGATTTATTAACTGGAAATTGTGAAAAAATATACAAATTTTCAAAAAAAGATATTATTGCAGTAGTAAAAGCAGATGCTTATGGACATGATTCTGTAATTATCTCTAAAACCTTAGAAAAAATCCCATTTGTAAAAATATTAGCAGTAGCTACTGCTGAAGAAGGAAAGATTTTAAGAGAAAAAGGTATAAAAAAAGATATTCTTGTTTTAGGTGGAATTTTAAAAGATGAGATTGAATATTTTAATAAATACTCTTTAATTCCTGTAATTTCAGATTTTGAAAGTTTAAAATTAGTAAATTATTTAAAAAATAAAAATATCCATATTAAGTTTGATACTGGAATGTCAAGACTTGGATTTTATAAGAAAGATATAAATAAAATTATAGATTTAGTGAAAAGCTATGAAATAAAAATAGAAGGCTTAATGAGTCATTTTCCTTCTGCAGATATTGATAAAGAGTTTACTTTAAAACAGATAGAAGATTTTAAAAGTATAGTTAATCTTTTTAGAAAAAATAAAATCTATCCAGAATATATCCATATCCAAAATAGTGCAGGGCTTATTTATAAATGTGATTTTTGCAATTTAGTTAGAGTTGGACTTGTTTTATATGGTGAAAAACCATTTGAAGATTTCCCTTTAAATATTAAAAATATAATGTATTTAAAAGCAAGATTAATCTCTATTAAAAACATAAAAAAAGGTCAAAAAATATCTTATTGTGGAACCTTTAAAGCAAAAAAAGATATGAAAGTAGGTATTGTTTCTTTTGGATATGCAGATGGTCTTCCAAGAGCAGTATCAAATAAAGGATATGTTTTAATAAAAGGAAAAAAGGCATATATTATAGGAAATATTACAATGGATATGACAATTGTAGATTTAACAGATATAGATGCAAAAATTGGTGATGAAGTTATAATAATAGGAAAATCAGGTAAAGAAGAAATAAAATTTAGTGATATTGCAAAAATATCAGATACTATATCTTATGAGATAATGTGTGGAATATCTAAAAGAGTAAAAAGAATTGAAAAGGTGAAAAATGGGACAAGGTAATCTTTCTATATTAGTTGTTGATGATGAGGAAAATATAAGAAATTTAGTTCAGGATATTTTAGAAGATGAAGGATATTTTGTAGAAACTGCCATTTCAATAAAAGATGCAAAACAGAAGTTAAAAGAAAAAGAGTTTGATATTATTTTCCTTGATGTATGGCTTCCTGATGGAGATGGTATAGAGCTTATTTCTGATATAAAACAATCAAACAAAAATGCAAAAATAGTAATGATTTCTGGCCATGCAAATATACCAATTGCAGTTAAAGCTTTAAAGCTTGGTGCTTATGATTTCTTAGAAAAACCTATATCTACAGAAGCTATTTTAGCTATTTTAGAAAAAGCTGAAGAAGAGATAAAAAAAGAAATAGAGTTTGAGTTTTTAAAACAAAAAGAAGAAACAGAAATTCAGATTATTGGGGAAAGTCCTCCAATAAGAAAACTAAAGCAACAGATTCAAAAAGTGGCAAAAACAAATGCATGGGTTTTAATTTATGGAGAAAATGGCACAGGAAAAGAACTTGTAGCAAAATCAATCCATTATTTATCAGATAGAGCAGATAAACCTTTTGTTGATATTAACTGTGCGGCAATTCCTGATGATTTATTTGAGGCTGAACTTTTTGGATATGAAAAAGGAGCATTTACAAATGCAGTATCAAGAAAAATAGGAAAACTTGAAATTGCAAGTGGCGGAACATTATTTTTAGATGAAGTAGCAGATTTAAGTTTAAAAGCTCAAGCAAAGCTTTTAAGAGTTTTAGAAGAAAAAACTTTTACAAGACTTGGAGGAAACCAAAAAATAAAGGTTGATTTGAGAGTAATTTCTGCTACTAATAAAAATATAGATGAAGAGATAGAAAAAGGAAATTTTAGGCAGGATTTAGCTTTTAGATTATCAGTTATACCTTTAAAAGTGCCACCTCTTAGAGAAAGAGGAAATGATATTATTTTACTTGCTGAGCATTTTTTAAAGGTTTCTTGTATTGAAAATAAAATGGATATTCCAGAGATTTCAGAAGAAGTAAAAAAAGCATTTTTAAAATATTTATGGCCAGGAAATGTAAGAGAGTTAAAAAATCTTATGGAAAGACTTTGTATCTTTAGCACTGGAAAAATAACCATTGAAGATTTACCTGATTATATTACAGGGAAACAATCAAAATCTGTAGGAATAAACTTTGGTATAAGACCTTTAAAAGAAGTAAGAGAAATGGCAGAAAAAGAGGTTATCAAAAAAGCCCTTGAAAAATATGGAAATAAAAATCTAAAACAGATAGCTAAAATCTTAGAGGTAGATTTATCTTCTTTATACAGAAAAATAAAGCAGTATAATTTAGACTAAATTATTTATATCTTCTTAAAAGCTCTTCCTGAATATCTTGTAAACTAACCCCTGCATCTACAAGTGCCATTATAAGATGAAATAAAAGATCAGATGCTTCATAAACAATCTCATCTTTATCTTTATTTTTTAGGGCTATAACAGTTTCAACTGCCTCTTCTCCAACTTTTTGTATTATTTTATCTGAACCTTTTTCAAACATTTTTGCAACATAAGAGTTCTCAGGTTTTTCTTTTCTTCTACTTTCTATTTTTTCGTAAAGTTTATGGAAAATCTCATAAGCATCAGGTTTTTGATCTTCTTTAAAATCAATATCTCTATAAAAACAGCTTTCTTCTCCTGTATGGCAAGCTACTCCATAATCTTTAACTAAATATAAGATACTATCTTCATCACAATCTATCTTTATTTTTACTATTTTTTGTTTATTACCAGAAGTTTCTCCTTTTATCCATAATTTATTTCTTGAGCGGGAAAAATAGGTTGCATATCCAGTTTCTATTGTTTTTTCTATTGCTTCTTTATTTGCATAAGCTTGCATTAAAACTTTGCCAGTATAATAACTTTGAGTAATAACAGGAACAAGCCCTTTTTCATCAAATTTTATTTTATTTATATCTATATCTATCAAGTTAGCTCCTTTCTTAAAAGGAATATTTAAGATATATTATACATTTATTCCAATTCCTTTTAAGTATAAAAATAAAAACCACGAGAAAAATGCAACACCTACAGGTATTGTAAAATTATCATCTGTAAGAATATCATCTTTACTACTTGAAATTTCTATTAATACAGTAGCTATTGTAATTAATATAGATATCCAAATATCTTTAACAAATAAAAAAAGAATAAAAACATTTGCTATAAATCCGGCAGTTGTTCCTTCTAATGTTCTTTTATTTATTATTTCTACTTTCCCAAAAAATCTACCTACAATAGTAGCAACACCATCGTATATAGCTAAACAGATTATTGAGATAGTAGTTATATTTTTGTCAAATAATAAAGAAACAATAATAAGCCCTAATGCAAGAGAAAAAGCTTGTTTTGCAGGTAATGTTTCCATATTTTCTTTTCTTTCTATAAACTCAAGAAGTATCCAAAAAGGTTCAGTAAGTTTGTTTTTTATTTTATATCTTGAAATTGGATAAAATATTACAAGCATAAGAATCATCAATATTGTAATAGAATACTTACCAAATATATTAAGAGGAATAAGAAGTAATAATATTGAAACAATATGAAAAAGCTTTCTGTAAATTTCTTTTTTCATATATTACCTTTATAATATTTTGTGAAAATTTTAGTACGAGGTTTTAATTGAAACTACCTCTATCAGTAGCTATTATAACTTACAATGAAGAGGAAAATATAGCAAGAACTTTAAAAGCAATAGAAGATATAGCTTCAGAAATAATAATATTAGATAGCTATTCAGATGATAAAACTGTAGAAATAGCAAAAAGTTTTCAAGCAAAAATATATCAAGAAGAATGGAAAGGATTTAAAGAACAAAAAAATTCATTATTAAGAAAATGCAGTCAAGAATGGATATTATTTTTAGATGCAGATGAAGTTGTTTCAAAAGAACTAAAAGAGGAAATAATAAAAGCTATAAAAAATCCAAAAGCTGATGGATATTCTATAAATAGAAAAACATATTATGCAGGTAAGTTTTTAAATCATATATGGCAACCTGATTATGTTTTAAGACTTGTAAAAAAATCTGCAAATCCAAGATGGGAAGGTGGAGATATTCATGAATATTTAAGAATAGATGGAAAAGTATCAAAACTAAAAGGATATTTATACCATTATACATATAAAGATATATATGAGCATTTTCAAAAATCTATAAAATACGCAAAGTTATCTGCTGAAGATTACTATAGACGAGGGAAAAAATTCCATTTATATAATCTTATAATAAATCCTTTTTGGGCATTTTCTAAACAATATTTTATTAATTTAGGTTTTTTAGATGGAATTAGAGGTTTAGCTGTAGCAGTAAGTTATTTTTGCAATGCTTTTTTAAAATATTTATTTTTATGGGAATTAGAACAAGAGAAGAAGAAAAAATAAACTTATTCTTTTTTTAAGAATCTATCAATTCCATCCTCACACCATGTTAGTTTTTTTTCTATACTTTTTTTTAGTTTCATATCATTTTCTGGTAAGCTTTTTCTAGAGTTTTCTGGATGATAAAGATGATAAGCAACAGCACTAAATTTTAAATTTTTTCTAAGAATTCCTTTATTTATAAGCCTTACAGCAAATTCGCTATCTTCTCTTCCCCAACCAACAAAAGTATTATCAAAACCATTAACAGCTAAAATATCTTCTTTGTAAAGGGATATATTACAACCTCTTATTCCTTTTATGGATGTTGTAATTCTTGAGAAAAGAGAAGATAAAATTTTTGATCTTATTGCATTTTTTCTGTTTTTCAAACCTTTTGAAAAGAAATTAAAATTCATTATTTCATTTGATATTGCTTTTTCTGTAAGTTCTTTATCTAATAAAACACGGGAACCTTGAATAAATAAACCTTTTTTTGAAGCATTTACATGATCATAAACAAAATGTTTATCTAATATTAAATCACCATCTATAATAATAATATAATCACCTTTTGAAGCTGCTATTGCACGATTTCTTATCATAGCTAATCTAAATCCTTTATCTTCTTGCCATACATGAATAATTGGGATTTTAGAATTTAATTTCATTTTTTCAACTAATTTTTTCGTTTCTTGTGTACTTCCATCATCTGCTATTATTATTTCATAGGGCTTATACGTCTGATTTAAAGCACTTTTTATAGTTAGCTTTAAAGCATCTGGACGATTATAAGTACTAATTATTAAAGATACTTTCACTTAGTCTTATCCTTTATAAAATTTATACGATATATTATATATAATTTTAAGTAGTTCTAGTGATAAAGATAAATTAAATATGTAAATTAAGATTTATAAAACGCAATTAAGAAAAAACCTAAAGTAATACC
The DNA here is from genome assembly GCF_003688665.1 of Hydrogenothermus marinus. Lineage (NCBI taxonomy): Bacteria > Pseudomonadati > Aquificota > Aquificia > Aquificales > Hydrogenothermaceae > Hydrogenothermus > Hydrogenothermus marinus. The sequence goes on from NZ_REFO01000011.1 coordinate 290,532, forward strand.
ATATAAACAAGCTAAACAAAGTTATTCTTTTTTTTATCTTTATTAAAAAATTTTTTATAAATCCTATCAAAACCATAAACTTCATCTGATATAATAGTCAGAAAAAGTTAAAAAAATCGTTTTTAATAATTGAAACAAGTTTGGGAGGTAAAGAAATGAAGAAACAGATTTATTTCTCTCTTTTATTTTTTGTTTTTACTGCTTTTGCAGAAGATAATTTTGAGAAAGCAAGAAAAGCTTTAAATGAAAAAAATTATAATTTAGCAATTAGTTTATTAAAAGAGGATTGTTCTAATAACATTGGTAAGTCTTGCGAATTTTTAGGACAAATATATGATGAAGGATTAGGAGTAAATAAAGATTATAATAAAGCTAAATATTATTATGAAAAAGCTTGTAAGCTTAATGAGAGCTTTGGTTGCAATAATCTTGGTTATTTATATGAAACAGTAAATAAAGATTATAATAAAGCTAAATATTATTATAAAAAAGCTTGTAATTTAGGATACAAAAAAGCTTGTGGTTATTATGCAGAACTTAAAAATATAGAAAATATTCCTAAACCTTTTGGATTAGTTGTCGGTAAAACCACTCAAGAAGAATTTTTAAGAATAGTTAAAGAAAGGAATTGGAATATATCAAATAAAGGATACAGAATAATAAAAGATGATGTCTCTAATCCAAATATTTATGGTTATTTCATAGATAATATAAATCTAAAATATTTAGATACAGCTAAATTTTGGTTTTATAAAGGAATATTAATGAAAATTGATTATGAACTTAGTGAAGATATGGGAAAAAACACATTTAAAGTTTATTATGATAAATTAAAAGCAAAATATGGAGCACCAGCAATATATAGGGAACCTTATTTAGCAGAAGGTTTAGCAGAATGGAATTTTGGAAATGTAAAAGTAATATTAAGAGTTCCTTGGGTTTCAACATATACATATTTAACTTATGAAGATATAAAACTTACTCAAGAAGCAGATAAAGATGATGAAGAATACTATAAATCTTATATTCAAAAAACTTCTAAAGATATAGAAGGTTTATAATTTTTAAGAAAGGTTCTCAAGGTTAAAAACCTTTGGGAACTATTTTTATAAATCTTAAAGAGGGGTGGTCTTATGTGGAGTTGGGATGATATTTTAGAGGAAAGAAATAAGCATTTAAGCAGATTTTCAAATTTTATTGTTTTTGATATTGAAACTATTCCAGATAAGCAAATGCTTGAAGAAATTGGAAATGATGGAGAGAAAGAAAAGCACCAAAATGGAGAGTTTTTACCTATACCATTTCATAAAATTGTAAGCATTAGCTATCTTATTATCAAAAATGAAGATATAAAAATTTTTAAATCTTTTGTGTCTGAAAAAGAACAATTTTTAATAAATAACTTTTGGGATGGGTTTAGGCAAGCATATACAGGCAGAAATGGATATATAGAAATATTTCCTGTTTTAATTACTATAAATGGAAAAGATTTTGATATTCCTGTAATAAATGCCAGAAGTTTAAGATATATAGAAAATATAGATGAAACCTACAAAAAATATATAAGTATTTTCCTTGATAAATTTGATAAATGGGAAGATAAATATCCAAGATATACAAATAGATATACTCTTTATCATATAGATATTCCTCTTGATATTTTTGGAAAAAAAATGTCTTTAAAAAATTTATGTTATCTTTGTAATATACCTGTAAAGCAAGAAGGAGATGGCTCAAAAGTAGAAGATTATTTTAATAACGGAGATTTAGAAAAAATAGCAAGATACTGTAGTGAAGATGTAAAAGCTACTGCAATGCTTTTTTCATATATAAATGAGCATTTTCTTTCAAGTATGTATCTTTTTCCAAAGATAGATGATTTAGAAAATATTGAGCCAGAAATAATAAAGGATTAAAAATGTTCTTTTCAGGAAGTTATTCATTTTTAAAAGAAAATTTATTAAATCTAATAAAAAATATAGAAGTAGGTAAAAAAATTACCTTCATTGTTCATTCTAATCAGATGAAACTTTATCTTAAAGAATATCTTGTAAAAAATCTTGGGATATTAGTAAATACCGAGTTTTATACATTAATAGATATATCAAAAAGATTATCTGAGATAGAACCTCTTAATGATTTTGATAAAGAATTTATAATTAAAAAATTTTTACTTGAAAAGAATTTAGATTTAGATTCTCTTCCTGAAGAGTTTAATTTATTACTTCAACAGATTAAAGAGTATCAAATACCTATTATTAATATTAAATCAGATTTTGTTAAAGAGATAATAAATAAGTATGAAAATTTTAAAGATAAAAAATATTTTGATAGAGAAGATGTTCACCAAAAAGCAATAGAAAAAAATACAGATTTTAAAACAGATTATTTAATTATTTTTGGAATTAAATCAGTGCCAAAACTTCATCAAAGATTATTTTTAAAATTAAAATCTATTTCACAAAACATATTTGTTTTCTTGCCTTTAATAAGAAATTCAGGATATTTTCAAAATTATCAACATTTTAAAGAAGTTTTTAACTTTTATGAAGATATGATAGAAAATCAAGCAATAGAAGAAAAATCTTATGATATAAACACAAAAACAGCAAATCTTATATATAAGTTTGATTATGATTTTAAGCCTTTTGAAAATGAAAATATAAGATTATTAAAAGCAGAAAATCCTTACCAAGAAGTTGAATTTTTAGCTTATGAAATTATAAATCTTATTGAAAAAGGAAATGATTTTAAAGATATAGCAGTTATAATTCCACAGATAGAAAGTTATATTCCATATATAAAAGATATTTTCAATAAATATAAAATTCCTTATTATCTGTCTGAAGAAAATAGATATATTGATTATCCAGTTTTTAGAAAGCTATTTGATATTTTTCAATTAAAACAGGAAAACTTTTCAAAAGATTTTGTTTTAAAAATTTTAGATAGCAATTTAATTAATATTGAAGACATAGACAAAATATATAAAGAAATTTTAAATCTACCTGTAATTATATCTTTTGAGGAATGGGAAGAATATTTCTTTAAAGAAAAAGATAATAATTTATATAAAATTTTAAAACTGATTAATGATTTTACAGAAGAAACAGATTTAGAAAGCTATATAAATCTACTAAAAAATATATCAAATTTAATAAAATCAGAAGAACTTAAGCAGTTTTTAAATGAAATAATAGAAAATTTAGAAAATAATCAACTTTATAAAGAGCTTTTTCCAAAGCTAAGATATAAAGATTTTTTAGCCATATTGAAAACATTTTTTATGCAAGAGTATAAAGAAAACAAAATAAGAGCAAATACAATATCAATATTAAATCCAATTTCAGCAGAAGGAAATAATTTTAAATACATATTCTTTTTAAATCTTAATTCAGGAAATTTTCCATCTACCATAAGAGAAGAGATTTTAGCAACAGCTTCAGAACTTAATAATATAGACTATCCTTTTCATCTTCTTATGCAACAACTTTCAAATTTTGCATCAATATTAGACAAAAATAAAAAAATATATCTTTCTTATGTAGGAAATGGAATAAATGGAGAAAAAAAGGCACCTTCTTTTATTATTGAAGAACTAAAAAGAATATTAAATATTGAAATAGAAGATGTAAAAATAGATAAACCTTTAAGTAAAAAAGATTTTTATATAAAATATGCAAAATATTTAATAAATTTAGATAATAATCTAAAAGAAAAATATCAAAAAATAAAAGAAAAAGATTTAGAAAAAACAAAACAAGATTTTAAATATGATTTTGTAAACATTCAGTTTCCAATATCAGCAACAAAGTTTAGTATATATGCAACCTGTCCTTATAAATTCTTTTTTGAAGTATTAATGGAAATTTCAGATATTGAGCAGATAGATAGAGAAAAAATATCACCTGTAGATAAAGGAATTATTATCCATAAAGTTTTAGAAAATTTTTATAAAAATAAAGATTGGGAAGAACTTGAAAAGCAGTTTTTTAAAGAAATAGAAGAAAAAATAAAATTTTTAATACCTTCTTATATACCATTTGCTTATGAAGATGCAAAAATAACCTTTGACAATTTAAAAAAATTTATAGATTGGGATTTAAAAAGATTAAAAGAAGAGCAAAAAGAACCTATAATTTTAGAAGAAGCATACGAAACAAAAGATTTTAAAGGAAAGATAGATAGAGTAGATAAAGATAACAATGAAAATTATTACATTTATGATTACAAAACCGGAAAAACAAAAATAAAAGATATAGAAGAAAATATAAAAACAAAGTATATCCAGCTTTTAATATACAAAAGATTTTTAAAAGACAAAAAAGTAAAAGAGATAGGAATATTTTCTATAAATAACAAAAATGGAGATTTTTTAGCAAAAATTGATGATGAAAGTAAATTAAAAGAGCTTGATAGCTATTTATTAAGCTTGTTGGACCAATTAAAAAATAAATATTTTTATCCTCAAGAAAATGATTATTGTAAATACTGTATTTTTGAGACTTTTTGTCCAAAAGACAAACTAAAAGAGGAATAAAATGGCAAATATTAACTATATAGCATCAGCAGGAACAGGAAAAACATATAATCTTATAAAAAATGTTATAGAAAAGATAACAAAAGAAAATATAGAGCTAAAAAATTTATTAATATTAACCTTTACAGAAAAGGCAGCAGCAGAACTTAAAGAAAAAATAGCAGAAAGTATAAAAGAAAAAATATCAGATAAAAACACAGATTTAAAAGATAAAATAAAACTACATAAACAGCTTTTATTTATAGATAGTGGATATATTGGAACATTTCATAGTGTGTTTTATAGATTTTTAAGAAAATATCCAGAAATAACAAAAATAGATTTATCTTCTCAGATTATAGATGAAGAAGAAATAAAAGATTTTTTATATATATCTTTTGAAGAATGGATAAAAGAAGATTTTGAAAAAGATAAAGATATATGGCTTGAAATTGCAAATTTTTTAGAAGCAAACCCAAAAGAAATAAAAAAAATATTTTTTGACCTTTACAAAAATAGAACAAAAATAAAAATTTCTGATTCAAATACGGATTTAAACTATCAGAAAGAAAAAATAAACACTCAGAAAAAAGAGTTATTAGCCTTAGAAGAAGAAGTAATAAAACAATATAAAGAAAATCAAAAGTTCTTTAAAAAAGAAGCAGAAGAAAAAATAAAAACAGTTTTTAATCAATTAAAGCGAAAAAATTTAAGCAAATTAAAAAAAGGTGAAAATTTAGTAAATAAAAAGAAAGAAAAGGAGGTTCCAGATTTATATAGTTTCTTTGAATATTTCTGTCACAAAGTAAATAATTTAAGAAATTATGTAAGAGATTATAATGCAAAATTAATTTTAAAAAAATTTAGAGATTTTAAAGAATATTTCCAAGAAAAAAAACAAAAAGAGCAGATATTAGATTTTACAGATATATTATTAAAAACAGAAGAACTTATAAAAAATGAAAAAGTAAGAAAGCAATTAAAAGATAAATTTAAATATATATTTATAGATGAGTTTCAAGATACAGATATGATCCAAGCAAAAATAATAAAGCAGATTTCAAACAATAATATATTTGTATTTGGAGACCCTAAACAATGTATATATACTTGGAGAAATGCAAATTTAAAAGTATATTTTGAATTTTTAGAAGAAAATAATTTTGAAGATATAGTTTTAAACACAAATTATAGAAGTGATAAATGCATAGTTGATTTTCATAATAGGTTAATTTCCATAAAAGATTATTTAAAACATATAGATGAAAAATACAAAGTAGAAGTTAATCATAATAAATCTTTTGAAAATAGCTATATAAAGCATTTCATCTTAAATACTGAAGATAAAGAAATCCAAGCAAAACTTACAATAAAAATAATTCAAGATTTAATTAAAGAAGGCCAAAAATATGAAGATATTATGATACTTTTTTTAAATAATGATGATATAAGAGAGTTTAAAAAAATACTTGACCAGTATAATATTCCAAATATCATAACAGCAGATGAAAATCTATTTGATAGCGAAGAAATAAAATTAATTCTCAATATACTAAAATATATAGAATATCCAGAAAATAGACTAAATCTTTTAAAAATCCTAAAATCACCATTAATATTAGCAGATGATAAAACAATTTATGAAAAAAATCTAAATATCAGCAATAAAAATTTAGAAATAATAAATCAGATTATAAGTCAGAAAAACTCATTAACCTTACAACAAATAATAGATAAAATATTTGAAGAAACAGATTTAATAGAAATATTTTCAATAATTGATGAAAATTCTATAGAAAACTTTAATATCTTTAAAAAAATATATAAACAAAAAAGTTTAGAAGGATATAGCTTAAGAGATTTTATACTTTATTTAGAAACATCAACCTATCCAAAAGGAAATGAAAATGATAAAAATGCAGTAAAACTTTTTACAATCCATAAATCAAAAGGATTAGAAAGCCCTGTAATTATAATGCCTTTAATAGATCATAAACCTTATCAAATTAGATTAGGAGAAGAACTTTATATAAAAAAGGAAATACCTTTATTAAACCTTACTAAGCAAGGAGCAGTTAGCAAAAAATTAAAAAAATATAAAAAAACCCTTAAAGAGGAAATAAAAAATGAAAATGAAAGATTATTTTATGTAGCAACAACAAGAGCAAAAGAAAAACTAATATTTATATCAGGAACCCAAAATAGAGAAAACTCATTTAAAAATATTTTAGAAAAAGTTTCAAATATAGAAAAAGAAACCATAGATATTGAAAATATATTACTTGAAAAAAATGAAGATGAAGAACAATCTTTAAAAGATATAGAAAAACAACTAAAAGAGATTGAAAAAAAGGAAAAACAAAGAGAAAAAATCTATGAAAAAGCACTAAAACAACAACCTTTTACATCTGTTTCAAAAATAATGGAAGAAGAAAAAGAAGAAGTTGTAAAAACATCTGTAAATCAAGAAATAGCCACATATACAGGAATTTTAACTCATTTAATACTAGAAAATTTAGACTTTAAAAACTTTTCTGAAAAAGATATAAATAAGCTTATACAAGAAAAACAAAATATAATTCCAAATAAAATCAAAAAACAAGTTGTAGAAAATGTAAAAACTATTTTAGAAAGATTTGAAAATTCAAACCTACATAATGAGCTAAAAAATGCAGAAATATTATTTAAAGAACTTCCATTTTCTTTGTATGAAGATGGAAAAATAATAGATGGAAGAATAGATATTATCTACAAAAAAGATGGAAAAATAATTGTAATGGATTTTAAAACAAACAAATATGAAACAGAAGAAGAAAAACAAAAAATTATAAAAATGTATGAAACTCAAAAAAATTACTATCTAAAAGCAGTCCAAAAATTCATAACCAAAGAAGAAGTAATCTTTAAACTTGGCCTTTTATGGAAAGGAGAAGTAGTTTAATTATGAACTACAACCTTGTTTTTACCTTGAGCTTTCGCTATATAGAGAGCTTTATCTGCTTCTTCTAATACTTTTTTAAAATCACAATTTTCATAATCACAATAACTAACGCCTGCACTTATAGTTACTTTAAAAGTATTATTTTCATCTTTAAAAAGTTCTTCTTCTACTTTTTGTCTTATTCTTTCTGCAACTTTAATTGCTTTTTCTAATGGTGTATTTGGAAGTAAAATTACAAATTCTTCACCACCATATCTTGCTGCTATATCAGTTTTTCTAATATTATTTTTAATAATATTTGCTATTTTTTTTAAAACTTCATCACCAACTAAATGACCATATGTATCATTTACATTTTTAAAATTATCTATATCAATCATTATAATAGAAATAGGAAATTTATATCTTTTTGCTCTTTCAAATTCTTTATTTGCTTCCATTTCAAGGAAAAATCTATTATAAAGACCTGTTAAAGAATCTTTTATTGCTCTTTCAAAACAAATTTCTCTTTCAATCTCTTCACTTATAATAGATGAAATGATATATCCTAAATCTCTTAAAACTTCACCTTCTTCTTCTGTAAATTTTTTATCTTTATAAACATTGGCTACTGCCAAGCTACCTATTGGAGTATCTTTTCCGATTACTGCTACTAATAAAGTTTTTATTCCTAACTTTTTCCATTTTTCTATAGCTTTTTCATGATTTTGATAATCATTAATTATTAGGTATGTACCTTTTTTTGCTAAATCTTTCCAAAGGGAATTTTTAATAGGTACTTTATATTTTTTAGGATCATAATCTTTCATAATTTTATAAAAATTACTGGAAAATTTATCATAATATAGAAAATTTCCTTTAATTTTACCTATTGCAGCAAATTCCGAATCAAAAAAATCTGCTATTTTATCAAGAATTGATTTCCAGTTGTCTTTTTCATATTCTTTGTTTAAAATATCTTGAACAATTTCTAATATTAGTTTTGGATTTTTCATAAAATTTTCCTTATTAAAAAAAGTTAAATTATTGTATTATATCTTCTTTTGAAGCACAATCTTTACAAAGTCCAAATATTTCTAATCTATGGAAAGTAGGTTTAAATCCATAAATTTCACATATTTTATCTTGAAGTTCCTCTATCTCTTTTTCCTGAAATTCTATTATTTTTCCACAATTTGTACAGATAAGATGATCATGATGTTCTTTTAAGGATATTTCATATATTGTTTTATTATTAAATTTTATTACTTCTGTAACTATTCCTATCTCTTTTAGAATATTTAAAGTTCTATATACTGTAGCTCTTGATACATTTACATTTTTATTTTTTATTTTTTGAACAATATCTTCTATTTCAAAATGACCTTTAGTATTAAGAATCTCATCAAGTACTTTTTCTCTTTGAGATGTAAATTTTAAACCTTTTTCTTTAATAAATTTTTTAAACTCTTTTTTAGCAAAAGATTTATTCATTACAAATCAGGTCTCCTTACTTCAAAGGTATTTTCCTTTGAAATAATACAATAGTTAGCTCCTCCAAGTCTTCCAACTATCTCAAGTTTTGTTGTATCAACATATCCTTTTTCATTTAAAATTTCATTTTTTACATGAATTTTTAAAACTTTTCCAAATATTATACCCATATTTCCAATTTCAAGTATCTGAAATTTCTCACATTCTATATTTACTGGAGATTCTGCTACCAATGGTGCTTTCACTATATCTGCCTTTTTTGGTGTAAGCCCTGCTTTTTCAAACTCATTTATTTCTCTATCAAAAGCTACAGATGATATATTCATTTTATCTAAAAGTTCTTTTGTTACCATATTTACTACAAACTGGTCTGTTTCATGTATATTTTGCCAAGTATCTTTCTTTATTCCTTTTTCTTTACTTCCTACTGAAACCATTAAAAGAGGTGGATCTGATGAAACTCCTGCAAAATAACTAAATGGTGCAAGATTATAAATTCCATCTTTACTTATAGTTGATATCCAAGCTATAGGCCTTGGTACTATTATGCTTGTCATTAATTTATATATCTGTTTTGGAGAAAGCTCATTTGTATCAAAATCCATTATTATTCTCCTTAAAGATAGTTTTTAATATTTTTTCATAATTTTTATCTGTTGGAAAGTTTTTATACTCTTTACCAAGTTTTATTAATTTTTCTTTTTCAATGTTAAAATATTCAAGACTATTTATAAACTGTAAAAGTTGAGTAATATTACTTACTTTTTCTGAAAATTTTGCCCTTTCAAAATCTATAAGATGGACTTTACCTTTATCATCAACTAAAGCATTTTTTAATGGCCTTTGAAATTCATCTTTGTTAATTTTTAGTTTATCTAAGGTTCTTGCTTGTTGAAAAAGTTGTAAAATTAAGTTTTTATAGTTTTCTTTATTTAAAACATCTTTAAGAGGCTTTCCTTCTATAAATGAATAAGCTATAAAATCTTCACCTTTTATATGTAGTTTTCCACCTATCTTATGCTTATTTACTATAGAAAGAATTTCACCTTCTTTTTGGATAGCTTTTTTATGCTCTTCTTTATTTGGTATTTTGAAAGCTAATGTTTTACCGTCAAAAACTCCTTTATAGACAGTTCCTCTCCAACCTTTTCCTATAAGCTGTAAATTTCTTATTTTATCTTTTATATCCTTAAAATTCATAAATTTCTTCGTGATGTTGTGAATAGAATGCTTTAATATCGTTTACTATCTCATCTAAATCATCACTTACTTTAAATAGATTAAAGTCTTCTTTATCAATATAATTATTTTTCAAAACTTGCTCTTTAATCCAATCTACTAAACCATTCCAATATTCAGTTCCAAAAAGTATTACTGGATAAGTTTTTAATTTTTTAGTTTGCATTAATACAAGAACTTCTGTAAGTTCATCTAAGGTACCATATCCACCGGGGAACAATATATATCCTATAGAGTACTTTACAAGCATTACTTTTCTTGCAAAGAAATAGTTAAAGTTTAATTGAACCTTTGCATATTTATTAGGAATTTGCTCGTGAGGTAAGGCAATATTTAATCCTATAGAATTTCCTCCTGCTTCAAAAGCTCCTCTATTGCCTGCTTCCATAATTCCAGGTCCACCACCTGTTACAACACTAAATCCCTCTTTTGCAAATTTATAAGCAAGCTGTCTTGCTGCTTCATAATACTTATCTCCTTCTTTTACTCTTGCAGAACCAAAAATTGTAATAGCTGGAATATATTGAGGCATTACATCAAAACCATCTATAAAATCTCCAAGAATTCTAAAAAGTCTCCAAGCTTCTTCTTTTTTTAGTTCATTTATTTGGTACTTTTCAAACATTTACTACTCCTCTATAACAGTTTGCCATTTTTTTAATGCTAACTTATCGTAAATTGAAGGGAAAAGATTAGAAAAGTATATAAGAAATTTATACCAGTAAGGGTAAACTATCTCTCTTTTTCTTTTTTTATACGCTTTATAAGTTGCTTCTGCAAATTTTTCTGGAGATGAGCCTAATACTGGTGTATTTGGTGTTATTTTTATTGAACCTAAAGCATTTGAAGAAAAGTCTGTTTTGATTCTTCCAACTATTAAATTTAAAACATTTATATCATAAGGCTGAAGTTCTGCTCTTAAGCTATATGAAAAAGCATTTAATGCAAATTTTGAACTACAATAAGCTCCCATATAAGGAATATGCATTTTACCTGCTACAGATGAGACATTTATAATAGTTCCTTTTGTTTTCTTTAAATATTTTAAAAATCTTTGTGTTAGTAATACAGGTGCAAAAAAGTTTAACTCAAATAGTTTTCTTAAATCTTCTTCGTTTGTTTTTTTCCAGCTTTCATAAAGTCCTATTCCTGCATTGTTTATTAGTACATCTAATTTGTCAAAATTTTTTTCAAACTCTTTAATAATCCTTTCAATATCCTCTTTTTTTGTAATATCTGCTTGTATATGAAAATCTATATCAAAATCCACTTTTGACCTTGAAACACCTATAATGATAAATCCTTCTTTTTTAAATTTATTGGCTAAAGCTTTTCCTAAACCTCTTGAAACACCTGTAATTAAACAAATTTTTTCCATGATTTTTTTAGTAAAATAAAATATCTGTAATAATAATACACTAAAGTTTAGTTTTTAGGCAGGAGTTTTTATGAATAATATATTTGAATCAAAAAGTCCATTGATAAAACATTTAGTTTCTAATTTAAGAGATAAAAATTTAAAAGGATATAATTTTAGAAAATATGTAAGAGAAATTGCTCAATTACTTCTTTTTGAGGCTTTAAAAGAAGAAAAGTTAATAAATAAAGAGATAGAAACATGGATAGGAAAAGGAAATTTTCCTTTTTTAGATGAAGAAAATTTTGTTATTACTACAATTTTAAGGGCAGGACTTCCTATGCTTGATGGAATTTTAGAGATATTTCAAAATGCTCCTGCTGGATTTTTAGCAATAAAAAGGGATGAAAAAACTTTAGAAAGTCATGTTTATTATATTAGATTACCTGATTTAAAAGGAAAAACTGTAATTATCACTGATCCTATGGTTGCAACAGGTGGCTCTTTAGACTCTGCATTAAATATCTTAAAAAAAGAAAATCCAAAAAAGATAATATCTTTAAATATTATAGGGGCACCTGAAGGTCTTAAATTAATATCTGAGAAACATCCTGATGTTAATGTATATATAGCTCAAATAGATAAAAAATTAAACAATAATGGGTATATTATTCCCGGAATAGGTGATGCAGGGGATAGGGCTTTCAATACTTAATCATTTCCTGTTATTTGAGCCATGTCTAAGGTATAAACATTAGATATTCCTTCTCTTGCTGAAACTCCTAATAATCTATCAGCATAGCTTGCCATTGTATCTCTTAATGTAACTACTATAAATTGCGCATTTTGAGATAACTCTTTCATAAGCTCTGCTATCTTTCTTGCGTTTGCATCATCTAAATGGGCATCTACTTCATCAAAATAATAAAATGGTGCTGGTCTATATGATTGAACTGCAAATAAGAATGCTAAAGCTGTTAATGTTTTTTCTCCTCCAGACATTATCTCAAGTCTTTTTACATCTTTTCCTCTTGGTTTAGCTTTTAAGAAAATTCCACCAGATAGAGGATCATCTTCATTTTCTATCTCAAGATATGCTCTTCCACCAGGGGACAATCTTTTAAACATCTTATTCAGATTTTTATTTACTGCTTCATAAACTTCCATAAACGCTTGTAATTTCTTTTCTTCAAGACTTTCTATAAGCTCTTCTATACTTTTCTTCTCACTTAGTAAAGTTTCTACTTTTTCTTTAAGTTCTAAATATCTTTGATGTACTTCTTTATAATCTTCTAAAGCTTTCTGATTTACTGCACCAATATCTTTTCTTATTTTTTCAAGTTCTGATAATTGTTTTTCCAGTTCTTTTAGGTTTCCTTCTATTGGTTCTCCTGAATACTGTAATAAAAGCTCTTGTAATTCTAAATCAATATCCTCAATCTTTTGTTCTAATTTTCCTTTATCTTCAAGTAAAAATGTTATCTGTTTATTTGCTTCATCTTCTTCATATCTTAAAACTTTTAACTGTTCTTTTAGATGGTCTATTTTTTGAAGTAGCTCATCTCTTTCTTTTTCTTTATCTTTTAATCCTTGCCATAATTTGGTTAGCTGTTTACTTTCTTCTTCTATTTTTTCTTTTAACTGTTTTACTAAATCTTCTTTTTCCTTTATTTTGTTTTCAGTTTCTTGTTTTTCATTTTCTATTTGAAAAATTCTTACTTTAAGATTATTCTCAAGTTTGTCTTCTAATATTTCAAGCTGATTTAAAAGTTTATTTTTTTCTTCTCTTAATTTATAAACTTTATTTGTTATTTCTTCCCATTCTTTCCTTAATGTGTGAAGTCCTTGATTTTCCATTTTGCTTAATATCTCTTTTTTCTTTTCTTCTACAGATGTTAAAAGATTTTTTGTTTTTTCTATATCTTTACTTAAATTATCAAGCTGGCTTTCTATTTCAAACTGAGATTTTTTCAGATTTATTATCTGTTCTTCTAAAAATTTTATTCTATTTGATTTATTTTGATATTCAGTTTCTATATCTTGTTTTCTTTGGATTATACTTTCACTTTCTGCCTTTATTTTGAAAATCTCATTTTCTTTGCTTTTAAGTTCTTCTTCTATTTTCTTTAACTCTTTTTCAATTACTTCTTCTTCAAGTTTTAATCTATCATCTTCTTTTTCTAATCTTTCTTTTTCATTTTCTAAAGCACCTTTTCCTATTGAAAATCCTGAAGTAGATGATCCTCCTGATATTGTTCCTGTTTTTTCAAAAATATCTCCATCTAAACTTACCATTCTAAATGTTCCAATTCCTACGGTCCTTGCATCATCAAATGTTTCAACAATTACAGTATCTGAAAAAACATACTTTATAGCTTTTTCTATTTTTGGATCATAATCTACAAAATCTATTGCAAGTCCTATAACTCCTTTTCTCAGTGGTGGTTTATGTATTGGAAATGTTCTTACTGTGTTTAAAGGTATAAATGTTGCTTTACCAAGTTTATTTTTTCTTAAAATTTCTATACATTCTTTAGCTACCTGATCATTTTCAACAACTATATTATTAAGTCTTCCTCCTCCTGCTGACTCTATTGCAGTTATAAGTTTTTCATCTTTTACAGAAATAAGATCTGCTACTTTTCCATAAACTCCATTTATATCTTTTATTGCTTCATAGGTTTTATCTTCTTTTGTATGTTGAAGTTTTACGAGAACTTCTGTAAGTTTTTTAAAGTTTTCTTCTCTTTTGTTTCTTATATTTATGAGTTTTTTAGATAAAGCATCTTTTCTTATTTTTAATCTATTTATTTCCCCTTCAAGAGACTTTAATTTTCTTTCTTGGGTTTTTGCATAAGATGATATATTTTCTTTTGTATTTCTTAATCTTTCAAGCTCCGAGTTTAACTCTTCTATCTCTTTTTTGTAATTTTCTATTTTTTCATAAATTCTTTCTAAATCATTTTTTAACTTTATCTCTTCTTTTTCTAAATGGTTAAGTTTGTCTTTTAACTGCTTTTCTTCTTTTTCAATCTGTCCTAAATCTAATTTTGCTTTAGAACCTCCAACCTCTATCTGCTTTAATTTCTCATTTTTTTCTTTAAGCTCATTTTCTGCTTCTTCTAATTCAAGTTCTAAATCTGGTAATTTTTTATTTAACTGCTCTATCTGTTTTTCAACATTTAAAACTTCTTTTATCTTTTCTTCTTTTTCTTTTGTAATTTGAATTAATGTTTCTTTAAGATTTTCTATTTCTTTATTTAAATCATTTATCTTGTCATTATAAAGTCTTATCTGGGCTGTAATACTCCCTTCTTTTTCTTTTATAGGTAAAAGAGATTCTTGAATTTCATTTAAAGTATCTTCAAGCTGCTTTATATCTTTTATAATTTCTTTTTGTTTTTCAATAGAGTTTTCTTTTTGAGCATATAAATTATTTATTTTTTCTTCTATATCTTTAAGGGTTTGTAATACTTCATTTTTTTCTTTTTCAAGAAGGTATAATCTTACACCTTTTATCTGTTCTTTTAAATTTTCAATTTTTTCTTCTATATCTTTTGCTTTTAAGGCATTTTCTCTTTCTTTTTCAAGTTTTTCTAAATTGGTTTTAACTTCCTTTAATACCATTTTTGCAGTAGATAGTTTTTCATTAGCTTCTTCTAAATCTTTTAAAGCTTTTTCCTTTCTTTCTTCATACTCTGTTATTCCTGCTATCTCACTTATTAAATCTCTTCTTTCTGCAGGGGTCATTTTTATAAATCTAAATATATCTCCTTGGGTTACTATGTTATATCCTTGCTTTGGTATTCCTGCCGCTGTTAAAAGTTCTTCTACCTCATACTGCTTTGCAACTCTTCCATTTATTTTGTATGTAGATTTTCCATTATGCTCTACTTTTCTATAAATTGATACTTCTTCATCATTTAATGGAAAAGCTCCTTCATTTTTGAAAATTATCTCAACTTCTGCATAAGGTGCTGATTTACCCTTAGAAGAAAATATAAGATCAGAAAGTTTTAATGCTCTCATTGATTTGGCAGTAGCAAGGCCTAAAGCAAATACTATAGAATCTCCAATATTACTTTTTCCTGAACCATTTGGACCAACTATTCCAACAAATCCATCACCAACAGGTATTGATAATTTTCTAAGGCCATAAGATTTAAAACCATAAACATTAATTCTATCTATATATGCTTTAGACATAGCTAACTTCCTACTAATTTAACTACTTTATTTTTTCGGCAAATTATTATTTTTATTAATCTGTTCTCTTAATACTCTTTTTAAAACTTTTCCTGTAGCATTCTTAGGAAGTTCATTTACAAAATAAAAATGTTTTGGTATTTTATAATTTGCTAATTTATCTTTTAAGAAATTTCTTAACTCTTGTTCTGTAGTTGTTTCTCCTTCTTTAAGCTGTACAAAAGCAACTGGAATTTCTCCATGATTTTCATCTTTTTTCCCAACAACTGCAACAAGCTCAATAGCAGGATGTTTTGCAAGCTCTTCTTCTATTTCTCTTGGATATATATTTATACCTTTAGATATTATTAAATCTTTTTTTCTATCAACTATGTATAGATAACCTTCTTCATCTATATAGCCTAAATCTCCTGTTAAAAGCCATCCATTTACAACTGTCTGCTCTGTAGCTTCAGGATTTTTATAATATCCTTTCATTACATTATCACCTTTAACTATTATTTCTCCTATCTCTCCTTGAGGAAGTTCCATAAGTTCTTCATCTACAATTTTAATTTGATAATCAGGTAATGGTGGTCCAACTGATAAAGGTTTTTGTTTTTCAAGTCTATTAAAAGCAACTACTGGTGCTGCTTCTGATAAACCATATCCTTCAAGTAAAGGTACCTTAGGAAATTTTTCTTTCATTCTTTTTAATGTTGCTTCAGGTAAAGCGGCCCCACCTGAAACAAAAGCTCTTAATTTATTAAACCACATAAAATACCAAGGAAGTTTTGCTTTTGATAAAGCATTATATACTTCTGGTACTCCCATAAAAATAGTAACTCTTTTTAAAAGTACTTGTTTTAGTATATTTGAAAAAGGAAATATAGATTTAATTATTACTATTGGAGCTCCTAAATATAATGGAAGTAAAACAGTTGCTGTAAGTGTAAAAGTATGAAACATAGGAAGATATACAATAAATCTATCTTTATGAGATAAAGGTACTAATTTTGCTATATTTACTAAATTTGAAAATATATTTTTATAAGAAAGCATTACACCTTTTGGTTTTCCTGTTGTACCGGAAGTATATATTATTACTGCTGTATCTTCTAAATCTGCTTGAGGTTTAATATTTTCAAAACCTTTTAAATATAAACCTTCCTCAAAGGATAGATTATGAGAATCGAATTTATCAATATTCCCAGACCATATAATCTTTTGAAGCTTAGGACAACTTTCTAATATTCCTTCTAACTGTTTTTTAAATTTATCTTGCGTTATTAATATTTTAGAATCACTATTATCAAGTATATACTCTATTTCATGTCTTTTTAAGAATGTATTTATAGGTACTGGTACAGCTCCAAGTTTTCCTATTGCTAAAAATGCAACTAAAAACTCTTTTGAGTTATTCATTAAGATAGCAATATTATCGCCTTTTTCTACACCTGCAATTTCAAGATAATTTGCAAAAGAATCTACATACTCTTTTAATTGTTTATTTGTTATCTTCAGTTTATCTTCAAAAATTATTGGTTTTTTACTTAGTTTTTTTGCATTTTTTTCTAAAAGTTCATAAAAATTTTTATATGGATATTTTTCTTTCATTTTTACCTCTTTTAAAACTTATAACCAACTTCAACATTAAACAAATGAGCAGACAAATCTGAGAATTTACCTTTTATATTATCATTATTAACATTCCTATCTTTCTTAGTTACATAAAGATAAGCCAATCCTATTTCTACTCTTTTATTAGGAGAATATATACTACCTACAGAGAATATCCAGCTATCTGAATCAGGAAGTTCAAACCCAAGAGTTTTCTCGGGAATAGGAGTTTTATCATAAGCAATTCCACCAAGAACAGTTAATTTTTTATTGAATTCATGAGTTATTCCAAATCTGTATGCATTTGAGTCTTTCCAGTTTTTAGCTTTAGGTTGACCTAAAATTGCTTCTGCATACGGATCTGCAAAATTAAAATCTAGGGTTTTGTATTTTGACCAAAAAGTTCTTTCAAAAGTAAACTCTAAAGTTGTATTTTTTATTTTATAGGAAGTTCCTAATTTCCATTCTGCAGGGAGAGGTATTTTTACATCTCCACCACTTGGAGATATAGGATTTCTTGATATTCCTAATGTTGGTACATTTAAATATCCTTTTATAGAGCCATTTATATCTAAATCCACTTTTGAGCGATAAATTGTAGATATATTCCAGTTTTCAGTAGGTTTTAAAGAAGCAGAAACTGCCCATCCTGTTTTTATAGAAGAATTTCCATCCATATTTACTTGATATACTGGAGGAGCCTGGTATTTTACTTTTCCAGTTGCATAAATAAGTCTTGCTGTTCCTGCTATTGAGAATTTATCTGTAATTTTATAAGAAACAGAACTATCAAACTCATATACTTTTAATGTAAACTCTTCTGCAGTTGCTTTTTGCCCTTTAGCAGTCCATCTTTTAGAAAGTCCTGCTGGTGTCACAAAAGATAATCCAAGTCTTGCATTTTCTATAAATGGAGAAGAAACAAAATGAAAATATGGAACTAAAAAATCCTCAGATTTAGATTTTGCATTAGAAATTACAAAAGTTTTTGAAACAGGATCATAAGCTTGTCCATTAAAATTTATTTTATTAAGATGAATATATCTTGTACCTATTTCTAAAAATTTCTTATCTTTTAACCAACTCATATTTGCAGGGTTATAATAAGAAACATCAGCAAAATTTGCAGAAGAAAAATAAGCTGCTGCTGTAGCTAAGGATCTTTCTGATTGTTCTGGTATTTTATAACCAGATCCAAAAGAGCTTAAAGTTAATCCAGATAAAAGTATAGCAGTTATATATTTTTTCATACTATCCTCCCATTATCCAAATGAAATAGTATCTATTATAACTTATATGAAAATTAGGATAGTATCTTATGATTTATAAACTGAACCAACCTTCTGGTGGACTAATTTCTACTTTCTTGTTTTTTATATCTACATCCTTTACAAACTGACTTATAAATGGTAAATATCTTACTTTATCATCGCTACATTTAATTATTAAATAAGCAGTGGATAATCTATCATCTATTTTTATTATTTTTCCTATATTTTTCCCATTAAAAATCACATCACTATCTAAAAGCTGAAACTCATAATACTCGTTTTTACTTGGCTTTGGAACAATACTTTTTGGAATATAAAAATATTTTTGTTTTATTTTTTTTGCTTTATCTAAATCATCATATCCTTTGAACTTTATAAGATTTTTTCTTCTATCTATATACTCTATTTCAAGAGGAATAAAATTTCCTTTTTCATCTTTTATATAAATAGTTTCTGGTAGTCTTAATCTTGGATTAAAAAACTCTATTTTTAAATTACCTTTAACTCCATGGGTTCCGTGTATCTTTCCACCTATTACTAATTCTTCCATTTTCATCATTGTGCTACTTGTCTTGTTGCTATATTTATTTCTTCTATTCCATTTTGTTTTGCAATATCCATTATTCTTACAACTTTATCATAAATTACTCTTCTATCTGCTATTATGATTAATGTTTTTTTCTTTTGAGATTTTAAATAATCTGCTATCTGCTTTTCATCTACTTTTTTTCCTTCTATATAATAATTACCATCTTTATCTATAACTATTTTTACAGGTTTTGCAACAGTTTCTGATGTTGAAGCTTGAGGAAGCTCTACATTAATTGATGACAAAGGTGCAAGACTACTTACAATACCTAAAAAAAGTATTATTATAAATGCAATATCAACTAATGCAGTTAGGTCTAATGCTACCAACTGATTATCTGAATTTTTATACTTTTTAAAATCCATTATTTTTCCTCATAGCTAAGCTCATATATTGTTTCAAGAGCTATATTCTCAAGCTGGGTAATAAGAAAATTTACTTTTGATCTAAAATACCAGTATGCTGCCAAAGATGGAATAGCTATTGTTAAACCAAAAGCTGTAGTAAGAAGTGCTTGGGATATTCCAGAAGATAAAACTTGTGGATTTTCAAGTCCTGAAACAGATAAAGCTTCAAAAACTTGTATCATTCCTGTAACTGTTCCAAGAAACCCAAGAAGTGGTGCAATTGCTGCTATAGCACCTATTGCATTAACATATCCTTCTATTTTTGGTATTTCTATTTTTGCTACTTCTTCAGCAATAATTTTTAAATCTTCAGGATTTTTTCTTCCTTTTAAATAAGCATTTAATATCTCAAAAATAATATTCGTTGCTACAGATTTATATGTTTTTGCTACTGTTCTTGCTTCTTCTATCTTTCTTTCCTGTATAAAATCTAAAATATCTTTAATAATATCAATTGGTATTATTTTTTTTAGTCTTAAAGAGTAAAATCTTTCAATTATAAATGCTATTGAAAGAATACCTAAGAATAGTAGAGGATACATAAATATTCCACCTTTTTGGAAAATATTAATTATATATTCCATAAAATTTTCTCCTCCTTATTTTATACATTCAGGTAAATTATTAATAAGTTTTATCACATTTTTACCTAAATTTTCCATATTCTTGATAGGTTTTAGCATACAAGCAGCTTCTATTCTTTTACCTTGTTTATCTAAAATTAAAGCTGACCTTATACGAGCTTTTACAACTAAATCTTTTGCCTGCGAATAAAGATAAATAATATTAATATAACTATTTAATGCTTTATCTAAATCATTTAATTTTTCGTAAATATTTCCAAGTAGATAATAGCTTTCAGCAACTTTCATATAATCTGAACCTTTAATAGCTTCTTTAAAATAATTTTTTGCAAGTTCAAAATTTTCATTTTTTAAAGCTATTTTACCTAAGTAATAGGCAATCTCATTTTTATATTTTGGATATCTATTGTATAAATCTTCAAATAATTTCTTTGCATTAAAATAATCCTTAGCTTTAAAATATAAAAGGGCAAGTTTGTATTTTGTTTCATCTGTTTGGGGTAGTTGTTTATATAATTTTATTGCTTTTTCATATTCCTCGTTTTTTTCATAAATATCTGCTAAAAGCTGTTTTATAGGAATTGAAAATCTACCTTGAGGATATTTCAAGATATATTTTATAAATATATCTTTTGCCTTTTCATAATCTTTTAAACTGTAATAATAATAACCAAGTTTGTATAATGCTTGCTCACTTTCTGGAATATTCTTAGATACTAGTTCTTCTAATATTGAAATAGCTTTTTTTACTTTATTTTTTCTAAAATATACATCTGCAAGTTGTAGTTTAAGTAAATTTACTTCTGGATAATCTGGATACTTATTAATAAAATCTAAAAGTTGTTTTTCAATATCTGCAGAATTTTCTTTTGTTTCAAGAATAGTTAAAAGATAAGCTGCATCTATAGCTTCTTTAGTTCCTGCATATCTTTTTATAAAATCAGAATATATTTTTTTTGCTTCTTCAATCTTCCCTATATTATAAAGACTATCTGCCATTCTTAGTAATGCTCTTTTCCCAAGGTATGTATCTTTATATTTTTCATAATATTTTTTAAATTCTTCTGCAGATTTTTCATACTCTCCATTTGAAAAGAATGAGTAGGCATATAAATATCCTGCTTGCTTAGCTATTTCATCATTTCCTTTTGAAAGTTCTTTTAATATCTTTCTTGCTTTATCTAGTTTTAATTCTTTTAAGTATATATATGCCATTAAAAATTTAGATTTTCTATCTGTATTATTTTTTACAATTTCCATTGCTTTTTTAATATTTCCAAAGTTAAAGGCTGATACAGCTTTCATATATGGATCTTTAAATGCTTTATAAGCTTTTTTGTATTCTTTTTTTCTAAAGAAATACCAGCCTAAGAGATTTGATACATAATCTGGGTCATAATTTTTAAGTTTTTCTAAAACTTTTATAAATTTTTTATCTTCTTTACTAAAATAGTAAATATCTGCAAGATATTTCAATGCTAAATATTTAATATTTTTATCTTCCGCTTTTTTATATGCTTTCATAAGGTAGTATTTAGCTTCTGTATAATTTTGCAGATTGAATAAAGTATATGCTGTATAAAGATAATATTTAGGCTCATTTATTGTTTTAAAAATATTATAAGCATACTGATAATATCCAAGGTTATATGCAGAAATAGCTATTAATTTTTTTAACATTTCTTTATTTTCAGAAGAAATACTTAAAGCTCTTTGGAAAAAAGCAAGACTATCTAAGAATTTGTTTTCTTTAAAAGCATCAATTCCAAGCAAAATATATAATCTTTGTGCAAGATTTTTATCTCTTATTTCCATACTTCCTATTTGGTCTAAAACATATGAACTATTACCTTCTTTTATTTTAGATACTAAATAACCATATATAGCATAAACTGAAAGATTATCTGCTTTTCCATAAGTATCTAAGAAATTTTCAAATGTTGCTTCAGCTGAACCTATATTATCTAATTCTAAATAAGAAAATCCTTCTAAAAGCTTTATATATTTTATATATGGTGATTTTTCTAATTTTTTACTTTCTTCAATAAATTTTTCCGGATTTTGTTTGTATAAAGAATACAAGCTTACATATTTACAATAATCTACAAAACCAATATCTAATTTTTGACATTCTTCTTCTGATATATATATATCTTCATTATATTTAAGAGCCTTTATAACCTCAGATAAAAACTCTTTTTCTGATAAATTTTTTGCTTTATTTAATAATTTCTCTGCTTTTTCTAAATTGCCAAGCTCTAAATAAATTGCTGAAGCTGATATACAGCTTTTATCCTTTAAATAAAAATCAAAATTACATGCTTTTTCAAAATATCTTGCTGATTCTTCTATATTTTCAAGCTGAAAATTTACTAATCCAGCTAAATAATATACAACTGGTAAATATTTACTTTTTTTGTACTTTTTTAAAAATTCTTCAATTTGAGAATAAGCAATTAAAAATCTTCCTGTTTCAAAATTATCAATAATATCTGATACTAAAGCTTTATCCTTAGGAAATCCGAAGAATGTCTTTGGCTTTTCTAACTCTCCTAATACTGGTTTTAGATTTACAGGATATGCTAAAGGTATATTAATAAAAAGATCTAAATTTATATTTTCATCTATAGGCAAGTACTTAGGTGGTTGTAGTTTTTCTTTTTTCTCCTGCTTCTCTGCTATTATTTCAAGAGGAAAAACTACTTCTGGTAGTTTTAAATCTGCAAAGGCTATATTAAGGGTTAAAAGCACTAAAACCACTTTATACAAGAACTTCATTTTTTACCTCTTTTAGTATATTTTTAGCTTTCTCAACATCTTTTTCTATCTGCCTTTTTAGTTCTTGTAAAGAATTGAATTTTTTTTCTTCTCTTAAATAGTCTATAAAATAAGTCTTCAAATATCCAGATTTTAAATTCTCATTAAAATTTTCATTTAAAATATGAACTTCAAGAACTGTTTCCTTTCCATCAACTGTAGGCCTTTTACCAAAATTCATTATTGCATTATAAATTTTATCTTTTATTTCAATAAATCCTACATATACTCCTTCTTTTAAACAGAGATTTTCTCCTACTTTAAGGTTTATAGTTGGAAAGCCTATCTTTCTTCCTAATTTTTTTCCTTCTACTACTTTGCCTTTTAAACAGTAATTTCTACCAAGTACTTTATTTACTTGCTTTATTTTTCCTTCTCTTAAAAGCTCTCTTATTAAAGAAGAGCTTATTTTTTTATCTTTTATTTTTTCTTCTTCCATAGCTATAACTTCTAATTGTAGTTTCTTGCCAAACTCTTTTGCAAAATTTATATCTCCTTCTCTATTTTTACCAAATCTCCAATCTTTACCAACAACAACAATATTACATTTTAAATTTTCTTTTAAAAGTTTTAAAAAATCTTCCTTTGTTAGATTGGCTATTTTTTTATTGAATGGTATTACTATAAGATAATCTATTCCGATTTTTGTTAAAAACTCTTTTTTTGTTTCAAAATTAAGTATTTTACATAAACTTTTTTTTTGTAAAACTTGTCTTGGATGTGGATCAAATGTGATAACTGCCGTTTTTAGATTTTTTTCTTTAGCAATATCTTTTAAAGTATTTAATATCTTTAAATGACCTTTATGAAATCCATCAAAATTTCCTACGCTACAAGCTAAATCTTCATTAATAGATAGATTATTAATAGATAGTACTTTCATATTTCTCCACGTAGATATTTTTTTGCAATTTCAGTAGAAATAGAATAACTAAAACCTCTATTTATTAGATATTTTACAATAGATTTATAATCTTTACTTCCTGTATATTTTTTTATACGATTAATTGCAGATTTATATTCCTCTTCATATGTAAATTCTACATTTACTCCTTTTCTATAAAGTTTTGATTTTAATTTTAAAGGACTTTCACCTTTTTCTATAGCAAGCTGTTTATATCTTTTTAAAAGTTTTTTATCGTTTATATAATCTTCTTTTTCTAAATAATCAATAATTTCTGAAATTTCTTTTTCTGAATACCCTTTTTGCCTTAATTTATTTTCTAACTCTTTTGAAAAATAATCCTTTTTAGAAAGTAGTTTGAAAGCATAAGATTTTATATCCTTACTTATTGACTAAAACCTCCATAAAATCCTCCAATATCTTGACTAAAATCTGTTTCTGTAGATATTCCTTTCATTTTTAGTTCAAGATCAGAAGGACTATCTGATGCAGCTAATGCATCTTCTTTAGAAATTAAACCTTTATTATAAAGCTCTAATAAAGACTGATTAAAGGTTTGCATTCCATATTGAGATTTTCCTTTTTCCATAAGTTCATCAATCATTTCAAACTTATCTGGATCTAAAATTGCATCGTAAACGCCACCTTCATTAATTAAAAGTTCTACAGCAGGTACAACGCCATTTCCATCTTTTCTTGGTATTAACCTTTGAGATATTACTGCTCTTAAAGTAGATGCAAGTAAAATTCTAATTTGCTGTTGAGCTTCAATTGGGAACATATCAATTATTCTATTGATAGTTTCTTTTGCATTCTGGGTATGTAAAGTAGAATAAACTAAATGCCCTGTTTCTGATGCTCTTATTGCAGTTTCTATTGTTTCCAAATCTCTCATTTCTCCAACAAGTATTACATCTGGATCTTCCCTTAAAGCAGCTCTTAAAGCTGATGAAAAACTTTGAGTATCAAGTCCTATCTCTCTTTGTACTATATAACATTTTTTATCTTTGAAAACATACTCTATAGGATCTTCTATTGTGATAATTACATCTTCTCTTGTCTCATTTCTATAATCTATCATAGATGCTAATGTAGTTGATTTTCCTGAACCTGTTGGTCCTGTTACAAGAACAAGGCCTCTATTTTCTAAAGCAATATCTTTTAGCTTTGTAGGAAGTCTAAGCTCTTCTATTTTAGGAATATTTGTTTTTAATATTCTAAATGCAAAAGCAAAAGTACCTCTTTGTTTATATATATTTACTCTAAATCTACTTACACCTGGTATAGAGTACGATATATCAATTTCTCCTTTTTTTAATAGTTCATTTTTTTTAGTTTCAGATGGAACTGTTTTTAGAATAAATGATTTAATATCATCAGATGTTAATCTTCCAAATTTTTCTTGAGGCATTAATTTTTTGTTTATTCTAAAATAAGGTGG
The DNA here is from genome assembly GCF_003688665.1 of Hydrogenothermus marinus. Taxonomy (NCBI): domain Bacteria; kingdom Pseudomonadati; phylum Aquificota; class Aquificia; order Aquificales; family Hydrogenothermaceae; genus Hydrogenothermus; species Hydrogenothermus marinus. The sequence goes on from NZ_REFO01000011.1 coordinate 315,879, forward strand.
AAGGCCCACCTTTAGATGTATATCAGATGCTTTTAAATTTACTGCTTCTTTAAGAATTTCATCTAAATCAGCCATTATTTATAGCCTCTAAAATTTTATTTCTTAATTCTTCAAAAAGTTCTTTATCTGCTTTCAATCTTTCTCTTACTTTTTCTTTACCTTGACCTAATTTAGTATCTCCATAAGAGTACCAAGCACCACTTTTCTTTATGATTCCATATTTTTCTCCTAAGTCTATAATCTCTCCTTCCTTAGATATACCTTCTCCATAAATAACATCAAATTCTGCTTCTTTAAAAGGAGGTGCAAGTTTATTTTTTACTATTTTTACTCTAACTCTACTTCCTACCTTTTCGCCACTATCTTTTATATCTGATTTTCTAACTTCCATTCTCATATCTGCAAAGAATTTTATAGCCCTTCCACCTGTAGTAGTTTCAGGGTTTCCAAACATAACTCCAACTTTTTCTCTTACCTGATTTATAAGTACTAATGCGGTATTACTTTTATTCACTGCTCCTTTTAAAATTCTCATAGCTTTAGACATTAATCTTGCATGAAGACCTATATTGCTATCTTCAATATCTCCTTCAAGTTCTGATTTCGGCACAAGAGCAGCTACAGAATCTATTACAACAACATCTATTACTCCACTTCTTATTAATGTTTCTGCTATTTCTAAAGCTTGCTCTCCATAGTCTGGTTGAGAGATGATTAAATCATCAAGATTTACACCTATTGCTTTTGCATATTTAGGATCAAATGCATGCTCTGCATCTATAAAAACTGCTTTTCCACCTTCTTTTTGAGCTTCAGCAATTAGATGTAAAGTTAAAGTTGTTTTACCAGAGCTTTCAGGTCCATAAATTTCTGTAACTCTTCCTCTTGGTATACCTCCAATTCCTGTAGCTATATCTAAGGATAAAGAACCAGAAGGTATAGCTTCAACAGTTTTTACAGCATCTGAGGAAAAAGTCATTACAGAGCCTTTGCCAAATTTTTTTTCTATTTGGGCTAAGGCTGCTTCAAGAGCTTTCTTTTTCTCATTCAACTCTTTTTCAGTTAATTCCATATATATAATGCCTCCTATTTTTATTCAGTTTTTATAACTTTTGGAACAACAAAAAATCCATTCTCTTTTTCTGGCGCATTTGCCAAGGCTTCCTCTTGAGAAAGGCCTGGTTTAACTTCATCCTTTCTTAAAGGTGCTTTTTGATCAATCAGTTCATAGAATGGTAATATATCTTCTGTATTTAAATTTTCAAGTTTTTCTATAAATTTAACAATCTCTGGAAGTTGCTTTGAAAAAAGCTCTATTTCCTCTTCTGAAAGTTTAAGTTTTGATAAGGTTGCTACTTTTAAAACTTGTTCTTTATTTAACATGTTTACCTCTCCTTATGATGAAAATCATTTTAAAAATTTAACCTTACATATATATTACTATCAAGCTTTAAAGTTTGAAATGGGCTTTAAAAGCATCCCCCTCCCTCCCCCTCCATTTCCTGCGGGTTCTCCTCAAAAAGGAACCCGCCTTTTTAATTTTATACTATTTTTTTCTTCTTTTCTTAAAGAAACTATTAAGCCATTTTAAAGCTTTTTCTGGCTTATCTATTAAATCTTCTTTACCATTTTTAACAAGTACTGCTTTTTGTTTTTCTGATAGTTTATATGTTTTCATTGCTTCTTTTTTGGCTTTATTTATCCATTTTTTTATTTTTTCTTTATCTTCTAAAACATCCGTAGGTAGTTCTAATCCTGTTTTTTCTGCTAATGATTTAGCATATGCTATCTGTTTTTCTGTTGGTTTTGTCTCTTTATGTTCTTCTATAAACTTACTTAAAGCTTCAGGATTATCTAAAATATCTGATATATCTTTACCATGTTTTTTTGCAAGATCTAAAGCATAATTAAGCATTTTTTTAGATATTGGTTTTATATCTCTTTTTGTAGATTTTTCATATAATTCCTTTACAAAATCTTTCCAGTTTTTTTTATTTTGTTCTACATAATCAAGAAACTGTTCCATATTTTTTGTAAAATCATAATCTATAACCCATTTATAATGCTTATCTAAATAATCTATAAGATGAAAAGCATTTTCTGTAGGAATAAGAGCATTTCCTTCTTTTACAACATATCCTCTATCTTTTATTGTTTTTATAATAGATGCATAAGTAGAAGGTCTTCCTATTCCAAGTTCTTCTAATTTCTTTACTAAGGATGCTTCACTATATCTTGGAGGTGGTTTCGTCCATTTTTCCTCTAATTTTTGGTCTAATTTTTTAACTTTTTCATCTTTTTTTATTTCAGGTAAAGTTTGAATATTTTCTGTCTCCTCTTCTTGATAAACCTTTTTATATCCTGCAAATCTAAGAATTGAGCCTGTAGTTCTAAATTCATATCCTTTTATATCAAATGTAATTGTTGTTCTATCATATACAGCATCTGCCATTTGAGATGCTACTGTTCTTTCATAAATAAGTTTTAAAAGTTTAAAATGATCTTCTGAAAGCCCTTTTTTTTCTACTAATTTTTTTTGTTGATCTAAATTAACAAAGTTAGTAATTCTTATAGCTTCATGGGCATCTGCTTGAGTATTTTTAGATTTATAACTTCTTGCTCTTGATGGTAAATAATCTTTACCAAACTCTTTTTCTATAAGCTGTCTAATACCTGATATTGCTTCTTTAGAAATTCTAACACTATCTGTTCTATGATATGTAATAAGCCCACTTTCAAATAAGTCTTGAGCAAGTATCATTGTTTTTTCAGGAGAAAATCTAAGCTTTGAGTTTGCTGCTTGTTGTAATGTTGAAGTAATAAAAGGAGCTTTTGGCTTTTGTTTTACTTGTTTTTTTTCTATTTTTATAGCTTTAGCATATTTTTCATCTTTTATATCATTAAATATTTTTTCTGCTTCTTCTTTATCTTCTATTTTTGCCTTCTGATAATTTGCATTAAATTTTATATTATCTTTTTCTAATACTACATATAAAACATAATAAGGAGTAGGCTTAAACTCTTTTATCTCTTTTTCTCTTTCTACAATTAATCTTACTGCTGGAGATTGAACTCTACCAACTGAAAATCTTCCACCTATTTCCTTAGATGCATAAGGGGAAAGGGTATATCCAACAACTCTATCTCCAACTCTTCTTCCAAGAAATGCATTAAACAACCCAAAGTTTGTTTTCTCAAACTGAGGAGCCTTTTTTATTACATCTTTTATATGTTTTTCTGTTATTTCATGAAATTCTGCTCTTTTAATATCTTTTGCTTTATTTTTTAATTCTTCGTACATAAAGTATCCAATTGCATATCCTTCTCTATCTGGGTCTGTAGCTATGTAAACTTCCTTGTCTTTTGCAAGTTTTTTTATTTCTGATAGAATTTTTTTATGTCTTGATGATTTGATAATAAATTTAGGTTTAAAGGTTTTAAAATCTATTCCCATCTCTTTCTCAGGTAAATCTTTAAAATGACCTACAGTTGCTTTTACTATAAAATCTTTCCCTAAGAATTTCTGAATCTCTTTTGCTTTTTTAGGAGATTCTACAATAACTAATTTCTCTGCCAAATTTTCACCTCTTAAATTTTTTAAATTTTTAAGTAAAAGAAGGGTCTTCTAAGCCTACTGATTTAAAAGCCTCTTTTCTTTGCTGACAAGTAGCACATTGCCCACAAGGTGGAATTGTTCCTTTATAACAAGAATAAGTTTTATCATAAGGTACACCAAGCTCTAAACCTAATTTTAGTATATCTATCTTACTTTTCCCAAGAAATGGAGTATAAACTTTAATTCTATTTTTCTTTTTTTCAACCATAACAGAAGAGGCATTTATTGCAGCCTCTGCAGAAGACGCAAATTCTGCTCTACAATCTGGATAAGGGCTATCTATAGAATGAATACCTATTCCTATATTTTCTATCTCATAAACATCACAAAATGCAGCTGCTATTGATAAAAAGGTTAAATTTCTCATTGGAACTGTAGTAATTGGAGCTTCTTCAGGATATTTTTCTGTAGGTACTTCTATATTTTTATCTGTTAAAGCATTTCCTTTTATATTCCTCAAATGAGGAATTTCAGCTATAAAATGCTCTTTTACCCCTGCAATTTTAGCAAGCTGTTTTGCAAAATCAAGTTCTACTTTATGTTTTTGCCCATAATCAAAAGATATAGCATAAACTTCTTTAAACTGTTTTTTTGCAAGCCACAAGAGAGTGGCACTATCCATTCCACCAGACAAAAGTACTATTATCTTTTCCATTAAAAAACCTTACAAAAAATGATAATATTTAAATTATAATGCTATCTAAATTAAAAGCAATTGCCTTAGGTTTAATTATAGGTTTAATACTTTCCATTTTAACATCTTATATTTATATGAAATTTAATAAGTTTGGAGATTATACTCAAATCATAATTACAGGTTTTTATACTTTTATTCCTTTTATCTTTTTAGCAAAGGAAAATATAAAATTTAGAAAAACTGTATTTTTTATAATATCTTTAATAATTTTTATGCCTTTACTAGTAGGAAATATAAATGAATTACAAAGAATCTCTATTTTACTTTATGCTATCTTTTTAAGTATTATATTTTGTAGAACTAAAAAAAGAGCAAAAGGAGTAGTATGAAGCAGAAAATAAAAAATGAGATTTTAAAAGCAGTATCAAGAAAAATTCCTGAGATAGAGAATATAAAAGAAAAAATAAAAGTTGAAATTCCAAAAGAAGAAAAATATGGAGATTTTTCAATTAATGCTGCTTTTTTACTTGCTAAACCTTTAAAGAAAAAACCGATAGATATTGCAAATCAGATAAAACAGATATTAGAAAAAGAAGATATTTTTGAAAAGGTTGAAGTTGCAGGAGCAGGATTTGTAAATCTATTTTTATCTGGAAAATTTTTCAAAGATATTTTAAAAAAAGCTATAGTAGAAGGTAGTCATTATGGTGAAATAAAACAAAAAGATAAAGGAAAAATAAATGTTGAATTTGTAAGTGCAAATCCAACAGGACCTTTACATCTTGGGCATGGAAGAGGTGCAGTTGTAGGAAATACTTTAGCTAATATTCTTTCATATGCAGGCTATCAAGTAGAGAAAGAGTTTTATATAAATGATGCAGGAAACCAGATAAAAATGCTTGGACTTTCTGTTTACGCAAGATATAGACAGATTGAAGAACCAGATTATCCATTTCCTGAAGAAGGATATAAAGGCGAATACATAAAAGATATTGCAAATGAGATTTACCAGCATTTTAGAGAAAAGATATTAAAACTATCAGAATCTGAAGCTATAGATTTTATGGCTGAATATTCTAAAGAACTGCTTTTAAAAAAGATACAAGAAGATCTAAAACTTTTAAATGTTGAGTTTGATATATGGTTTAGTGAAAAACAGCTTTATACAGAAGGAAAAGTGCAAGAACTTATAGAAATTTTAAAAGAAAAAGAGCTTGTTTATGAAAAAGATGGTGCTTTATGGCTAAAAACAAGTATTTATGGAGATGATAAAGATAGAGTTTTAAAGAAAAAAGATGGTAGTTATACATATTTTGCAGGAGATATAGCATATCATTTCAACAAATTAAAAAGAGGTTATGATTATGCTATAAATATATGGGGTGCAGATCATCATGGATATTTCCCAAGATTAAAAGCAGCAATGCTTGCTCTTGGTGCAAAGGAAGACTGGCTACAGGTTTTATTTATACAACTTGTAAAATTATTTAAAGATGGAAAAGAAATTAAAATGTCTAAAAGAGCTGGAAAATTCATAACATTAAGAGATCTAATTGAAGAAGTTGGAGCAGATGCAGTTATTTATTTCTTTTTAACAAAAGATAGTAATACCCATCTTAATTTTGATATAGACCTTGCAAGAAAAAAATCTTCTGAAAACCCTGTTTATTATGTTCAGTATGCTTATGCAAGAATTTCTTCAGTATTTAGAGAAGCTAAAGAGAAATTTAATATTGATTATAAAAATATTGATGAAATCAATATATCTTTATTAAAAGAGAAAATAGAAAAAAGTATAATGAAAAAAATAGCAACTCTTCCAGAAGATATTATTAAGATCGCAGAAAATAGACAGCCTCATAAATTAACAATACTTGCTTACGAGCTTGCTTCTGATTTTCATTATTATTACAACAACTATAAATTTTTACAGAAAGAAGACGAAAGATTAATGGAAGCTAGACTTTATCTTTTAAGAGCTATAAGAAATAGCTTGGCAACATTATTTAAGCTTATTGGAATTACTCCTTTAGAGAAAATGTAAATGGAAGATATAAAAGATACATTAAAAAAGTTAGAAGAAGAAAAAAAGAAACAGGAAAAAACAGAAAGATTAATAATTTTATTAATTGGTATATTTGTAGCTTTAATTTTTGCTGTAATAGGAATAAATATATATTATACTAGCTCTGATAATACTGTTTCTGAACCAAAGGTTGTTATAGAAGATAATAATGAACTAAAAAATAATACTGTAGAAAAAGTAATCCCAAGGAATGATTTAAATCAAGACAATACAACAAAACAAATAGATAATGAAGTACAAAAAACAGATAATGCTAAAGAAAAAACTAATAACTTACAAGTTGAAAAAAATATATCAAAAAATAAAGTAGCTGATAAAACTCCTCCTCAACAAAATAAAGCAAAACAAAATGTAAAACAAGAAAAATTAACTAAATCTACGAATTTTAAACAAAAAATTGCTAAAAATAAAATTGCTACAAAACCAAAACTTGTTTATACAGTTCAAGTTGGAGCATTTAGCTCCAAAGAAAGAGCAAAAAGATATTTAAAATCCATAGGGAAACCGGGAATGATTATAGAAGAAGGAAAAATATATAGAGTAGTAATTGGTAAATTTAAAACATATAAAGATGCTGCTCAATATATGAAAAAATATAAATTAAAAGGTTTTATAAGAAAAATAAAAATCAACTAACTTAAAGGTTTTGCCTTTTCTATTAAAAGAATAGGAATATTATCTATTATCTCATAATAAACTTTACAGTTATTGCAGATTAAAATCTTTTTTTCTTTATTATAAACAAGTTCTTTTTTACATTTAGGACAGGCTAAAATTTCCAATAATTTTTTATCTATCATTTTATTACCTTTTTGAAGTAAATGTTATAAAATTAACTAAAATTATATCCTAATTTGGAGGAGAAAATATGAATCCTTCTACATTATTTCCAATAGTTATAATAGGAATGGTTGTAATTGCTATAGCTATATTTTTAATCTTAATTGCGTTAGACAAAGGCTCTGATGAAGAATAATTTACATAAATTTTATGCAATTACAGATAGAAAAAAATATAAAATTCCTTTTGAAAATCAGATTAAGCTTTTATTAGATAAAGGTATTAGAATGTTTCAACTTAGAGAGAAAGATTTATCATCTGGAGAACTTTTAAATCTTGCAGAAAAGATGAAAAGAATTTTAGAAAAATATAATGGATCTTTATTTATAAATGATAGGGTTGATGTAGCATTATTAGTAGAAGCAGATGGAGTCCATTTACCTGAAAACTCATTCCCTGTTTCTAAAATAAAAACTAAATTTCCCCATTTAATAGTAGGTAAATCTTGTCATAGTATAGAATGTGCTATAAAAGCTCAAGAAGAAGGTGCAGATTATATAATCTTTTCTCCTATTTTTTATGTAGAAGGAAAAGGAAAACCTCAAGGAATTAAAAAGTTAAAAGAGGTAGTAGAGAGGGTAAATATTCCTGTGTATGCTCTTGGAGGTATAAATAAATCAAATATTAACCAGGTTTTGGATACAGGAGTTTATGGAATAGCTGGAATTAGGACTTTTTTGTATTAAATTATTTAGTATGATATATTAATAAGTTAATAATCACTAAATTTAGAGGAGTAAAGATGGCTGAAGCTTTAAGTCAACAACCTTCATGGTGGCAAACACATAAATTTACAATAGCAAGAAATACTGTGTATATTTCTATAGTAATAGCACTTATATTAATTCCTGAACTTAAGATAATAAAAGTAGATATTGCCCATAATGAGTCATGGCTATTTGGAGAAAGAAGAAGTTTAATAGATGGTCTTATTCCTGTAATTGCCGCTCTTGGATTTTTTGCAATACTTGTTATTGTTATAAATATGATCCAAGGAAGACTTTTCTGTGGTTTGATATGCCCAGGAGGATGGTTTGCAGAAATTCAAGAAAAAATCAAAAGAAAAATAGGAAAGCATCATAAGTTAGCTTATATTTTTATAACATTTATTTCAACTATAGCATTTGCTGCTTTATTCTTTAACTGGGTAACAGATTTAAGAGTATTTTTCTACTATACAAATCCTTCATTTATACCTATGTGGGTTGCTTTTTTAGTAGCATTCCCAATATTTTTCTGGGAATTATACATAGGAAAAAGATGGTGTAGAACTTTCTGCCCTACAGGGATATACCAAAAATTAACTCCTCATTTTTACTACTATAAACCTGCACTTATACCACCTTATACAACTAAAGATTGTGGAACTTGTAGAGAATGTTTAAAAGCTTGTCCAATGGCATTAGATCCAAGAAAAATAGCTTTAATGGAAGATACAATAAATAGACCAGGTCTTTCTTCTTGTATTGTCTGTGGAGAATGTGTTGACGCTTGTACAGATGTGTGGGCTAAAAAAGGCAAACCTCCAATTCTTGGCTTTTTACATGAAGTACCTGTAAGACAAGTATGAATTTAGATTGTATCCTATTGGCAGGTGGCCAAAGCAAAAGAATGGGAAGGGATAAAGCATTCCTTCCCTTTGACAATAAAACTTTTTTAAGAAATATATTAGAAACCTTAGATAATGTATGCCAAAAAATTATAATCGTTGTAAATAAAGATTTTTCTTTATATGAAAATCAGATAAAAGATTTAAGCTCTAACATAATCCTTACCAAAGATATAAATCCTTATGAAGGTCCTTTAAATGGAGTTATTTCAGCAAAAGATTATATTAAAAATGATTCTGTTTTTATAGCTACCTGTGATACACCTATTATTAGTACTAAAATAATTAAGTTTTTATATGAAAATATAGAAGATTACGATACAATTATTCCAAATATTGATGGGAAATATCAATTTTTAAACACTATATATAAAAAAGATTCATTAGAAAAAGCAAAGCAAATTTACAATTCAGGAATAAAATCTTTAAAAAAATGGGTTGACAGTTTAAATAAGAAGATTATTAATAAAGATATACTAAAAAAGATAGATAATAATCTTTTAATGTATGAAAGTATAAATACGCCAAAAGATTATAAAAAATTTATTTCAAATTTTAAGGATAGCTAATGGATAATTTTAGTAAAGATAAGATAAATATAAATTCGGCAGTTGCAGCTTTACCTATTGCTATAATAGTTATAGCAATATTCTTTTTCTTATTTCCACCTTTTAAGACTATAGAAAGTGGTAATGTAGGAATAAAAATAACCCTTGGTAAATATGATAATGAGGAATTAAAACCGGGACTTCATTTTAAAATACCTTTAGTCCAAGAAATTAAAGTTGTAGATGTAAGAGTTCATACAATTAATTATAAAGGAAACCAAGATAGGCCAGACAAAGAAGGATTAATAGAAAAACCAGCAATAAATGTACTTGATGCAAGGGGATTACCAGTAAGAATAGAAATGACTGTCCAATATAGAATAATTCCAGATCAAGCTTCAGAATTAATTCAAGAATGGGGATGGAACTGGGAAGATAAAATGATTAATCCTACAATTAGAGATATTGTTAGAGATGTAATAGGACAGTATCCGGCAGAACAACTTCCTATAAAAAGACAAGAAATAGGAACAAAAATAGAGCAAGGAATAGAAAAATCTATTAAAGAAGTTTCACATAATAAAGTTGAAGTTGTTGGTGTCCAACTTAGAGATATTAAACTACCACCAAGAATTGCTCAAAAAATAGAAGAAGTTCAGATAGCAAAACAAGAAGCAGAAAAAATGAAATATGTAGAAGAAAAGGCTAAAAAACAACAAGAGATAAAGAGAATAGAAGCTGAAACTAAAAAGATTCAAAAAGTTATAGCAGCAGAAGCAGAAGCAGAAAAGAAAATTAAAGAAGCAGAAGGAATAGCAAAAGCAAATAAACTTATAAGTCAATCTATAGATAAGAATGTATTAAAATGGAGAGAGCTAGAAATTCAAGAGAAATTAATGGAAGCTTTAAAAGAAAATAAAAATAATAATATTTTCTTAAATACCCCAGCAGGAAATATGCATTACTGGTTAAATACACCTAAAAAATAGTTTTTTAAAGTTTCTTAACTTGTCTAATTAGCATATCTATAAGATAATTATACTTATTCCTTTCTTTGTTGAGGTTTTTATATGGAAAAAGTAAAAGTTATTATAGATGGAAAACAGATAGAAGTTGATAAAAATACAACAGTTTTAGAAGCAGCAAAAAAACTAAATATATTAATACCTACATTCTGTTATAACGAAAAACTACCAATATTTGGCGGTTGTAGAATTTGTCTAGTATGGGATAAAAAGCAAAAAAGAAGTATTATAGCTTGTGGAACTTATGTTTATGATGGAATGGAAATAGAAACCTTAAATGATGAAGTCTTTAAAGATAGACAATTTATTTTAGAAATGCTTTTTACAAGACACCCTTTAGACTGTCCTATATGCGATAAAGCAGGAGAATGTGATTTACAAAACTGGGGAACTTATTATGGCCCCCAACATAACTTATATCCAATTACACCTTTTGAGAAAATAAGACCAGAAGATGATTGGCAAAGTGATTATTTAGAGTTTGTATCAAATAGATGCGTTCTTTGTTTAAAATGTGTAAGTGTTTGTGAAAATATAAATGGCTCAACTACTTTATTTCAAGAAGAAAGAGGATTTGAAATAGTCATTTCCCCAAATGAAAAACCTATGGATACTGCAAGTTCTTGTGAGATGTGTGGCCTTTGTGTTGATATATGTCCTGTTGGTGCAATTTTATTTAAACCATTTAAGTTTAATGCTCGTCCTTGGCTTTTAAAAGAAAAAGTTTCATATTGTGGATTTTGTAGTATGAACTGCCCTGTAGCAATAGATTATGATGATAAAAAACAAAAAATATACAGAATTCGTTCAACTGCAGATTTAAATATATGTGCAGGAGCATATCTTGGATATGATATCCAATCTAAAAATAGATTAAAAGATGCTTTAATAAAAGGAGAAAAAGTATCTTATGATGAAGCTATAGAAAAAATAGCTAATATTATAAGTGAAAATCCAAAAGAAACTGCATTTATACCATCTTCATTTAGCACTAACGAAACATATAAGCAGATAAATGAATTACAAGATAAAACAGGAATTAGAATATCATCTATAATAACTGCAGATTTATATCCAGTAGTTAAAGGATTTGAAGAAATTGCAGAAGAAGAATACAGTTTAGATTTTTCTAATATTGAAAAATCAGAAAAAATAGTAATAGTAGGAGATGATGTATCGGCAATTACACCTGTAATATCTTATTACTTTAAGTCTCAGTATAGACTTGGAAATAAAATTTATAATGATAAAAAAGTAATATATATTGGAAATAATATTAAAAACAGTCAAAAATTCTTTCCAGAAATTATAAATAAAGATATATTTGATTTAGATTTATCAATTTTTGATGAAAAAACATCAGTCTTATACTCAACTTCCACATTAAAAGGAGAAAAATCCTATCAGTTTGGTAAAATTCTTGGAAATATTTATAAAGAGAAAAAATCAAAAATATTTATAATTCCACCACAAGCTAATGCAATTGGAGTTTTTAATAACCTAAAAATTACAGATTACATAGTTGATATATTAAAAGATATAGAAAATGGAAAAATAAAAAATTTAATCTTATCAGGAGAAGAGATTTTTGATTATTTTGATAAAGAATATTTAGAAAATATATTAGAAAAATTAGAAAATCTTATTGTAATATCACCATTTGAAGATGGTATTACAGAAAAAGCAGATATTGCCATTGGCTCAAGCTTATGGTTTGAAGAAGAAGGAACCTTAGAAAGTTTATTTGGAGAAAGGAAATTAAAACCTGCATTAAAAGTATTATTTAAGGAAAAAGATATAATTAAAACTATTATAGAAAAAGTTAAATACTATCCTTTCTCAGTAAGAGAAAATAAAAAAAGCTTTACTTTTTATGATTTTGAGAAATTTAGAAAACAAAATATAAACATATATGATTTTTCATACTTTTCCAAAAGAAGTAATAACCTTCAAAACTGGAAAAATAAAAAAGAAGCAGGAGAGCTTTTAAAATGAATATAAAAATGGGTATAGCTAAAGCGGGAATAAAGCCTTCTGGTGATTATGATATTTTAGTATTAAAATTTAAACCTTCTGTTTATTCGGTAGTTTTAACTCAAAATAGTTTAGCAGCAGCACCTGTAATTTATGACAGAATGATAGCCTCTATGACAGATAAAATATCTTCAATAGTTATTAACAGTGGTAATGCAAATGCAGCTACAGGAGAAAAAGGCCTTGAGAATACTGAAAAAATGGCAAACATAGTAGCAGAAAATTTTGATATAGACTCAGAGCAAGTAATGGTTTTTTCAACAGGAATAATAGGTGTTCAACTACCTATGGAAAAAGTAGAAAAAGGAATAAATGAAGCTTGTAATAATATGCAAGATTTAGATTTAAAAAAAGCATCTACTGCCATAATGACAACAGACAGTTTTCCTAAATATTATGAAACAACAGGAGAAATAGATGGTAAGCAGTTTGTTATAAGAGGGATAGCCAAAGGTGCAGGAATGATACATCCTAATATGGCTACTATGCTTGCATATATATTTACAGATGTAAAAATAGATAAATGGTTACTTGATAAAACAACAAAGCTTGTAGCAGAAAGAAGTTTTAACTCAATAGATGTTGATGGATGTGAAAGCACAAACGATAGTTTTTTAGTTGTTGCCACAGGTGAATCAGATGTTGAGATAAATGATACAAATAGAACATATTTTGCAAAAAAACTTTTAGAAGTAGCTACAGAACTTGCAAAAATGATTGTTAAAGATGGAGAAGGAGCAACAAAACTAATACAGATAAATATACATCAAGCAAGAGATAATAAAGAAGCAAAAAAAATAGCAGAAGCTATAGCTCTATCTAATCTATTTAAAACAGCTATGTTTGGAAATGATCCAAACTGGGGAAGAATATTATCAGCAGTAGGACAATTACATTTAGATATAGATTTTAATAAAGTTGATTTATATTTAGGAGAATTTTTACTTTATTCAGGAAAACCAAATCAGTTTGATAGAGAAAAGGCAGTAGAATATCTAAAAATTAATAAAGAAATTACAATTGATTTATATTTTGGTAGAGGCGATGGAAACTGGACATATTATACTTGTGATTTATCTTATAAATATGTAGAAATAAATGCAGAATATACTACCTAGAAAGGTGATTTTATGAAAAAAATATTTTTAATATTGGAGGTTATTCTTTTATTTTCTTTATTAGTTTTACTTTTTTTATCTTTCAATACTGTTAATGAACTTGAAATAAGTTATTCAAAAGAAACAATATCTATATTAAGAGAGTATATATATTTTGCAGGAGGTATTTTAGCTTTAGTTATTTTTGGGAATATTTATATTTTTTATACTGCTATAAAATCAAATTCCAAAAAAGAGTTTTTAGAAAAAAATACAGGATTTTTAACAAAGAATAATTTGAACAAAGATTTAAAAAATTTAAAGAATATAAAAGCTATTCTAATTTTAGAAATTGAAAACTTACTTGAAATTGAAAATACTTATGGAACAGAAGTAGTTGAAACTATTTTATTTCAATTAAATGTAAAATTGAAAAAAATATTACCTTCAGATAGTAGGTTAATAAGATATAGCTGGTCAGAAGTTCTAATACTAATTCCTGAAGTTGAAGATATTTTTATAAGTGATATTTTGGAAAACTTGGAAAAAGTTATAAAGGTTGCAAGATTTTCATATAAGAATATAACATTGAAACTTAATATTTTTATAGGTGTAAATAAAGATGTTCAAAAAACGAAAAATCTTGATGAAGCTATAAAAGATGCCTTTTTTGCTTTAGAAGATGCGAAAAAGAATAATAAAATAATTTCCATTTATGGAAAAGATAAAGCCAATTTACTTCCAAAGCTAATTGAAATTAAAGAATCTATTGATAAAGATAGAATTAATCTACTTTTCCAGCCTATAGTTGATGTAAAAAATAAAAAGATTTTTAAGTATGAGGTTTTATCAAGGATATTAAATTCAAAAGGTGAAGTAATAAGACCTGATATATTTTTAGAGATAATAAAAGGTACTACTATAAATACAGAATTCAACTTGAAAATTTTAGAAAAATCTATTCAATTATTAAAAAAATATGAAAAATTAGAGCTTTCTGTTAATGTTTCACCATCAGATATATTACATGGATATGTTGTTAAATATATTAGAAATATAAATGATAGTTCTGTTTTAAATAGATTAACATTAGAAGTTTTAGAATCTGAAGAAATATATGACTATCAATTATTCAAGGAAAATTTAGATTATATAAAATACGCAGGATGTAAAATAGCTATAGATGATTTTGGTAGTGGTTATTCTAATTTAATGCATATTTTAGAAATAAATCCAGATTATATAAAAATAGATGGAAGTATTATAAAAAATATATTAAAGGATAGGAAGGCATATATTTTAGTTAAAACTATTAAAGATTTTGCAGAAGATACAGATATTAAAGTAGTTGCTGAGTATGTAAGTAATAAAGAAATATTTGAAGTCTTAAATAAACTTAATATACAATATATGCAAGGTTATTTCTTTGGAAAACCTGAAAATATTCCTAAAAATCCTTTTATAAAAAAGCAAACCTATAAAGATAAAAAACCACCTGCTACACCTCAAGATTGGATAGAACTAATTAAATGGAGAGGTGAAGATGACTAAAAATCCAGTAGTTGAAGTTAAAACAGATTTAGGAAGTTTTTATATAGAGCTTTTTCCTGATAAAGCACCTATTACTGTTGAAAACTTTTTAAAATATATAGATGCAGGTTTTTATGATGGGCTTATATTCCATAGAATAATTCCCGGCTTTGTAGTACAAGGTGGTGGATTTGACGAAAATATGAATTACAAAAAACCTTTATATCCACCAATAAAAAATGAAGCAAAAAATGGATTAAGGAATAGCTATGGTACAGTAGCAATGGCAAGAACAACAGAAATAGATAGTGCAACATCTCAGTTTTTTATAAATCTTGCAGAAAATTATCAGTTAGATCATCAAGGAGAAACTCCAGACACATATGGATATGCAGTTTTTGGTAAAGTAATAGAAGGAATGAAAGTAGTTGAATGGATAGCAAGAATTCCAACAACTTCTAAAATGGGTTTTGAAAATGTTCCTATACATCCAGTAAAAATACATTATATAAAAAGGGTAGAAAATAGATGAAGTTACAAAATCTTATATTAAATAAACTTGGAAATAATTTTTCTGTATTAATATCAAATCCTGAAATTCAGATAATGGAAAAGGTTAGATCAGGTGTAAATATAGATAATCAAAATTTATATTTTGAAATAGATGGAATATCTACTATGAATTTTGATAATACTATTCTTCAAATTTATTTAAAACTTTATTCTCCTAAGTTTGAGTATGAAAGTTATATAAAATTTTTTGAAGATGGAAGGATTTTTGCCTTTGCAACAGAAGAATTTATTGGAGATTTTAAAGAGGGAATATTTAGTTTAGAAATGGTAGAAGAAGATCCAGCTATGATTTTTAAACTATCAGGAATAAAACCTACTTATTTTACATTTGAAAAAGAAGATAAGTATAAAGTAAAAATAAAAGAAGAACACCTTATAAAAGGTGTTTTAGAAATTACATATTTTTTAAAAAAATAAACTTCCAACATGATAAACAATAAAAGCTATCATCCAAGCTATAGCAAAGCTATATACTAAAAATAGGGTTGCATATTTTTTATTAAGTTCTTGAGCCATAACTGCAAAGGTAGCAAGACAAGAATTATATAAAAGTATAAGTATCATAAAAGATAATGCTGATAAAGGAGTGAAACTTTCTTTTATTTTTTCTCTTAAACTCTTATTTCCTTGGTTTTCTACATCAAAAGCAGAAATACCAGGTTTTATTACTTCAATAATAGATTGATAAACTGCATTACCTAAATTTTTAATCTGATTTATAGCTTCTTCTTTAAAATTAAAACTTTTATTTTCTTCTTTTTCTTCAGAAGCAGAAAACATAGTTCCCATAGAACTTATTGCAGTCTCTCTTGCTAAAAATGCTGGGATTAAAGATGTAGTAGCTCTCCAATCATTAATACCTATAGGTTCAAATATAGGAGTAATAAACTTACCTATTTTAGCAGCATAACTTTCTGATATATTTTTAGCATTTAAAGGAAGATTAATTAATAACCATACAACAATAGAAATAGCAAAAATTACTGTTCCTGCCTTGTATATAAATCCTTTTGTATGTATCCAAGATACTATAAATAAAGATTTTAAAGGTGGAAGTCTATAAGGAGGAAGTTCCATTGCAAAATGAATAACTTCCCCTTTAAATTTAATAAATTTTAAGATTAAAGCAGTAAAAATTGCTACTATAATACCAGTTAAATAAAAACCAAGAATAACAGTAGCCGGATTATCAAAAAATATAACTGTAAAGAAAGCAAAAACTACAAGTCTTGCAGGACAAGACATAAAAGGAATCATCATAATTACAATAAATTTATCTCTTGGATTTTCAATCATCTTAGCGGACATAATAGCAGGCACATTACAACCAAAACCAAGCATTAAAGGAATTACCATATTCCCATGAAGACCTATTTTTGACATAAATCTATCCATTAATACTGCTATTCTTGGAAGATAACCTGACATTTCTAAAAATGTTATTAAGAAAAATAAAGTTGCTATCAAGGGAACAAATGTTAAAACAAACCCAACACCACCTATAACAGCTTCTGACCAAAATCTATCAAACCATTCAGGAAGACCCATAGTCTCAAATAAAGATAAAAATGCAGGAGATAAAAAATCATTTAAAAATCCATCTATCCAATCAATATAAGGAGAAGAAAAATCAACTGCTATTTTAAATATAGAATACATTATCCAAACAAAAATAATAATACCTAATACTGGATGAAGTAGAAAAGCATCTAAATGATCTGTTATATCCTTATCTTTTTCTTTTACTTTTTTTATAACTTCTCTTGCTATACCATGTGCATATCCAAATCTTTCATTTTTTATAATATCCTCAATACTTTCACCAAAATATTTTTCTAAATCTTTTCTAATTTTTAATAAAACTTCTTCAGGTATGTTATCTTCTTTTTCTTTTCCAGCTAATATATCAAGTATTAAATGTTTATTTGTATTTTCTTTTAGATATTTTTTTATTTCATTTATAGCTTCTTCTAATTTTGGATTATATTTTAATTCCATAGGTTTTTTATTTTTTTCATAAACTTCTATTATTGCAGGTAAAATATTTTCTATTCCTTCTTCTTTTCTGCCTACTGTTTTTACTGTCTCTACATTTAAAATCTCCCTTAATTTTTTATCATCTATTTCTATACCTTTTTTAGTAGCTTCATCAATCATATTTAAAACAAAGACTGTAGGTTTTTGAAATTCTAAAAGCTCTACACCAAGAAGCATATTTTTTTCAAAATTTTGAGCATCTATTACATCTACTATTACATCTACATTTCCATTTTGTATAAAATTTACAGCTACTTCTTCTGCTTCAGAAATTGGCTCAAGGGTGTAAATACCTGGAAGATCAACTAAATGTATTTCATAATCTTTATATGAAATAACTGCCTCTTTTTTCTCAACAGTTGCTCCTGCCCAGTTTCCAACTTTTAGATTAGTCCCAGCAATTGCATTTAAAACAGTTGTTTTACCAACATTAGGATTTCCTATTAAAGCTACAGTTATTTTTTTCATTCTACCTCTATCTCCTTTGCCAAGTCTTTATCTATAACAACTTTTCTACCTTCTAAATTTATAACTAAATTTCTTCCTAATCTTCTTTCAATTATTATTTCTTCACCTTTTTTTATACCCATAGCTTCTGCTTTTTTTAGAAAAATATTATTTTTTGTATTAATTTTTCGTACAGTAGCTTTATCATTTTCTTTTAAATCTATTAGTTTCATTCCCTTTACCTCTGAAATTGAGATTTAATCTCATATGTATAAATAAATTATATCCTATAAATCTATATAATTGATGATTTTAATTAGGAATTTTTTATATTAAAACCTCAATAATTTTATTTATTACCATTAATCCTTTTCTTGTAAGAGAAAATTTATTTTCTTTTATGTATCCAAAGTCTTCTTTTATAAGTTCTTTTAAAACTTCCTTATTTTTTATAAGGCTTAAATCTATTCCTTCTTTTAATCTTAATCCAAGCATTATTTTTTCTAATCTTTTATCTTCTTCAGTTAAAATTTCTTCAAATTCTATAGGTTTTTCCCCTTTTTCTAATTTTCTCATATACTCATAAATATTTTTAGTATTACCAAATCTTTTATTTCCTATGTAAGACCAAGCAGAAACACCAATACCTAAAAAATACTTATCTGTCCAGTAAGCTAAATTATGTTTACATTCATATTCTTTTTTAGCCCAATTAGAAAGCTCATATCTATAAAACTTTTTATTTTCTAAAAATTCATCAATGATATAAAACATTTCAGTTGTTATTTTTTCATCAGGTAGATTATATTGGTTATTCTGTACTAATTTACCTAAGGGAGTACCTTCATAAGCAGTAAGCATATAAGCCGAAATATGTTTAATTGGTAATGATGTATAAATTTCTAAATCATATTCTAAATCCTTTAATGTTTGCCCTTGAATTCCATATATCAAGTCAAGATTTATATTTTCTATTCCTGCTTTTAAAGCATCTTCTACCATTTGTAATGTACTTTCTGGATTATGATCTCTTCCAAGACTTTTTAAAAGTTTTCTATTAAAAGTTTGGTTTCCTACGCTTAATCTGTTTACTCCATATTCTTTTATTTCTCTTAACTCTTTATATCTATATGTATTAGGATTTGCTTCTATAGTTATTTCTACATTTTTAAAAGTTTTAAAATTTTCTTCTATAAAAACTATAAATTCTCCTATTAAGTGAGGAGGTAATAAAGAAGGAGTCCCACCACCAAAATAGATAGTTTCTATCTCAAAGTCCAAATTTTTATAAAGCTCAAGCTCTTTCTTTAGAGCATTTGTATATTTTGAATATATATTTTCATTTAGTAAAACTATAGAAGTAAAATCACAATAAGGACATTTTATAGAGCAAAAAGGAATATGTATATATAGACTAGTGATTTTAATCATACAGCTATTCTCCTTTTTATATAATATTAAAATCAAACATTGTTTTATTGCAAAGTTTATAATAATAGAATATACTATATTGGCTTTAAAATTTTTAAAATTAATTACTGTAGGAGGTAGATTCAATGAAATTAAAAGTTATGGTAGATCAGGATCTTTGCACAGCTTGCGCTCTTTGCTATGATGATGTTCCTGAAGTATATGAAGATGCTGGTGATGGAATAGCAAAAGTTAAAGACGAAGTTGGCGGAGATGGTGCTATATTAGATTGTGAAGAAGTTGGACAAGATCTTTGTGATAGAGTATTAGAAGTTACTGAAGAATGTCCATCTGGTTCTTTAATTACTGAAGTGGTAGAAGAATAATATTTTTCATATAAAAGGGGCTTTAAGCCCCTTTTCATTTATTTCACTAATTCTTGTGGTATATAAACTTTAATAACTCCTCTAAAATCTTCTAATTTATAATTTATAGCTTTATCTTCTGGATAATATTTTTTTATTTTTTCATAAAGCTTTTTATCCATATTCTTTGGATTTCCATGGCAGGTTAAGCATATAGCTTTAATTTTTAAAGGTTTATAAAAGTTATAGCCATCTTTTACTTTTTGAATATAGTACTTAGGATTTTTACCTTCTTTAAAAGATTTTTCAAAATATTCTAATGCTTCTAACTCTTCTTTATTTGGCTTATTTAAAGGATTCCTATACCTAATAGAAGTTCTTTTTATCTTTATTCCATGATCTATCTCTTTTTCTATTTGCTTAGTTATCTTTAAAGCTTTTTTGTGGCAAACATCTATAGCTTCATATGGACTTTCCGACATTGCTTTTATAAGATGAAACTTTAAAGCTTTCATTAGCTTTAAGGAAGTTTCTTGACCAATTTTAACTATCTTATTGTTTTCTGTTGCAAACACTAAACTTGAAGATAATAAAATTGTTGCTAAAATTTTTTTCATTAGGTAATTACCTCTTAGTTTTTTATATATAAATAAAAATTTAGCGAAAAGAAGATTTTTTAGCAAGTTATAAAAAGATTTGATAATAAATTTAGAAGTTAGATTTAAATTTAATGATAAATATCATTATTGACTTTAATTATAAAAGGTTATATTTTAAAGAGTAAAAGAATATGATTTTCCTGCTGGGGGTAGCTCCTACGTAGGAGCTTGAGAGTATACCCTTAGAACCTGATGCGGTTAATACCGCCGTAGGGAAAGCAGGTTTTGAGACATCAAAGCCATCTTTCTAATCAGGTAGGTATACTCTTACCTTTTTAGAAAGGTGGCTTTTTTATTTTATAAGTAAATTTTATTGGAGGTATATAGATATGAGCAAATATGCAGTACCAAGAAGTACAACTTATGGTAAAACACAGATGGATTATGCAAGAGAAGGAGTAATTACTCCTGAAATGGAATATGTGGCAAAAAGAGAACAACTTCCTGTAGAGCTTATAAGAGATGAAGTTGCAAGAGGAAGAATGATTATCCCTGCAAATATAAATCATTATAGACTTGAGCCTATGGCAATTGGTATTGCAGCTAAATGTAAGGTAAATGCTAATATTGGTAATTCTGCAGTTGTTTCTGATGTAGAAGGGGAACTTGAGAAATTAAGAGTTGCTTTAAAGTATGGTGCTGATACTGTTATGGATTTATCAACAGGTGGAAATATTGATGAAATTAGAGAAGCTATTATTGCTAATTCTCCAGTACCTATAGGGACAGTACCTATATATCAAGCCCTTCAAGAAGTTAGAACGATAGAAAATCTTACAGAGCAAGATATTTTAGATATGATAGAGCACCAGGCTCAACAAGGTGTTGATTATATGACTATTCATGCTGGTGTTTTAAGAGAGTTTTTACCAATGGTTAATCATAGATTAATGGGTATTGTTTCTAGAGGTGGCTCTATAATGGCAGAATGGATGACTGTACATGGAAAGCAAAATCCTCTTTATACTAATTTTGATAAAATTTGTGAAATTTTCAAAAAATATGATGTTTCATTCTCTCTTGGTGATGGTTTAAGACCTGGATGTATAAATGATGCATCTGATGAAGCTCAATTTGCAGAGCTTAAAGTATTAGGAGAATTAACCAAAAAAGCTTGGGAACATGGTGTTCAAGTAATGATAGAAGGTCCTGGTCATGTACCTATGGATCAGATAGAAATGAATATAAGGAAAGAACAAGAGCTTTGTCATGAAGCACCATTTTATGTGCTTGGCCCATTAGTTACAGATATAGCTCCTGGATATGATCATATAGCTTCTGCTATTGGTGCTGCAATGGCAGGATGGTATGGAGCATCTATGCTTTGTTATGTAACTCCTAAAGAACATCTTGGTCTTCCAAATGCTGAAGATGTAAAACAAGGTCTTATAGCTTATAAAATAGCTGCTCATGCTGCAGATCTTGCAAGACATAGGGTTGGTGCAAAAGAATGGGATGATGCTATGTCTAAAGCAAGATATGAGTTTGATTGGGAAAAACAGTTTGAACTTGCTATAGACCCAGAGACTGCAAGAAAATATCATGACGAAACTCTTCCACAAGAAGGATATAAATCTGCTAAATTCTGCTCAATGTGTGGTCCTTCTTTCTGTGCTTACAGAATATCTCAAGGTGTTCAAGAAAAAGTAAGTGAAAATCCAGAAATTTTTAATATAGAAACAAAAGAAGAAAAATAAATTTTAAGGGGCTCAAAGCCCCTTTTTTTATTCAAATATAAATTGGTTTGGTTCTAAAATTGTAGCTAATTCTTGTTTAAATTCGTCAGATATATCTACATGATAATTTGAATGGGCTGCTATCTCACACCAGAAATTCCCTTTGTCATATATCTCAATAACAACTTCTTTATCTCCTTTGTATTTTTTACATAAATCTCTTACTTTTTCTACTGTTCCGTTTAATATATCTTCTTTAGAAAAAATAAATCTTACATATTTAACATCTTTATTAATACTATCTATTGGTATTATATTGTTTGCATTTATTGAAACTGTTTCTTGCTCATCATTTATATCTACTGTACCTTCTACAATAACTAAATTATCTTCTTCTAAAATTGAGCCATCTTCTAAACTTTCCGGAAAGGCTCTAACATCAACAATTCCTGTTTCATCTTGAAGTTGAAATACTGCCATTGTATTTCCAGTTCTTGTTTTTTTCTTTTTAATATTTGATATAACTCCTGCTATTTTTACCTTTTCTTTTTGTTTTCTTTCTATTAAAGAAGCTATTTTTAAAACTCTTCCTTCAAGCTCTTTTTTATAAGCTAACAGTGGATGCCCTGAAATATAAAATCCAAGAACTTCTTTTTCAAATCTAAGTTTTTCTTTTTCTGAAAGTTTTTCTCCTTCATTATAAGAGATTGTAGCTACAGGTTTTGAATCTTCTTCCATTAATAAACCTAAAAGTGAATTTTGCCCTAAATCTTTACTTTCTCTATTTTTCTGTCCTACCGAAAGAGCTTTATCTATATTTGCAAGCAATATTCCTCTATCTATTTCTGTAAAATCAAAAGCTCCTGCTTTAATTAATGCTTCAAGTACTCTTTTATTTAAATTTTTACTATCTAGTCTTTCTGCTGTATCAAAAATATCTTGATAATTTCCATTTTTTTCTCTTTCTTCAACAATAGCTTTAGCGGAAGATTCTCCAACATTTTTTATTCTTGCAAGTCCAAATCTTATTTTTCCTTTTTCTTCTATGGCAAATTTATCATATGAATAATTAACATCTGGTGGCAAAAGTTCTATACCAAAATCTTTCATATCATTTAATATACTTAAAAATTTATCATCATTTTTTTCTGTTGTGAGTTTTACTGCAAAAAACTCTTCAGGATAATATGTTTTTATATATGCAGTCCAGTATGTAAGATATGCATAAGCAGTAGAGTGAGATTTATTAAATGAGTAAGATGCAAACTTTTCAATATCATCCCAAAGTTTTGTAATTTTTTCTTTATCATATCCTTTTTCAACTGCACCATTTATAAATCTATCTTTCATTTTTGCCATAACATCTGCTTTTTTCTTACCAATAGCTTTTCTTAGAGTATCTGCTTCTGCCATCGTAAAACCAGAAAGTATGTTTGCCATAAACATTATTTGCTCTTGATACACAACAAGGCCATAAGTTTCTTTTAATACATCTTTAACTTCTTCAAAAGGATAATCTACTTTTTTTCTTCCATGTTTTCTTTCTACATATTCATCAACCATTCCTGAGTTTAAAGGTCCTGGTCTATATAAAGCTAAAACTGCTATAATTTCTTCAAATTTATCAGGTTTTAGTTTTACAAGTAAATTTTGCATTCCTTTACTTTCAAGCTGGAAAACTCCAGTTGTTCTACCTGATTGTAAAAGCTTAAAAACATTCGGATCATCTAAAGGAATTTTTGAAAAATCAATCTCTACATTATGTCTTTCTTTTATTAATTTTTTCATGTAATCAAGTTCAGTAAGAGTTTTAAGGCCTAAGAAATCCATTTTTACAAGGCCAAGCATCTCAAGAGTTCCCATATCAAACTGGGTAGCTTTTGTTCCATCTTTATCAACATAAACAGGTACATACTGATCAAGGGGTCCAGGTGCTATAACTACTCCTGCTGCATGAATTCCTGTATGTCTTGCTGAACCTTCTAATTTTTTAGCTAAATCTAAAAGTCTCTTAACCCTTTCATCTGTTTCATAAAGTTTTCTAAACTCTGGATTTGCTTCTAAATTTTCCTCAATTGTAAGGGTTGAGCCTTGAGTTGGTCCTGGAAGAATCATTTTTGCTATTTTATCTGCTTCAGAATATGAAAATCCTAAAACCCTTGCTACATCTCTAATAACCATTTTAGATTTCATAAAGTTGTATGTAATGATCTGAGCTACTGCATCACTACCATATTTATTTTTAACATACTCTATCATTTTAGGTCTATTTTCCATGCAAAAATCTATATCTATATCTGGCATTGAGATTCTATCTGGGTTTAAAAATCTTTCAAAAATCAATCCATGTTGAAGAGGATCTACTTCTGTAATACCTAAAGCATAAGCTACTAAGGAACCTGCTGCTGAGCCTCTCCCTGGTCCTACTGGTATTCCATTATTTTTTGCATGTTTTATAAAATCCTGAACTATAAGAAAATATTCCGGAAAACCCATCTGTTTTATTATTTCTACTTCATATTTAAGTCTATCTTTGTATTCTTTATGTTTTTCTGCAGATAAATCTTTAATATTTTCAAGTCTTTTTTCTAACCCTTCCCATGCAAGCTTTTCAAAATATTGTGCTTTTTCTTCTTCTGTGGCTTCTCTATCAAGTCCAGGAATTTGAAATTTTGGAAATAAATATCCTCTTGTTTCTGCAGTTTCTATCTCTACATTACATTTTTCTGCTATTTCCATTGTATTTTTTAATGCAAACTCATATCCTTTAAATTTCTCATACATCTCTTCAGGTTTTGTAAAATGAAGACCTCTCACTTTAAAAGCTCTTCCTTTTTCTTTTAACTCTTTTAATGTTAATTTCATCTGAAGAGCTTTAATAATATCGTGGGCTTCTGCATCTTCTTCATTTAAGTAATGGCTATCATTTGTAGCTACTACTTTTACATTTAGTTTTTCTGCAAGCTCTAAAATTCCTTTGTTTGCTATATTTTGTTCTTCAAGTCCGTTCATTTGAATTTCAAAATATAAATCTTCTCCAAATATATCTTTAAGTCTTTTACCAAGCTGATAAGCTTCTTCAAATTTACCTTTGGATAATAAATGAGGAATAAATCCTTTTAAGCAAGCAGTTTGACATATTAAACCTTCATGATATTTTTCAAGAAGTTCCCAATCTATTCTTGGTTTGTAATAAAAACCTTCAGTATAAGCAAGAGATGAAAGCTTCATTAAATTTTTAAAACCTGTTTTGTCTTTTGCGTGAAGTATAAGATGATAGTTTTTATCTTCTAAAATACTGTCTGAGCCATCCCCTTTTTTCTCAAATCTATTATTAGCAAAATAAGCTTCCATACCAATAATAGGTTTTACTCCAACCTTTTTCATTTCTTGGTAGAACTCTATGGCTCCAAATATGTTTCCATGATCTGTTAAAGCTACTGCTTTATATCCATACTCTTTTGCTTTTTGAGCAAGTTCAGGAATTTTTATAGCTCCATCAAGTAAAGAATAATGACTATGTAAATGCAAATGTGTAAAATCTTTGCTCATAAGAAATCCCTCTTTCTTGATATTTAACTTATCGTTTAGTTAGAGATAAAAATTTAATTGATTTAAAAATTTAATTCAATTGTTAAATTTCACATTAACCTATAATAGCTTCCACAAAAGATTTTGGATCAAATGGTTGTAGATCTTCTATATCTTCACCTACACCTATAAACTTAATAGGAATTTGTAATTTTTGACAGATAGGAATTAAAGCTCCACCTTTTGCAGTTCCATCAAGTTTTGTAATAACAATACCTGAAACATCTGTAGATTCTTTAAATACTTGAGCTTGCTTTATAGAGTTTTGCCCAATAGTTCCATCTAAAACAAGTAATGTTTCACAAGGTTGATTTGGAGAAAATTTTTGTATTGTTCTTTTTATTTTTTGAAGTTCTTTCATTAAATGCTCTTTAGTATGAAGTCTTCCTGCAGTATCAACTAAAACAATATCATCTCCTCTACTTTTTGCAGAATTTACTGCATCAAAAACAACAGCTGCAGGGTCTGCTCCCGGTTGATGTTTTACAATTCTTGCTCCAACCCTATTAGCCCAAACCTCAAGTTGATCTATAGCTGCTGCCCTAAATGTATCTGCTGCTGCTAAAACTACTGATTTTCCTTCATTTTTTAAAAGGGCTGCAAGTTTTCCAACTGTTGTTGTTTTTCCACTTCCATTTATTCCAAGAAAAAGAATTACATCTGGTTTTTCTCCTAATAAATTTAACTGTCCACTACACGGAGTAAGAATATCTATTAACTTTTCTTTTAAAAGCTCTTTTAACTGCTCTCCTTCAGTTATTTTTCTTTTTTTACTTTCTTTTCTTAAAAACTCAACAATCTCTTCTGTTGCATCTATTCCTACATCTGCTTTCAATAAAGCAAACTCTATTTCTTCAAATAAACTTTCATCTATTTTTTTACCAAAAGATATAGCATATAAGCTTTCAGAAATCTGATTTTTAGTTTTTTCCAAACCTTTTTTTATTCTTTCAAACATAGATTTAAACATTAAATTACCTCTATTGTAAAAATTAAGTTTAATATTTATTATAAAATAATAACTGACGAAAATTTACCTATATATTGGAATTAGGAGGAAAATATGAAACTCTTCACTTTAATATTAAGTTGTTTATTTGTGTTTAATATCTCTTATGGACAGACAGTAACAGAGCTTTTAGACGAAGCACAAAAATCTATAAAAGAAGCTTTTGAAGCAAATAGTAATATAAAAGCCCCTTATGAGTATTACAAAGCAGAAACTTTTTATAATATAGCAAAAGAGCAAACTTCAAAACTACATTTAGATGCAGGAAAAGCTGCAGCTTTAAAATCTATAGAATGGTCTTTAAGAGCTATTTCTAAATCATATGCTGGAGGGGAAAA
The DNA here is from genome assembly GCF_003688665.1 of Hydrogenothermus marinus. NCBI lineage: Bacteria > Pseudomonadati > Aquificota > Aquificia > Aquificales > Hydrogenothermaceae > Hydrogenothermus > Hydrogenothermus marinus. Next base: position 343,006 of record NZ_REFO01000011.1, read on the forward strand.
ATGAGATTTAATAAATCTAAAAATATATTAATATTATTGTCTATTTTTTCAATAGCTACTGCCTCTCAAGCATCTATTTCTTTACAATATTTAAAACAATCTTTAAATGAACTTCGTAATATGCATGCTAAAGAATGTGCTCCAAAAGATTTTGCAATTGCAGAAAGTTATATAGAGACATTAGAAGGTTTTAAAGTTAGAAAAAATGGCAAATTTAGATTAGTTAAACTTTCACCAACAGATAAATTCATTTATAAAAATGAAGCTTTTATGTATTTAGAACGTGTAAAAAAAGGAGTACTTAGTGATGTAGATAATGATGGTATTCCTTGCTATAAAGAAATAGCTCAAGGTACAAATCCTTATGTATCAGATAAAAAAGTTAAGATAGTAAAGAAAGAAAAACCTATTAAGAAAAAAGAGGTTAAAAAGAAAGAGTTTGAACCTTTGAAACTAAATGCAAGAATCCATTTTGAGTTTGATAGTGCAAATATTAAGAAAGAGTATTTACCATATCTTAATGTAATTTCAAGATATTTAAAAACTCATAAAAATTTAAAAGTAAAGATTATAGGTTATACAGATAATATAGGTTCAAAAAAATATAATGATAAATTAGCCCTTGAAAGAGCTAAAGCTGTTAAAAATTATCTTATTAAAATGGGAATAGATCCAAAAAGAATTGAAATAGTAGGTAAAGGTAAAGAAGATTACTTATTTGATAACAAAACTAATCTAAATAGATTTACAAATAGAAGAGCAGAATTTTTTGTAATGGAAACAAAATGAGGAGAATTTGTGGCTTCAGGAAGAACTCATGAGATAATAAATTTAGTAGCTCTACCACCTATTGTTTATTATTTCTCTCCTTATGATTTTTCTTTTTTTGTTGGTGGTTATTTAGTTGGCACTTTTCTTTTAACACCTGATATTGATATTTATCACTCAAAACCTGTACAAAGATGGAAATTTTTTAAGTTTATATGGAAACCATATACTAAATTTTCCAAACATAGAGGAATATCTCATATTCCTTTTTATGGTTCTACTATAAAAATTGCATATCTATTTGCTATATTTTTATTTTTATACTTTATTATTTATTGGACTGCAAATTATTTTAATATTAAATTGCCATTTGTTATAAAAGGTGAAAATGAAATAAAAGCTTTATTATTAAATATTCATACTATTTCATTCTTCTTTGGCCTTGTAATAGCAGAGTTTGTTCATATTGTTGTTGATATAATTTATTCATCATTGAAAAAATTGAGGATTATTAGATGAAATTTTATCCTATACCTTTATTTAGAGCTTTTGGAATTCAGATAAATCTTGATTTTAGTTGGTTTATTGTATTTTTTCTTATTAGCTTAACCTTAGCAGAAGGATTTTATCCTCAGATTTATCCTGGACATAATCCAATAATATACTGGATTGCAGGAACCATATCTGCAGTTTTACTTTTTATTTGTGTTCTTCTTCATGAACTTGGACATTCATTGGTTGCTATGCATTTTGGAATAAGTGTTAAAGAGATAAACCTTTTTATTTTTGGTGGTGTAGCAATGATAGAAGGAGAGGCTAAATCTCCTAAGGAAGAATTTTTAATAGCAATAGCAGGACCAATTACAAGCTTTATATTAGGATTATTCTTTTTGATACTTGCATTACTTTATCCTGTAGATGATATACTAAATGGAATAATAAACTATCTTTTTTATGTAAACTTTATAATTGCATTTTTTAATCTTGTTCCTGCTTTTCCTTTAGACGGAGGAAGAATACTTAGAGCATTTTTATGGAGTAAAAAAGATTATCTTACTGCTACCAAAATAACATCAAATTTAGGAACCTATTTTGCTTATTTCTTAGTGTTTTTTGGATTCCTTTATCTTATACAAGGAGCATTTTTATCTGCTTTATGGATGGGATTTTTAGGTTTTTTCCTACGTCAAATTTCAAAAGTTTCTTATGAAGAAGCAAAAATTTCCTATTATTTATCTAAATATAAAGTAGAGCAATTTATTACTCATGTTAAGCCACTTCTTTTTTCTGATAAGATAGAAGAACTTATTTCTTATTATTATCCATTCTACAAAGTTAAATATTATCCAGTAATTGGCAATGATGGAAAATTTTATTATGTATATGTTCCATCTTTAAAAGGTGTTTCTATTGAAGATAGTATTGAAAAATATATGGAAGATATAAAATGTAAGGTTTCTCCTTATGATAACCTGTTTCAAGCTTATAAACTTATGAATAAATGTCAAGTTGATGAACTTCCAGTTATATATAAAAATACATTACTTGGTATAATAAGAAAAGATAGTATTGATTATATTATTCAATCTATAGAAAATAAGGAGCAATGATGATAAAAAGATTATTAGGAATTTTTGTATTAGGAATATTTATTTTTTCTTGTCAAGAACTACCTCCAGAAGCTTATCTTATAGATAAATATAAAACTGAAGGAGAAGTAGATATAGATCCTAAAATACAAAATCAGTGTAAAGGTGTATTATTTATAATAATAAGAAAAGGAGCATCCCCTCAACCACTTGCAGTAAAAAAGGTAATAAATCCAGATTTTCCATATAAGTTTTCTATGTCTCCTGCAGATGTTTTAATGCCTCAAAGAATGAATGAGTTTGAAGGAGAGCTTATATTAATGGCAAGAATCTCAAAATCAGGAAGTCCTATGCCTCAAAAAGGAGATTGTGAAAGTCCTGCAATGGTTATAAGAGCAGGAGATAAAGGAATAAGACTATTAATTAATCAGGTAAGAAAATAATGAAAGCAATAATATTAATAATAGGTTCAGAATTTACTAAAGGTTTAAAGCAAGATAAAAACTCTCTTTTTATTGCAAAAAAATTGTTTCAAAAAGGTATAGATATTGAAGCAATAATAACAACCTCAGATGATATTTATAATATTCAAACCTTTTTAAAAATAGCTCTGGATAAAGCAGATATAGTATTTACATCTGGTGGACTTGGTGCTACTTCTGATGATTTAACAAGAGAGGCAATATCAGAAGCTATTGGAGTTCCTTTAATATTTAATGAAGATTGGCTAAAAAAACTTAAAGAAGATTATAAGAAAGCAGGTTTAGATTTTACAGAAGAAAGAAAAAAGATGGCTAAACTTCCATACAATGCAAAACCTATAGAAAATCCAATTGGAAAAGCTCTTGGATTTATAAAGGTTTTAGATGATGTTCAAAAGGCTATAGTAGCTCTTCCTGGTGTACCTTCTGAAATGAAAGCAATGTTAAAAATAGCTTTTGATTATTTAGGATTAAAAGAAGATAAAGGATTTGTCTATCTATTTAGAACATATGGAAAATCTGAGATTAAGATAGATGAATTAACAAAAGATATAGACAAAAAAATAATAAATGCCTCTCCTAAGGGAGTTGATCTTTTTATTTATGATAACGCAAAAGAGTTTTTAGAAAATAAAGTAGCAGTATTAAGAGAAAGACTTGGGAATTTAATATACGCTGAAGATGAAATAGAGATGGAAGAAGTAGTTGGGAAACTTTTAAAAGAAAAAGGATATACAATCTCAACTGCAGAATCTTCAACAGGTGGAATGATTGCTACGAGAATAGTAAATGTTCCTGGTTCTTCTGCTTACTTTAAAGGCTCTGTAGTATCTTATGCTAATGAAGTAAAAGAAAATATCTTAAAAGTAAATAAAGAAGACCTTGAAAAGCTTGGGGCTGTAAGTGAGCCAGTAGGAAGACAGATGGCTGAAGGAGTTAAAAAGCTTTTAAATACAGATTTTGCATTAAGCGATACAGGAATAGCAGGGCCTACAGGTGGTACAAAAGAAAAACCTGTTGGACTTCACTATATTGGAATGGCAACTCCTTCTGAAACAATAGTTGAAAAAGTAATATTTAGTGGAGAAAGGAATGATATTAGACTTAGAGTATCTCAACATGCCTTAAATATGCTTAGATTATACCTTCTAAAGCAAAACTAAAATATCCTTTTTTAGATATTATTAAATGATCTAAAAGCTCAAATCCCATTTTTATTGATAAATCTTTAATATTTTCTGTGAAAGTAATATCCTCATCACTTGGACTACTATCTCCTTCTGGATGATTATGAACAAGAATTATTCCATAAGCATTACTTTTTATTGCATAAAAAAATATATCTCTTGGCTTTGCATTTAATCTATTTAAAGAACCTATTGCAATAGTTTCTTTTGCAAGAAGCTGATTTAAGGTGTTTGTATAAATTGCAATAAGCTTTTCCTGTCTTTCATTTTTTAAATCTTTTACAAGCTCATAAACACTTTCAGGATTTGATAATTCTATTTTTTCTTCATTTTCAGATAATCTGTTGGAAAGTTCTATAATTGAAAGAATTTGAAGAGCTTTAGCTTTACCTATACCTTTTATTTTTAATAAATCTTCCAGTTTTATATTTTTTAGATTTTTAAAACCAAACTTTTTTATAATCTTGTCTGCAAGACCAATTACATTTAAACCTTTTGTACCAGAACCTAAGGAAAGGGCTAAAAGCTCACTTTCAGAAAGTGAGCTTATTCCATATTTTAAAGCCTTTTCCCTTGGTAAAAGGTCTTCAGGTAAATCTTTTATCTTTCTTTTATAGATATATTTTTCAAATTTCATTTAATCTCTATGCCAATAAACTCTTATATATTTCCATCCTTCAGGATATTGTAATTTTAAATCTCCTTTGTAAGCTTTATGTACTGCTTCTCCTATTCTTCTTGCAAGATGTTCATAAGTTGTAGTAATGATAAGCTTTCCATCTTCTTCTTTTATCTCTATTATTCTTTCAAGAGGTCTGTATTTCATTTCTTCTTGTGCGACATTTCTTATAAGATGTGATATTTCTTCTATATGTTCTTGTAAAAATTTTCCTGAAAATTCAACAATTCCACCTTCATATTTTTCCTGAATTCTTCTACAAGCAGGGCATACTATTTCCTTTTTAGCTTCTGCTGGTGGTTTTTCCATCCATTCAAAAATACCATCATGGAAAACTACTCCACAAACTTTACAGATTGATGGATCTGGGTATTTTTCTTTTGTGAAATATGGATCATGAATATACTCTTTTAATAATCTATCTTTTCTGTTTGGCATTTTAGATCCTCCATTTTTTATTTTTTTGTTGCTTTAATAATATAATGCTCAAAATTATTAAAGTAAAGTAAATAGCTTAATTTTGCATTTTTATTTAACTTAATTCTTAAAATCTTATTGTAAATTTTAAACATTTTTATGTTAAAATTTCTTAAATTCAAAAGAAAACCTAAAAAATTAAAATCTTCAACAATAGCAAGGAAACTTGCATCTTTAAACTCTTTTTTTTTCAGTACTTAATAGACCTTGACTTAATCTCTTCATCACCAATAACTAAATCTCATAGACCTAAAATAAATAACAAAATACCATCTTCACTTACATATGAAGAAGTAAAGAGATTAATAGAAAAAACAGATTATCTTATGGATAGAGTAATAGTTAAACTATTTCTAACTACAGGACTTCGTTCTTCAGAACTGCTTGGTATAAAAAGAGAAGATATAGTAATAGAAAGAGATGGAAAGATTTACAATATAGATTTTGTTTTATAAAATTCTTAACGATTATGGAACTAAAAAAGTATTTAGAAAAGCTACTTGAATGGAATGTCAAAGAAAGCTAATTATTGTATAAGCAATTGATAAATAGCATAAACAGTTAAAAATAATGTAATTAGGAAAGTAATAATTAAAAACATATTATTAAATCTACCATTTTTAAAATCTCCCATAATTGTTTTATTATTTGCTAAGACAAAAATAATAGCTAATAAAAATGGCATTAATATTCCATCTAAAACCTGAGAATAATAAAGAGCATCTACAACTGATATTGGAGAAACATCAATAATATCACCAAGAATTAAAGAACCTAAGAATACTAAATAAAATCCTTTTGCATCACTTACTTTATTTTCCATTCCAGCCCGCCATCTAAAAGCATCAGCTATAGCATATGCTGTTGAACCTGCAAGTACAGGTATTGCCAAAAATCCAGCTACAATTACTCCAATAGAAAAAAGCATAAAAGCATAATGATTACTTACAGGCTCTAAAACTTGTGCCAATTGGGTCATTGTTTGTATATTTTCTTTTGTACCATATAAAACAATAGCACCACTTATTATTATGCAATAGGCTAAAATATTTGAGTAAATCATCCCTATTACAGTATCTAATTGGGCAATTTTTGCTTGAACAACTGTATTTTTTTCTTCTTTTTCTTCAGATGCCTGCCAAAATAACATATAAGGAGATATAGTAGTTCCAAGCAATCCTAAAGCAGCAATTATCCAAGCAGTATCTATATTTATATGAGGAATAAAAGTATTTTTTAAGATTAAACTAATATCTGGTTTAGCTAAAAAAACATTTATTATATATACACTTAAAGATAAGCTAAGTATTATTAATACTTTTTTTACAACTTTATAAGAATGGTATATAACCAAGTAAGCAATAATTGCTGTAATAGGTATTAGAAAATAAATAGGTTTTTTATTTGTAATTATTCCAAAGATTGAAGCTAAAGCTTCTAAATCTGCTGCAATAGTTAAAATATTAGCAACTGCTAAAATTAAAATCATAAATATAGTCAATTTTTTAGAATAAAAAGCAGTTGTAAGTTCAGGAAGACTTTTTCCACTAACTAAAGCTATTTTTGTTATTGTGCTTTGGACAGCTATTAACATCGGAGTAGATAAAAGCATAAGCCATAACTGAGTTAAACCTGTAGTAGCTCCAACAACCATATAAGTTACTATTCCAGCAGGGTCATCGCCAGCACTTCCTGTTATAATTCCGGGACCTAACTTTTTTATTCTTTCTCTATTTTTTTCTATATCTTTTTTTACTTTTTCTTTAAAAGAAGAATAATTCAAAGTTTTTTATCCTTTAGATTTTTTCTAAATTATTCAGTACAGAATAAAGTTGATATTTAATTACTGTGAAGTAATCTTTTTTTGAAAGCATTTCTTCTGGAGTTTGTGTAAGTTCTTCATTAGAGTTTTTAATTAGATTTTCAACTGCTTTTTCATTTACTTCTAAATGAAATTGTAAAGCTACAACTTTTCCATTATTAAACTCAAATGCCTGATTTGATGTTGCTTCATTATAAGCAGTTCTTATAGCTCCATTTGGAATGTCAAAAGTATCTCCATGCCAATGGAAAGGCATAAATTCTGCAGTAAATCTTTAAATATATTAGATTTTTTACCTTCATCTGTTAGATAAACAGGATACCAACCAATCTCTTTTTCCTTATTTTTATAAACTTTAGAACCAAGTACTTCTGCTATCAATTGAGCACCAAGACATATACCAACTACTTTTTTATTTAACTTTATAGCATTTTCAATAAAAATTTTTTCTCTTTTTAAAAATGGATATTTATTTTCATCAGAAACACTCATAGGGCCACCCATAATCACAAGCATATCAAAAGAAGAAAAATCAGGGAAAGGTTGATTTTTATACAAATAGGTTCCCTTAAATAAATGTCCTTTTTCTTTAGCCCAATTTTCAATATTTGCAGGGGTTTCAAATGGTACATGTTGGAAATAATGGATTCTCATTTTTCCTCACTTTTTATTTTAAAAGTAGCCTCATTCTCAAAATAAATAGATCTACTTGGAAATGCGAAAGATGAGCCATTTTTTTCTACTATTTCCATAATTTTAAACTGGATCTCCTCTTTTATTCTAAGGTACTCAAGCCATTGTGCAGTATTTGTATAAAAATAAATAAAAATATCAAGAGAACTATCCCCAAATCTATCAAAATAGATAGCTATAGTTTGATCTTTAGCAACTTCTGGATGATTGTTAATTAAATCTCTTATATCATTTACAATTTTATTTAAAGTTTCACTTGAAGTAGAATAAACTACTCCTATATACATTTTAACCCTTCTAACATTTCTCCTTGAAAAATTTATTACAGAGTTTGTAGCTATATAATTATTAGGAACAGTAACTAAACCTTTATCAAAAGTTCTGATTTTAGTTGTTCTTATTCCTATATCTTCTACAATACCTTCAATATCTCCAATCTGAACCCAATCTCCTATTTTCATAGATTTGTCTGCCAAAATTGAAAGACCACCAAAAAAGTTTGCTAAAGTGTCTTTTGCTGCTAAAGCTACTGCAAGACCACCAATACCAAGAGAAGCTATTAAGGTACTTACATTTATTCCCCATTCTTGCAAAATAGCAACTATACCAAGGATAATAACAAAAAGTTTTGATAATTTAATTATTAAAGAAGCTATTTCCTTAGATAAATCTTTACCAAATTTTTCGGTAAATTTATAAACTTCAGGGGAAAAAACATTTACTAAATTATAGAAAATCCAGAAAATATCAAAAATGAATAAAGATTTTATTAGATGACTAACTATATCTGCTTTTATATTAAGAATAGTTAGAGCTATCCAAAGGCCTATTATTATAAATAAAAAATTTAAAGGAGAAATAATTATGCTGAGAATTTTATCATCTACTTCTGTTTTTGTTTTGGATACTATTTTTTCAAAGGTTTTTGCAATAGTTAAAGAAAATACTTTTCTTAATATAATAAACAAAAAGAATATTGTTAAAGCTAAAGCCCATTTGTACAAAGGAATTCCAAATATAACATGTTGTAAGAGTTCTTTTATTTCTTGCATTTTATACCCTCTTTATTTTTTTTATAGTTTAACAAAATTTTAGCATATACCTACTCATAGAATAAAATGCAAGTTATAATATATACTATCTTTGAAAAAGAGAGGTCTTAAAGATGAGCTTAATAATACATAATACTTTAACAGGAAAAGAAGAAGAGTTTGTTCCTATAGAGCCAGGAAAAGTAAGAATTTATGTATGTGGTGTTACAACTTATGATGTAAATCATGTAGGACATGGTAGAAGTTTAATAGTTTTTGATATGATAAGAAGATATTTAAGATACTTAGGATATGAAGTGAAATTTGTAAGAAATTTTACAGATGTAGATGACAAAATAATAAATAGAGCAAAAAATGAATGTGTTCCTTTTACAGTTATTTCAGATAGATATATAAAATCTTATTTTGAAGATGCAGAAAACTTTAAAATTGAACCTGCTGATATAGAACCCAGAGTTACAACTCATATTCCAGATATTATTGATTTAATAAAAAAATTGGTAGAAAAAGGATACGCTTACGAAGTAGAAGGAGATGTATATTTTTCTGTTAGAAAATTTAAAGATTATGGAAAATTATCCAAAAGAAGTATTGACGAGCTTTTAGCTGGTGCAAGAGTAGAGCCAGGAGATAAGAAAAAAGATCCTTTAGATTTTGCTTTATGGAAAGCAGCAAAAGCAGGGGAACCTTCTTGGGATAGTCCATGGGGAAAAGGTCGTCCAGGTTGGCATACAGAATGTACTGCCATGATTTTTAAACATTTAGGTGAAACTATTGATATACATGGTGGTGGACTTGATTTAACATTCCCTCATCATGAGAATGAGCTTGCTCAAGCAGAAGCAATAACAGAAAAGCCTTTTGCAAAATACTGGATACATAATGGTCTTGTAACTGTTAATGGTCAAAAAATGTCTAAATCCTTAGGAAATTATATTACTTTAAAAGAGATTTACAGCAAATATCATCCAGATATTTTAAGACTTTTAGTTTTATCTGTTCATTATAGAAGTCCCCTTGATTTTTCTTGGGAAAAATTAGAAGAGACAAAAAAAGCTTATGAAAGATTAAAAAATGCAATAGAAGAGTATGAAATACTTGAAAAACTTCCAATAAATCCTGATTTTGAAGATGATTTATATGAGGATATAGCAAAAGCAGAGCAATCTTTTTATAGAGCAATGAGTGAAGATTTTAATACACCAGAAGCTCTTGCTTCGTTGTTTGGTCTTGTAAGAGAAATGAATATTTTAAAAGATAAAGCAGTAAAAGAAGGTGGAATTTCTTCAAAAGCTCTAAAATCTTATAAAGAAGCAGCAGATACTATTTACAATATTGCAAGAGATATTTTTGGATTTTTTGATAGTTTAAAACCATGTATTGAAGTTGAAGAAATTAAAAATATAGAAAAAGAAAAATCTTTTATAGATGAAGAACTTATTCAACTTCTAATTGATATAAGAAACAAAGCAAGAAAAGATAAAAACTTCCAACTTGCAGATTATATAAGAGATTCTTTAAAAGAAAAAGGTATAATCCTTGAGGACACTCCTGTTGGAACAAAGTGGAAAAAAGAATTATAGTTAGATTTTTGTTAAAATGCTGGTATGTAGTAACCATACCAGCTTATTAGTTTATCCTTCTCTTTGAATTTCTTCTAATTCGTAAGCTTCTATAACATCTCCAGGTTTAATATCGTTAAAATCTTTCAACATTAAACCACATTCAAAGCCTTTTGCTACTTCTTTTACATCATCTTTAAATCTTTTTAATGATATTATCTCTCCGTCATATATAACAACACCTTGTCTTAAAAGTCTTGCTTTTGCATTTCTTTTTATTACTCCATCTGTAACATAGCAACCTGCTACTGTACCTGCACCTTTTACTTTAAATATAGCTTTAACATCACAAAGGCCTAAAACTTTTTCTTCGTATTCTGGCTCTAACATACCTTTAAGAGCTTTTTCAAGATCTTCTATAATGTCATAAATAATTCCATATGTTTTTATCTGAACCCCTTCTTCTTCTGCAGCATTTCTTGCAGTTGCATCAGGTCTAACATTAAATCCTATTATTATTGCATCAGAAGCTGCAGCAAGCATTACATCACTTTCTGTAATTCCACCAAGCCCTGCATGAATTATATTTATAGAAACATCTTCAAATTTTTCAGAAAGTTCTTCTAAGGTTTTCTTAATAGCTTCTAAAGATCCTTGAACATCTGCTTTTATAATTACATTTATTTCTTTTGCACCTTCTAAAGCTTCAAGACGAAGTCTTGCTTTTTTGGCAAGTAGTTGTTCTTCATATTTTTGTTTTCTTTGTTCTGCTAATGTTCTTGCATCTTTCTCTGATTTCATAACTACAAATCCATCACCAGATTGAGGTACTTCTTGAAAGCCTAAAATTTCTACAGGCGTTCCTGGCATAGCTTCTTTCACATTTTTTCCTCTTTCATCAAACATAGCTCTTACTTTTCCCCAAGTCATACCTGCTACAAAATAATCACCTATTTTTAATGTTCCATTTTGAACTAATACTGTAGCAACAGGTCCTCTCTGTTTATCTAATTTAGATTCAATTATAGTTCCTACTGCAGGTTTATTAGGATTTGCTTTTAAATCTAATATTTCTGAAACTAAAAGTATATTTTCAAGCAATTCATCTAAGTTTTGTCCTGTTTTAGCAGAAACAGGAACCATGATAGTATCTCCACCCCATTCTTCTGGTATTAGTTCATATTGTGAAAGTTCTCTTTTTACTCTTTCTGGATCTGCACCTGGTTTATCTATTTTATTAATAGCTACAACTATTGGAAGTTCTGCACTTTTTGCATGATTTATAGCTTCAACTGTTTGCGGTCTAACACCATCATCTGCAGCTACCACTAATACTGCCACATCAGCAACTTTTGAACCTCTTGCTCTTAATGTTGTAAATGCTTCATGTCCTGGGGTATCTAAAAATGTAATTTCTTTTCCATTTTTAAGCTTTATTTTATACGCACCAATATGTTGAGTAATACCGCCTTTTTCTCTTGCTGCAACATCTGTTTTTCTAATTGTATCTAAAAGAGTAGTTTTTCCATGGTCAACGTGACCCATAACAACAACTACCGGTGGTCTTTCTACTAAATTTTCTTTATCTTCTTCTTCTAATTGAGTTTCTATTTTACTTTCTACCACTTCTTCTTCAGATTTTAGTTCAGCTAAAAATCCATGTTCTTCTGCTATTTCCATTGCAATTTCTGGATCTATTGTTTGATTTACTGTTGCTAATATACCTTTTTTTAATAAATCTGCCATTATTGTGTTTACTGGTAAATCTAATAAATCTGCAAGTTCTCTAACAGTTATAAGTTCTGGTATTTCTACTATTTTTAAATCTTCTTCTTTTTCTTCTATTTCTTCCTTTTTAACTTTTTCTTCCTTTTTCTTTTTCTTTCTTTTCTTTTTCTTATTACTTACTTCCATAAGTTTTCTTAAGGCTTCAAGTTCTTCTTTTTCTCTTTTTCTTTCTTGTATTTCTTCTTTAGTAAGTTCTTTTCCTACTTCTGTTTTTTCTTTGGAAACAACTTCTTCAACTTTTTCTTCTTTTTTCTCTTTTTCTTTATGTTTAGCTTTTTCTGGTTTTTCTTTAATTTTTGATTTTTCTTTTACAAATTTTTCTTTTTTCTTTTTTTGTTCTTCTTTAGTTTCTTCTTTTTCCTTTAGTTTTTCCTCTATTATAGTTTTTTCTTCAATTTTTGGTTTTTCTTTTTTTTCTTTTTCCTGAACTTCTTTTACTTCTTTTTTTACTTCTTCTTTTTTCTCTTGAATTTTCTCTTCTCTTTCTTGAATTTCTTTTTTTTCTTCAATTTTTTGTGCAATAAATTTTTTCTTTCTTTTTTTCTTCTCTTCTTCTTTTTTTCTTTCTTCTTCTCTCTTTCTTTCTAATTCTTTTAGAGCTTCTTTTACTTTTTTAACAGTAGCTTTATCTATTACAGTGAAATTAGAAATTTCCCCTTTGAAATCTATCATCTTTAAAGCTTCTGCAATATCTTCAAAAGATACATTTAATTGATGGGTCAAGTCAAAAAGTTTTATACCTTCTTCTTTTTCTTCTACAACTTCCTCTTCTATTTCTTCTTCTTGTCCATATGTCATTCTAAGTATATCTGCTATCTCTTCTTCAATTTTTACATTTGATTTTTTTATAGATTTACCTGTAATATTTTCTATTTCTTCTGCTAAAGTTTTCCAATCTACATTTAATTCCTTAGCTAAATCAGATAATTTTATTTTGGACAATTACTGCTACCTCCTAATTTAAAAGCTGTAAAGCCTTTTGTAACGAATCTTTTAATTTTAAACCATATTTATTTTCTGGAATAAATATAATACCAACTTCTTTTTTTCCAATCATATTACCAAGTTCTTCTTTAGTAAATATTTCAAAATAATCACCTTCATATTTATATAATATGTTTCTTTTTGTTCTTTTTGAAATATCTTTTGCGATAATTAAAAATCCTTTTTCTCCTTTTTTTAAACTCTTTAATGTATCATCATATCCTATTTTTATCAATCTTCCTTTCCAGCCTATCTGAATTAAACTTCTTATATTTTTTAAAATATCTTCTTTTACTTTCATTTTATCTATATTTAAATTTTTTAAAGCTTTATCTTTTTTTAAAAAACATTCAGGGCAGATATAAAATCCTCTACCACCTTTTTTATATAAAAAATCAAACTCTTTACTTTTTTTTACAAATCTTAAAAGCTCATTTTTAAAGCTTTTTTTTTACATAAAATACATGTTCTTATAGGCTTATTTTTCAAGTTTTTGTAACCTTTCAAAATCTTCTTCACTTAGTATATCTATATGCCATCCTGTTAATTTATGTGCAAGTTTTGCATTTATCCCACCTTTACCAATAGCAAGTGATAACTCATTTTTTGGAACAGCTACTTCTATTCTTTTTTCCTTTTCAAGTAATCTCCATTTTTTTGGATGAGAAGGTGCTAAAGCTCTTATTACAAATTTTGCAGGATCAGGCTCCCACTGAATTACATCTATTTTTTCTCCTGAAAGTTCATTTGTAACATTTTGTATTCTACTTCCTTTTAGTCCTACAACAACACCAACAGGATCTATATTTTTATCAGGAGAATAAACTGCTACTTTTGCTCTTTCTCCAGGTTCTCTGGCTACTGCTTTTATTTCTATATCCCTTTCTTGAATTTCAGGAACTTCTATCTCAAGCAATCTTTTTAAAAAGTCTGGATGGGTCCTTGATAAAATAATTAAAGGCGGCTCACCTTCTATAATCCTTTTTACTTTTCCTTTTTCATAGATTTTATACTTATTATCTTTTATTACTTTTAGTATTAATGCTCTAATTCTATCTCCAACTTTAAAATGTTCTTTTTTTATCTGTTCTTCTTCAGGTAATATAGCTTCTATTCTTCCAAGGTCTACTATAATATCTCCATTTTCAAATCTTCTAACTATACCACTAATTATATTCCCTTCTAAATCTTTATATTCTTTATATATAATATCTCTTTCTACTTGTGAAACTTTTTTTGAGATAACATCTTTTGCTACAGTTACAGCAATTCTTCCTACTTCTTCAAGAGGAATAGGAATATCTACATAATCTCCAATTTTTGCATCAGGTTTATATTTTTTTGCTTCAGTTAATGATATTTCTCTACTTGGGTCTTCAATAAAAGGAGTAATTTTTTTTCTTATATAAACTTTTAAAGTATCATTTTCTTTATCAAAATCTACAATTACATTGTTTCCTCTTATTTTATACTCTTTTTTAACTGCTATTTTTATTCCATCTTTTAAAGCTTTTTCTATAATATCTTCAGGAACATTTTTTTCCTTAGCTACAGTTTCTATAACATTCTTTAATTTTACTGCCATAACTTTCTCCTATTTAAAATTCAAGATTTGCTTTTGAAATTTTTTCATAAGGAATTTCTCTAATCTTTCCATCTTCTTCTATTTTTACATTTTCATTCTCAAGACCAAGCAGTTTACCTTTATATACTTTATTTTTATTTCCTTCTTCTAAAGGCTCTGTTGTAACTATTTTTATATCTTTACCTTTAAAAATCTCATATTCTTCTTTATTTTTTAATTTTCTATTTAATCCAGGTGAAGAAACCTCAAGCTCATAAGAATAAGGTATAAGGTCTTCAACATCTAAAATTGCTCCTATTCTTCTACTAACAAACTCACAATCACCTATACTTGTACCTTCAGGATTATAAATATATATTCTTAATACAGGCCTTTTTCCTTTTGTTAATTCTACATCTACAAGCTTTAAATCTCTTTCTTCTAAAATAGGAAAAACAAATTCTTTTACTTTTTCTACAATATCCATTGAAAAAATCACCTCACTTTTTGAGGGAAATTTATAAATTTAATAAAATTTTTCAAGCTTATAAAGATAAAATCTCTTCCTCTTTTTCTTCTGTTAATTCATTTATCTGTTTTACATATTTATCTGTAATCTTTTGAAGATTATCCAGAGCTTTTTTTACCTCATCTTCTGAAAAGCCTTCTTTTTTTAGCTTTTCTATCTCTTCTTTTATATCTCTCCTAATATTTCTTAATATTATTCTGTATTCTTCAGCAAATTTATGTAACTGTTTTACTATCTCTTTTCTTCTTTCTTCTGTCATTGGAGGTAGAATAATTCTTATTAAATTTCCTTCAGTTTGTGGATTTGCTCCTATATTTGCTTCTTGAATTGCTTTTTCTATTGCACTAACTGCATTTTGATCCCAAGTTTGAATTAAGATTTGATTTGCTTCGGGAGTTGATATTGTAGCTAACTGCTTTAATGGCATTTTTGAACCATAATAATCTACTTCTAAATTTTCTACAATTCCAGTAGAAGCTCTACCAGTTCTAATACCAGCAAGTTCATCTTTATACTTAAAAACTGTTTTTTTCATACGATTTTCTGCATCTTTTAATAAATCCTGAAGCATATTTAACCTCCATTTATACTATATTTTAGGTAAATTTAAGATAATTTAATTATAATATGGATGATGCTATTTGACTACTGAACCGATCTTTTTACCGTAGACTATATCTTTGAGACTACCTTTTTGTTTTATATTGAATACAATGATTGGGAGTTTATTTTCCATACATAAAGTTAATGCAGTATGATCCATTACTTTTAGATTTTTGTTTATTGCATCTAAATATGAGATCTCATCTAATTTTTTGGCATCTGAATATTTAGAAGGGTCTTTATCATAGATACCATCTACTTTTGTTGCTTTTAATAAAACATCAGCTTTTATTTCTGCTGCTCTTAAAGCACCTGTTGTATCAGTTGTAAAGAATGGACTTCCTGTACCTGCTGCAAATATGACAATCCTTGCTTTTTCTAAATGTCTAATTGCTCTTCTTCTAATATAAGGTTCTGCTATTTGTCTCATTTCTATAGCAGACATAACTCTTGTTGGCATATCTTCTTTTTCTAAAGCATCTTGTAAAGCTAAAGCATTCATTACTGTAGCAAGCATTCCCATATAATCAGCAGTAGCTCTATCAAGTCCTAATTTAGCTCCCTGATTTCCTCTAAAAATATTTCCTCCACCTATAACTATAGCTATTTCTACCCCTTCTTCATAAACATCTTTAATCTCTTTTGCTAAATATTTAATAAAAGATGGGTCAATTCCAAAATCGGAATTGCCCATCAATGCTTCTCCTGAAAGTTTCAAAAGAATTCTTTTGTATTTTAAAGACAATTATTATTCTCCTATTTCAAATCTGCAAAATCTTCCTACTTGAATATTTTCACCTATTTTAGCTATATATTCTTTGATTAAATCTTCTATTGTTTTTGTTTCATCTTTTATGAATTTTTGTTCTAATAAGCAGTTTTCTTGGAAGAATTTGTTTAGCTTTCCTTCTGCTATTTTTTCTGCTATATGTTCAGGTTTTCCTTCTGCTATAGCTGCTTCTCTTGCTATTTCTCCTTCTTTAGCAATTATTTCTTCTGGTACATCTTCTCTTTTTACCCATTTTGGTTTCATTGCTGCTATTTGAAGAGCCAATTCATTTGCAAGTTCTTTGAAAAGTTCATTTCTTGCAACAAAATCTGTTTCACAGTTTAACTCAAGTAAAACACCAACTCTTCCACCTGCATGTATATATGAATGAATTAATCCTTCTTTTGTTTCTCTCCCAGCTTTTTTAGCAGCTTTTGCAGCTCCTTTTTTTCTTAAAACTTCTACTGCTTTTTCTAAATCTCCACCTGTTTCTTCAAGGGCTTTTTTACATTCCATAAAGCCTGCACCAGTCATATCTCTTAAAGTTTTTACTAATTTTGCATCTACAGCCATTATTAAAGTTCCTCCTTAGCTTCTTCTATTTCTTCAGGTAAATTTTCTTTAACTTCTTTATCTATATTTTCTTCAAGGACTTTTTCTTTTGATGGATCATTTGCACCTGTTATACCAGATTCAACTGCAGGGCCTACTTCTGCAACTCCTTCTTCTTGAGCTTTCTTTAAAAGTTCTGCTTCAACACTATCTGTCTCAACAGCTTCAAGCTCTTTTTCTCTTAAAGCTTTTCCTTCTAATACTGCATCAGCTATTTTAGAAGTTATTAAATTAATAGCTTTAATAGCATCATCATTACCAGGTATTGGATAGTCAATATAGTCAGGATCACAGTTTGTATCTGCAATAGCAACTACTGGAATTCCTAATTTTTTAGCTTCTTTTACTGCAAGCTCTTCTCTTACAGTATCAACAACATAAATAATATCTGGAAGTTTTTCCATATCTTTAATTCCTTTAAGGAATTTTTCCAATTTAGCTTTTTTCTTTTTAATTTTTACAACTTCTTTTTTAGGTAAAATCTCAAAAGCACCTTCTGCTTCCATTCTTTCTAGTCTTTTTAATTTTTCTATAGATTTTCTAACTGTTTGAAAGTTAGTTAAAAGACCACCAAGCCATCTTTGATTGATGTAGTAAGCTCCACATCTTTGAGCTTGCTCTTCTATAATGTCTTGAGCTTGTTTTTTTGTTCCAACAAAAAGAACATCAGCACCTTTTGCAACTTCATCTCTTACATATTCCCATGCTACTTTGAAAAGCGGAATAGTCTTTGCAAGGTCAATAATGTGAATTCCATTTCTCTTTGTGAAGATGTAAGGAGCCATTTTAGGATTCCATCTTCTAACTTGATGTCCAAAATGGACACCTGCTTCTAAAAGCTCTCTCATAGTAATTTCAAAAGCCATAAAAAATCCTCCTGTAAGGGTTTATTCTTCCGTTCCCAATTGACCACAAAGGGCAACCCTTTTGCAGCGGGAACGTGCTTAATTTATCTAAATTATTATATCATATTTAAACTATTTTGGTTTTTATTTTATTATTGCTAATAAAATTGCAAAAAATGATAATACTGATGTAATTGTATATCCAACAGGAAAATCAAATTTAACTGCTAAATAAATGGCAAAAACAGAAAGTATAAAACCAGATGCTATACCTATAATAAAAGCTTTTTCTTTCTTTACTAGGAATCCTATAAATGCTGGAACAATTAAAAAAGTAAATACAACTAATACACCAACTAATGATACAGAATGAACAATTGTTAAAGCAAAAACAGGGAAATATATAAATTCGTAATATTTATAGTTTTTTGAAAAATATAAAATACTTAAGAAGATAAGATATATGAAAAAAGTTATAAATACATCTTTAAAATCTACATAAAGAATATCAGATGCAGTAAGTTCTTTTATATGTTCCATTCCAGATGGGGATTTTGATAAAACTATAAATAAACTTGAAAATCCAAATGCATAAAATATACCAATAAAAGCTTCTACATATTTATTTTTCTTACTTACATATGCAATTATTATTGCTGTTAGTACTGCAAACAAAATTGAAAATAAAAAATGATATTTTTCATTAAAAAAAACAAGGGAAATGGCAGTCCCTAATGCTGCCATTTGCCCAACAGCAATATCTGTAAATATTATCTGCCTTTTTATTATTTCAATACCAAGATAGGTATGCATAAGAATAATAATTAAAACTAAAACAAAAGAGGGTAGTAAAATATCAATCATTTGTAATCCTCATTACTATTACATCAAATAAAGAATATATATCTTTGACTTCTGGTAAAGAGTTTACATCTGTTGGTAAAAGAATAGCTTTTACGCCAGTTTTTTTATATAAAAACTCTACAGGATCCTTTGGATTATAAATAGCATAAGCTATAAATAAGATTTTCTTAGTCTTTGCAATATTAATTAACTCTAATAGATGAGAAGTTGTTGGAGGAATTCCTGGAAGAGGTTCTAAAGTACCAGCAATATTTATTCCATACCTTAAAAAGAAATAATCAAATATTCTATGGTATTCAAATACATTGGTATTTTTTAATTTTTTCATTTTTTGATTCCATAAAGAAAGTTTTTCTTTCCATTTTTGCTTAAATCTCTGTAAATTTTCCATATAAAACTGGCAGTTATCAGCATCAATGCTACAAAGTCTTTCTGTAATTGCATCTGCCATTTTAGGAATTTTTATAGGATCCAAATAAAAATGAGGATTTCCTTGAGGATGGACATCTCCTAAGGCTCTTGATACAGCTGTTGGTTTTTGGATAAGTTCAAACAAAGATGATAAATCTAAAAATCCTTTGGTACCTGGAAGAATTTTTCTATTATTTGCTTTTCTTAATAATGATGGAAGCCAACCTATCTCAAGACTACCACCATTTATTATTAATAAATCTGCATCTCTAAGTTTTACTACTAAAGAAGGTCTTGCTGGAACAAAATGAGGATCCCATTTTCCATTAGATAAACTATTAACATTAACTTTATCTTTTGCAATTTCTTTAACAATGCTTTCTATATAAGGGTAAGTAGTTACCACTTTAGGTTTTGCATTTACTATAAATGAAAGTCCTAATATAAATAAAATTATTAATCTCTTCATTCTTATACCTCCTTTTTAGAATTCATGAGCTCCGTGAGCTCCAATAACTAAGTTAAGTTCTACAATAAACTCTTTAATATCTTGACGATTATTTCCTATAAATTTACTTCTATCATAGTTATATTGAAATCTTAATCTTGAAAACTCTGATGGAGTAAAATCAATCATAAAAGAATATCTATCTAAGTCTTCAGGATTATTTTGAGTATTTTTATTCAAAAGATCATATCTAAAACCAGTTCTCCATCTTCTACTAAATCTATAAACTACCTGAGAGTAAAATCCTCCTTGTTTCTTATTTAAATCTTCTAAATCCCTATATAAATACTCAGATTGCCAAGATATATATCTATAACTATCAAGTAGATATTTGGCTGTAAAATCTAATCCATATATCTTACTATCTGTATCATTTTCTGTTTTTCCTGACAAATAAGAAATTCCTCCAATTAAAGTTAGATTTCCAATATCATAAGATGATTTTATAAATCCTGTGTATAAACTACCATCTGCTTTACCAAAACTTTGTTCATTTTCTCCTTGTAAAATTTCACTGCCTAATAAAAGATAAAAATTAGTAGGGGCTATCCATGATATTTGGATTCCTTTTTCATTAAGTTTTTCATCACCAAAAAAAGCTTTATATACTAAAGGGACATCAGTAAAATCCCATACATGTTGGTGTTGTTTATTAAGTCTTCCAATAGAACTTAAAAATTTACCACCTTTGATTCTTAAATGATAAGGAAGATTCCTTGTTAAAAAGTAAAGCTCTTCAATCTCAAAATGTTCTTGACTAAGATGAAAAATACCAATTAAATCAAAATAAGGATCAACTGCTGAATGTATTGCAAGTTCACCATAATTAAGATTAAATCCTCTATTAGCATTTAAATAATGAGAATGTTCATCTTCTGAATGATGCTCTTCTATAAATCCTGGAATAGTTAGTTCTTTATAAGTATCATTTTTAACATTTCTACTAACATAAGAAAAATCACCAATTAAAGATATATCTGGAACAAATTGAGTTTGAGCAAAAGGATTTGAAAAATAATTGTAGTTATTTTCAGTAGCGTAAGTAATACCGAATGACAATAAAATACCAGTAATTATTTTTCTCATATAGAGTCCTCCTTTTAAATTTTTAAATTAAAAGATAAAGATTAAAAATTTTTTAAAGTTTTTAAATGTAAAAAGGAGGACTTCTGGCTTTTATTTTTATTGATATTTTTGTTTGGTAATTTTTTAGTTTTTTAATACATTTAATAGATTTTTCTTTTGGAAAATGTATCTTAATAGGATTTAAGTCAGGGCTATTAGATGTATTATTAAATTGAAAAAAACAGATAGGACAATCAGAATGATGTTTAAAATCAGCATGATGGTGTGTAGCTGATATTAAAACAGAAGAAGAAAATAATATTAGGAAGAAGAGTTTTTTAAAGTATTTCAATATTTTTTCATTTACCGAGAAAAATTTTCAATTTACCAATTATATCATAATGATAGTTATCATACCTTTAAATTTTAAAATCTTTATTCTATTATTAAAATACAGAATATAACATATTTTTTGGAGGTTTTAATGGCATTACAAGGAGTAATTGATGCTCTAAAGAAAACTACTTTAGAAGAAATCGGCATTAGTTTTTCTTTAGCAGATATTTTAAGAGACATAAAAATAGAAGGAACAGATGTAAGTTTAGTTTTATTTTCACCAAGTGAAAAATATTATGATTTTTTGAGAAAGAAAGCAGAAGAAGCTTTAAAACCATTAGGAGCAACTAAGATAGATGTAGAATTTACAGATCAGCCACCAGCTCAAAGACAACAAACACAAGCTCCACCACCTCCACCACAAGAAAATCCATTTGAAAATAGAAGAAGAATACCAAAAGTAAAAAAAGCTATAGCAGTAGCTTCAGGTAAAGGTGGAGTTGGTAAATCAACTGTTGCTGTAAATTTAGCAGCAGCATTAAAAAGTAAAGGATACAATGTTGGATATCTTGATGCTGATATGTATGGACCTTCTGGGCCTACAATGCTTGGAGCAAAAGATAAACAAGTTATTGGGAAACAAACACCTACAGGAGATGTTTTAGTAGCTCCAGAAAGCCATGGAATAAAAGTAATGTCAATAGGGTTTTTACTTCCTTCAGAAGATACACCTGTAATATGGAGAGGACCTGTTTTATTTAAAGCTTTAAATCAGTTTTTATTTGAGATAGATTGGGGAGATGAAGAATTAGATTTCTTAATAATAGATTTACCACCAGGTACAGGAGATGTACAGATTACTCTTGGACAAACTGCAGAGCTTGATGGAGCAGTAATTGTCACAACTCCACAAGATGTTGCTTTAATAGATGTTAAAAAAGGAATTCAGATGTTTAAAGAAGTAGAAATACCTGTTTTAGGTATAGTAGAAAATATGAGTTATTTTGTTTGTCCAGATAATAATAAAATATATGAAATATTTGGCAAAAGTAAAACTGAAGAGATAGCAAAACAATATGGAACAAAACTTTTAGGAAAAATACCAATAGAACCTAAGGTTGCAGAATTTTCTGACTTAGGAGTGCCTATAGTTTTAGCAAAACCTGATAGTAATTCAGCAAAAGCATTTATGCAAATTGCAGATAATTTAATTAAAGAATTAAGTAAATAAAGAGGAGGTATTAAAAATGATAGAAACTAGAGGAATAGCATATGTAGATCATTTAGCTACAACACCAGTTCCAGAAGAAATAGTAGAAGTAATGAAACCTTATTTTACAGAAAAATTTGGAAACCCTACATCTTTACATAAACTTGGAGTTGAAGCTAAAAAAGCAATAAACAAAGCAAGAGAACAAGTTGCAGAACTTTTAAATGTAGCAAATCCTGAAGAAATAGTTTATACCTCAGGTGCTATAGAGGCTAATAACTTAGCAATAAAAGGTTTTGCAAAAGCTCCTGGAGTTACAAGAAGAGGTAAACATATAGTTGTTTCAGCTATAGAGCATCATTCAGTTCTTCATTCTTGTAAAACCTTAGAAAAAGAAGGTTTTGAAGTAACATATGTAGAACCTGATGAATATGGAATAATATCTCCTGAAAAACTTGCAGAAGCAATAAGAGAAGATACTATCCTTGTATCTGTTGGATTTGCAAATAGAGAAATAGGAACAGTTCAAGATATGCCAGCTCTTGTAGCAGCAGCAAAAGAGAAAAACCCAAGGGTTGTTTTCCATTCTGATATAGCTCCTGCAGTAGGACATATGCCTGTTAACGTTGAAGAATGGGGACTTGATATGGCTTCATTTACAGGTCATTACTTTTATGCACCAAAAGGTGTAGGTGGCCTTTATATAAGAAAAGGAGTAAGAGTAAAACCTTTAATTGAAGGTGGAATTCAAGAAGGTGGGAAAAGAGCAGGTACAGAGCCAGTACCATTAATTGTAGGCATGGGAGCTGCAGCTGAACTTGCCATAAAAGAAATGGATGATAGAGTAAACAGACTTAAAAAATTAAGAGATAAACTTAAAAAAGGAATTGAAGAAAAAATACCTTATATCAAATTTACAGGCCATCCAGAAAAAAGACTTCCAAATCATCTTTCATTAATTGTAATGTATATAGAAGGTGAAGCAATGCTTTTAATGCTGGATATAAATAAAACTTATACTGCTTCCGGTTCTGCTTGTGTATCATATGCATTAAAACAATCTCATGTTCTTGCAGCAGTTGGTGTTGGTGCAGAAGAGTCTAATGGTTCTATAGTGTTTTCACTTGGTAGAGAAAATACAGAAAAAGATATTGACTATATACTTGAAACTTATCCTAAAGTAATACAAAGACTAAGAGAAATATCTCCATTTGGACCTGAAAACTGGGATCAATTCGTTAAAAAAGCAGACAAGTTTAAGAAAGTAAGTAATAAGTAATTGTGATAAAACTCATGGATAAAAGGGCTTAAAAAGCCTACATTTAGAGTAAACTATAATAAACCTTAGGAGGTTAAAAACAATGTTTGAATATAATGAAAAAGTTTTAGATCATTTTACAAATCCAAGAAATTTGGGAGAAATACCAAATCCTGATGGATATGGACAATGTGGTAATCCATCTTGTGGAGATGCAATGTTATTTACTATAAAAGTAAATCCTGAAAATGATGTAATAGAAGATGTGAAATTTAAAACTTTTGGATGTGGTTCTGCTATAGCAGTATCTTCTATGCTTACAGAAATGGTAAAAGGAAAACCTATAGATTATGCTTTAAACTTAACATATAAAGAAATATTTGAAGAACTTGGAGGATTACCTCCTCAAAAAATACACTGTACAAACCTTGGCCTTGAAACATTACATGTAGCTATAAAAGATTATCTTTTAAAACAAGGAAGAGTTGAAGAAGCAGCAAAAATACCTGATTGCATAGAAGAAGAACATGAAGAAGAAGCAGTAGATTTAGAACATATAGGATAATATGAAAAGAAAAGCAGTAGCACTTTATTCAGGTGGGCTTGATAGCACATTAGCAATAAAATTAATACAACAGCAGGGCATAGAGGTTATTGCCCTGCATTTTTATACAGGTTTTTGTATTACTGAAACAAAAAGAAGAAGAGGCGAAAAGAAAGAAGATGGATCTCATTATATGAATCCTGCGCTAAAGTATGCGGCAAAGTATGGATTTCCTCTTGAAATTATAGATATATCAGAAGGTTATTTTGATGTAATACAAAATCCAAAATATGGATATGGTAGCAATATAAATCCTTGTATAGATTGTAGGGCTTATATGTATAAACATGCAAAAAAATATATGGAAGAAATTGGAGCAGATTTCATAATATCTGGAGAAGTTTTAAATCAAAGACCTATGAGTCAACATTTAAAAGCTATGAAAATTATTGAAAAAGAATCGGGAGTTGAAGGAATAGTATTAAAGCCACTTTCAGCAAAGCTACTTCCACCAACTATTCCTGAGATTAAAGGTTGGGTAGATAGAGAAAAATTAGAAGGAATTGTTGGTAGAAGTAGAAAAAGACAGTTAGAACTTGCTAAAAAATTTGGAATAGATGAGTATGAACAGCCAGCAGGTGGTTGTTGTTATCTTACAGATGAAAATTTTGCAAGAAAGTATAAAGAAGTAATCTTTGTAGAAAATACAATCTCACGAGAAGAGCTGTACTTACTTACAATAGGAAGACATTTTAGACTTCCAACAAAGACAAAAGTTATAGTAACCAGGAATGAAGGAGAAGGTAATTTTGTAAAAGGTATAAGTAAAAATTATTGGTTTGCAGAACCTGTTGGGAAAGGAGCAGTTGCAATAGCAAGACCAATAAATGGAGAAGTAATATCTGAAGAAGATAAAAAATATATTGCAAACCTTATTGCTAGATATAGTAAAACAGATGAAGAAGGAAAAATAAAGGTAAAAATATCTCCTCCTAAAAAACTTGAAAATCAGTTTAAACAAGATATAATTTTAGGTCAAAGACTTGAAGAAGCTATATTAGAAAGCTGGAGGATATAACTATGGCAGAAAATTTAGAAAATATAAATCCAGATATAGTACATGATGCAACAGGTACATACTGTCCAATACCTATTACTGAACTTGCAAAAGTAGTAAAACAAGCAAAAACTGGGCAAATAATAGAGCTTCAAGCAGATGATGAAGGTGCTATTCAAGATGTACCTGCTTGGTGTGAAACAACAGGAAATGAATATCTTGGATATATTGATGAAGATGGATTATTAAGATTTTTTGTAAGGAAGACACAAGAATGAGAATAAATGGAGATTTTAAGGTTTTCCATCTTTTAGAAGAGTATCCAGATTCAGAAGAAATTGTAAAAAGATATTTTTCATTTTTCTATGAAGAAGAAATAGAGGATATTGCTTTAAAAAGACTTTCTATAGATGGTGCTTTTAATGTTATTAATGCTGAAGAGAAAATAAGAAAACAATTTTTTAAAGATTTACATGATAAACTTGGTCTTGATATATCAAAATCTTTATTAGAAGAATAAAAGTTTGAGAGGTTGTATTATGGCAACTATGACAGATAAAGAAAAAGAAGTTGAGTCGGTCTTAGAGCAAATAAGGCCTGCATTAGCAATTGATGAAGGAAACATTATATTAAAAAAAGTTGAAGGAGATACTGTATATTTAGAATTAGTTGGAACATGTGTACATTGCCCAATATCTGATATGACAATGAAAGATACAGTTGTTCTTGCTATAAAACAGCTTGTTCCATGGGCAAAAACTGTAATGATAGGTCAGTCAAAATTTAAAATAAAATGAAGTTAGAAGTAGATATTTCAGGTAATACTGATATTTATGGTATATTTGGTTATCCTGTAAAACATTCAAAATCTCCTCAATTTCAAACATCAGCTTTTTCTTATCTTAATATTCCTGCAGTCTATCTTCCATTTGAGGTAAAACCTGAAGATTTAGAAAAAGCAGTTGAATCAATAAAAGTTCTTGGTATAAAAGGTGTTAATATAACAGTACCTCATAAAGAAGAAGTTATAAAATATCTAAATGAAGTCTCTGAAGAAGTAAAATATATAAAAGCCTGTAATACTATAAAAAATATAGATGGATATTTAATTGGTTATAATACTGATGCAGAAGGTTTTATAACAGGATTAAAACAGTTAATACCAAACTTAGAAGGCAAAAAAGTTTTAGTCCTTGGAGCTGGTGGAGCTTCAAGAGCAATAATCTATTCCCTTATAAAAGAAGGAGTAGATAAAATATATCAAGCAAATAGGACTTTAGGAAAAGTTTTTAAGATAATAGAAGATTTTAAGCCTTTAACTAAGTTCATAGAAGAGATAATCTTACCTATTAGTTATGACAAAATAGAATGTTGTGTATTACCTTATGTAGATATTATAGTTAATACTACCTCTGTAGGGTTAAATGAAGAAGATAAACCTTTATTTGATTATTCAAAAATAGAAAAAAAACATATAGTTATAGATATTATCTATAAGAAAACTCCCCTATTAAAAGCTGCGGAAAACAAAGGATGTCAATGGCAAGATGGACTTCCTATGCTTTTATATCAAGGAGCAAAAGCCTTTGAAATATGGACAGGTAAAAAAGCTCCTATTGATGTTATGAAAAAAGCTTTGTTAAAATAAAAAGACCCTGCCGGGGGTGGGCAGGGTAGAATTGGGAGGAGGTTTGAGAAAAAACATCGGCTTTAGGGGTGGCTGCTTCTTCTTTTTATATATTAATACATTGATGTGAAATATCTGTGAAATTAAAAAATTATTTGAAATTTACTACTACCATTCCACAAAAATAATCTTTTTTGTATATTTCTACTCTGTACTGTTTACCATTTTTATCTAAGGAAAATCTTTTTGGTATATCCTTTTTTGTTATTAATATATTACTTTCATTTTTTATGCCTTTTTTTGTAAAACCAATAACATTTATTCTATAAGAATCTTTATCTTTTATTAAAAAATTATTTTTTACATCTATAATAGAAGGAACTTTTACTTTTTTTAGTTTTCCATCTATTAACATTTCAATACTGTCAATACATCTTTTAGATTTTACATAGTCTGGTTTTAATGTGGTAATTTTTTTATTTCCTATCATTATATTCCAGTTATTGCCTTTACTTAAAAATGCTAAAAGGGGATGAGAACCTTTTATTGTATTTGAGTCCTTATTTAAAGGAAAATAACTTATGTATTTTTTAATGTTATTTAGATCAATCTTTATATTTCTATTTATTACTGCATAACCATAATCTTTTAATAATTTTCTTATAACTGGTAGTTTTAAATCAAAATCCCTTTCATATTTTATATCCATTACATTCATAAAAGCTTCAATTGCATTAAGTTGATAATAAACTTTTTGACTTAAATCTCTAATATTTTTACTTGTTTCTATTGCTAATGCAGGTTTACCCTGAGTTATAGCAAAATATGTTAATGATTTTCTCATCTGAGGATCATAAAGTTTTGTTCTCGTATTTTTTATATTGAAAACGTGATGATTTTTTATTAACTTTTTATTTACTACATAAGATACCTTTTTAGCTAATTCATATAAATTACCAAACTTTTTTGTTTTTATACATTTTTGATCTATTATACAAGCTTGTCCCCATGCTTTTGGATTAAATATCTCATTTTCCCAGTGATGTCTATAAAAGCCATGTCCATCATGAAGATTTAAAATTAAATCCACCTTTGGATTTAGTATTAATTTTTTTATATCTTGGACAATTTTATAATCAGGATCATTTTTACTTATATAGGCAAATTTACGATTCATATCTCCATAAAGACCTCTTACATTTCTTATATCACTATCAAAATTTAGATTTGGTACAATCCATAAAGAACCTTTTTTTATTTTGTAATGAAGAACTAACATTGCAGCTGCAAAATAAGCTCCTGGCTCATTACCATGAATTCCACCAATTACAAGTAATGTATTTCCTTTTATTTTTCCTTCTTTTTTATAAAGTTTAAAATGAAGTTGAGCTGAAAAAGCATAAGAAAAAAAGAAAAGAAGCAAGATTAAATATCTTGCCATTAATACTCTCTCCAGATCTTAAATCCAGTTTTTTCCTTTCTTATATATAATATTTTTTTACCTTTAAAAGTTAAATTAGGTGCTTTATAAAATTCATCCATTTCTACTCGCCATATAGATTCTTTTCCCAAGTTTGGATAAGGTGTTATTTTTATATTAGTAAACCTAATTTCTTTTTTGTAATTTCTTGCAAATATTCTTTTTTTTCTATTGGCAAATTTTTTATAGTTTCCATAGACAGTTTTTAAATCTTTGCTATATAAAGATATATAATTTTTAAAATCATTATATTTCCAGTAATATCTCCATTTGTATATAAATGATAGGAGATTAACTATATCTTTTGAAGATCTAACTAACTTTTTATAAGGAGATATTATTACAATACTTTTTCCATAATCTATTTTTTTATCAATTTCTAAAAGATTATTATTTGGTGTAGCTACACAACCTTTAGTAAATCTTTTATCCTTACAATCTACAGGAAATCCATGAATCCATATACCATGACCATCTCTTTGGAAAGATTTATCAAGTTTGTTTGGATAATTTAATACATAAGCAAAAGGGCCATAAATACTTGTATCAATTTTGTATCTCTTTTTTATTATTTTATATACACCTATAGGTGTTTTATAATCTCCTTCTTTGCTTTTTCCATATCCATTTTTACCAATTGCAATACTGCTACTTAATAACTTTTTTATCTTATTATTATCTACATAAACTAAATCTAATCTTTTTCTGTTTGTATCACAAAATAAAATATATTGTGGATTTTCATACCATCCATATTTTGTAATATATTTATTTACTTTTTTTTCCCAATAGCTTTTATAAGTTAAAGCCCAATCTAATTTTTTTTCTAAACTTTTTAAACCATTTTCTCTGTAATTATCTAATATACTTTCTAAAAAGCTTTCATTTGCAAAAGTAGGTAAAAAAATAAACAAAAGGAAAATTAATATATATTTTTTCATGCTTTTTCCTCTCAATTTTATGAATTTTTCTTTGAGAAATAGATTATAAGTGAACTACTCCGCCCTTACGGACAGAGCTTCTGAGGGAGTTTGACAGCTTAACGCTGTCCTTATCCCTCCTGGCAGGTTCACGCTGCCAACTACTCCTATCCCCTCATCAAGCAGGGATTCGGAGATACCTTTTAGTCTGTAAAGCCGTATCTTTACTACCTTCTTTAATCCTGTTATAAGGTCAAACCACTTTTTCTTAAACTTCCTTAAGATGT